>JBCBUA010000053.1:0-23134 GCA_039818365.1 Pseudomonadota bacterium
GAGCGCCGCGTCGAAACCGTGATCGCCGAAATGCGCCCGGTTGACGCCGATGACGAACAGCGCGCCGCTGCGGGCAATCGAAAGCAGGCTGATCAGGACGTCCGGGCCGAGATGTCCATGTGTGAACGCGCCCGACGACAGAACGGCACCGTAACCGTTGCTGATCGCCGTGAGATCACCGGTCAGGTCGATCTCGAAGGTGCGCCCGTAGAGCGCTTTCGCCGTTGCGCGTTCCAGCATCTCTGCGGAAATGTCCATCCCGTCGACCTGGACCACCGGCAGGCCGAGCGCCTCGGCAACCAGACCGGTGCCGCAACCGATATCCGCGACGGGGACATCGTCCGGTCCGGCCTTTTCCGCATAGATCCGGGCGATTGCCTGCGGATAGACAAAGCCGAGCGCGTCGGCGAAATCACCGTCATAGGTGTCCGCGAATTCCGCGTAATAGGCCTTGTTGTCTTCCGGGGTGGACAGTTTGTACGCGTTTTCCAGAAGGGCCTTGCCCTTGTCGTCATCCGCCATCCGCGCCTTCCTTTTCACCAGTAAGTCCGAGCGAAACCGAAGGAAGCGTATGTGCGGTGGAGTGTACGATCAAGCTTCGCACATGCCGCGCCAAGCAAAACGGCCCGGAAAACCGGGCCGCTTGCGAAGGTTCGTTTCGATCTGGCGTCAGAGAATGCTCTGGCCCGTCTTGGCCCAGTCGGCGAGGAACGCGTCGAGGCCCTTGTCCGTCAGCGGGTGCTTGACGAGGCTCTGCAGCGTTGCGGGCGGAACGGTCGCGACATCCGCGCCGATGATCGCGCATTCCTTGACGTGGTTGGGCGTGCGGATGGAAGCGGCCAGGATTTCGGTGTCGAAGCCGTAATTGTCGTAGATCACGCGGATTTCGCGGATCAGTTCCAGACCGTCGATATTCATGTCGTCCAGCCGGCCGATGAACGGGGAGATGTAGGTCGCGCCGGCCTTGGCGGCGAGCAGCGCCTGGTTCGCGGAAAAGCACAGCGTGACGTTGGTCTTGGTGCCTTCTTCGGTCAGCTGCTTGCAGGCCTTCAGCCCGTCGAAGGTCAGCGGCAGCTTGATCACGACATTGTCGGCAATCGCGCGCAGCACGTGCGCTTCCTTGATCATCTGGTCGAATTCGGTCGCGGCGACTTCAGCGGAAACGTCGCCCCCGGTGATGCCGCAGATCTCCGCAATCACTTCCTTGAAATCGCGGCCCGACTTGGCAATAAGCGAAGGATTGGTCGTCACGCCGTCGAGAAGGCCGGTGGATTCCAGTTCCTTGATGACGGCGGTATCGGCCGTGTCGACGAAAAATTTCATGTCTGGTAGCTCCCTGTGAAGCGCTGGTGCGGTCGCCGGACTGGCGCGCCTGTGGGTGACGCTGGGCGATTTGCGTAATCGGTCGCGCTCTCTTTACCCTAGGATGATGACAAGAAGAACCCCTGATTCTCCGGTGGAAGAAATTTTTGTGGTACGTACCTCAAAAAAGACAGCGCTTGATCCCGCTCCGTTCTGGCGCAAACGTTTGCGACGGCCCACTCATGGCGGCGCACCTCCAGGTGCCCGCCCGACCCGACAAGCTGCGGACCTGAATTCTCGTGCTGTTTGACGATCCAGACTTTGAGGAGACGATTGCCAGCGTCCTTGTGCCGGTCGCGGTTCCGGTGGCCTATACCTATAAGGTGCCGCCCGGAAAAACCGTCGTTCCGGGAACGATCGTCAAGGTGCCGCTCGGCCCCCGCGAAGTCATCGGTGCTGTCTGGGATGGCGAGCCTGACGCCGCGATCAATCCGAAAAAACTGAAAAGCATCACCCGCGTTTACGACACCACGCCGCCGCTCGACGAGGATCTGCGCCGCTTTGTCGATTGGGTGGCGAACTGGACACTCGGGGCGCCCGGCATGGTGCTGCGCATGGTGCTGCGCTCCGAGGAGGCGCTGGAGCCGGAAGCGCCGGTCCCCGGCGTCCGCCGGATCGAAGGCGCTGAACCCGACCGGCAGACGGCTGCGCGCCGCCGGGTGCTGGGCACGATGGAAGACGGCTTTGCCTGGACCAAGAGCGGTCTGGCCCATGCCGCCGGCGTCTCGCCCTCGGTGATTGACGGCCTGATCCAGCAGAGCGTGCTCGAAGTCGTTTCCATGCCGGCCGCTCCGCCACCGCCGAGGCCGCAGCTGGATTTTGCGCAGAAGGAGCTGACAAAGGCGCAGGCGTCCGCAGCCGATGGCCTGATTGCAAGCTTCGACAAGGGCGCAGGCGTGTCGCTGATCGACGGGGTGACCGGCTCCGGCAAGACAGAGGTCTATTTCGAGGCAATCGCGGAAGCGATCCGCCGCGACCGCCAGGCGCTGGTTCTGTTGCCGGAGATCGCCTTGACGGAACAGTTCCTGCGCCGGTTCGAACAGCGCTTCGGTGTTTATCCCGCCGAATGGCACTCGGAGATCACGCCGAAGAATCGCGCCCGCGTCTGGCGCGGTGTCGCGTCCGGTGACATCCGCGTGGTGATCGGCGCGCGCTCGTCCCTGTTTCTTCCCTTTCGCGAACTGGGCCTGATCATCGTGGACGAGGAGCACGATGCCGCCTTCAAGCAGGATGACCGGGTGCCTTACAGCGCAAGGGACATGGCTGTCGTGCGCGGTCACATATCCGGCTTTCCGGTTGTACTTGCTTCCGCAACGCCGTCGGTCGAAAGCCGGGTGAACGCCGAAACGGGCCGCTATACGCTTTATGAACTTCCCGAACGGGCGTCCGGTGCGGCACTGCCGGACCTGAAAGCCATCGACATGCGGCTCGACGGTCCAGAACGCGGCAGGTGGCTCGCCCCGCAACTGGTGCATGCGATCAAGGACACCTTTGCCGCCGGCGACCAGTCGCTGCTCTTTCTCAACAGGCGCGGATATGCCCCCCTGACGTTATGCCGCACCTGCGGCCATCGCTTTCAATGCGCCCATTGCAGCGCCTGGCTGGTCGAGCACCGGTTTCAGAAGAAGCTCGTTTGCCATCATTGCGGTCATACCGAGCCGGTGCCGCAGAGCTGTCCCTCCTGTGGCCAGACGGACAGTCTTGTCGCCTGCGGCCCGGGGGTCGAGCGGATCGCCGAGGAGGTGTCGGACCTGTTTCCCCAGGCGCGCACGCTGGTTCTGTCGTCGGATCTTGCCGGCGGACCGGAACGGCTGAAGCGGGAAATGAAGCTTGTGGAGGAAGGGGAGGCCGACATCGTCATCGGTACCCAGCTAGTCGCCAAGGGTCACAACTTCCCCAAGATGAAACTGGTCGGGGTCATCGACGCCGATCTGGGCCTGGCCCACGGAGATCCGCGCGCAGCTGAAAAGACCTTTCAGTTGCTGGCACAGGTCACCGGCCGGGCGGGCCGCATGACCGGCGGCGGTGTCGGACTTCTGCAGACCTATAATGCGGAGCATCCCGTCATCAAGGCGCTCTATGGCGGCGAAAAGGCCGCCTTCTACGAAGCGGAAATCGAATCGCGGCGGGTGTCCGGTCTGCCGCCTTTCGGCCGTCTGGCGGCGCTTGTCATCTCGGGTCCGGACAAGGCGTTTGCGGAAGGCTATGCCCGTGCGCTTGCGCGCGCCGCGCCGCCGGACGAGGCGGTCGGACTGCTTGGGCCGGCGGAAGCCGCGCTCGCCATGGTGCGGGGCCGCCACCGCTACCGCCTGCTGACCATGGCGCCACGCCAGTTCGATCTTCAGTCCTATCTGCGCCGCTGGCTCGCAGCGGGGCCGAAGCCGACCCGGGGCCTGCGTGTCCAGGTGGATATCGATCCGCAGCACTTTCTTTGAATAAAAGGTCTTGAAGCAGTCAAGCCCGGGCTTTGTCGCGGGGCGGAGCGGCGGGAACTCCGTCCCGTTACACCTTATGGATTTGGGCCGGATTCAACCAAAGTGCGACGTCCTCCGGTCCCGGTTCGAACGACTTTTTTCCGCCCTGCAGTAAAAAACACCGAAGATTCGGTAAAAACAGTCTTTTGGCGAAGTTGCACACTGACAAACCCTGTGCTAATTGAGGCGCGGCTTTGGGGGAACGGTTTAACCGTCACACCTTCTGACCTCGAAATCTTTCATTATTTTCAATGCCTTGTGAGCGCTAGCCGCTTGGCGGGCTTGAAAAACGTCAGAGAGCACGGACCTGGTGACTGACAACGTATCTCTCGTATCCGGCGTGGCACAGCGTTATGCGTCCGCCCTTCTCGACCTCGCGGAGGGTGACGGCGTTACGGCTGACGTGGAACGGGATCTGACTGCTTTCGAAGGCATGCTTGCCGAAAGCGAAGATCTCGACCGTCTCGTGAAGAGCCCGGCATTCAGTGCTGAAGAGCAGCTTGCGGCGCTCACGGCACTTCTCGACAAGGCGGGCATCTCCGGCCTTGCCGCAAATTTCGTGAAGCTGGCGGCCCGCAACAGGCGCCTCTTCGTTCTTCCCGACATGATCAAGTCGTTCCGCGCCCTGCTTGCAGACATGCGCGGCGAAGAGACTGCTGAAGTCACATCTGCAGCAGCTCTGTCCGACGAACATGTCGCCGCCCTGAAAGAAGCCCTGTCGGCTTCCACGGGCAAAACCGTAAATCTCGCAGCGAAGGTTGATCCTGCTCTGATCGGTGGCCTCGTGGTCAAGGTCGGATCCCGCATGATCGACACATCCCTGCGTACCAAGCTCAATTCACTCAAGTTCGCGATGAAAGAGGTCGGCTGATGGATATTCGGGCCGCGGAAATTTCCGCAATCCTCAAGGACCAGATCAAGAGCTTTGGCCAGGAAGCCGAAGTTTCTGAAGTTGGTCAGGTACTCTCCGTCGGTGACGGTATCGCCCGTGTTTATGGTCTGGACAAGGTTCAGGCCGGTGAAATGGTCGAGTTTCCCGGTGGCATCAAGGGCATGGCCCTGAACCTGGAATCAGACAATGTCGGTGTCGTTCTGTTCGGTTCCGACCGTGACATCAAGGAAGGCGACACGGTCAAGCGGACCGGTGCCATCGTGGAAGTCCCGGTTGGCAAGGGCCTGCTCGGACGTGTTGTCGATCCGCTCGGCAATCCGATCGACGGCAAGGGTCCGATCGATGCGACCGAAAAACGCCGCGTGGACGTCAAGGCACCCGGCATCCTGCCGCGCAAGTCCGTGCACGAGCCGATGTCTACCGGCCTCAAGGCAATCGATGCGCTGATCCCGGTCGGACGTGGCCAGCGTGAGCTTGTGATCGGCGACCGCCAGACCGGCAAAACCGCCATCATTCTCGACACGTTCCTGAACCAGAAGCCTCTGCATTCAGGCGATGACGAAGATGCCAAGCTGTACTGCATCTACGTCGCCGTCGGTCAGAAGCGCTCCACCGTTGCCCAGTTCGTCAAGGTCCTGGAAGACAACGGCGCTCTGGAATACTCCATCGTCATCGCCGCGACCGCGTCCGACGCGGCTCCGCTGCAGTTCCTGGCACCGTTTGCCGGCTGCGCGATGGGCGAGTATTTCCGCGACAACTCCATGCACGCCGTGATCGGCTACGACGATCTCACCAAGCAGGCCGTGGCCTATCGTCAGATGTCGTTGCTTCTGCGCCGCCCGCCGGGACGTGAAGCGTTCCCGGGTGACGTTTTCTACCTGCACTCCCGTTTGCTGGAGCGCGCTGCTAAGCTCAACGAAGAGCACGGCAGCGGGTCTCTGACCGCATTGCCGGTCATTGAAACCCAGGGCAACGACGTGTCCGCGTTTATTCCGACCAACGTGATCTCGATCACCGACGGTCAGATCTTCCTTGAAACGGATCTCTTCTACCAGGGTATCCGTCCGGCGGTGAACGTCGGTCTGTCGGTGTCCCGCGTGGGCTCTTCCGCTCAGATCAAGGCCATGAAGCAGGTTGCCGGCCCGATTAAGGGTGAACTTGCGCAGTACCGCGAAATGGCTGCCTTTGCGCAGTTCGGTTCCGACCTCGATGCCACGACCCAGCGCCTGCTGAACCGTGGTGCGCGTCTGACCGAACTCCTGAAGCAGCCGCAGTTCTCTCCGCTGAAAACGCAGGAGCAGGTCGCGGTCATCTATGCCGGCGTGAACGGTTATCTGGACGGCTTCGGTGTCGACCGGGTGAAGGACTTCGAAGAAGGCCTGCTGCTGTTCCTCCGTGGTGAGCATGCGGATCTTCTGGATGCCATCTGGGAAAAGAAGGCCCTTGACGACGAGCTGACCGGCAAGCTGAAAGCTGCCATCGACGCGTTCGCCAAGAACTTCGCTTAAGACGACACGCCGGGATAAGGAGCAGGGGCGGCCATGCCGAGCCTGAAGGACTTACGAAACCGCATCGCTTCCGTTAAGGCGACGCAGAAAATCACCAAGGCCATGCAGATGGTGGCCGCGGCGAAACTGCGTCGTGCACAGGAAGCTGCGGAGGCCGCGCGCCCCTATGCGGAGCGCATGGGCGCGGTGCTGGCCAACCTCGCAGAAGCATTCGAGGGTCGCGACGACGCTCCGAAGCTGATGTCCGGCACGGGCAACGATCAGGTGCATCTCCTGCTCGTGGCGACGGCCGAACGCGGGCTTTGCGGCGGCTTCAACACCAACATTGCCAAGCTGGCCCGTGAAAAGGCGCGCAGCCTGATCGCCGACGGCAAGACCGTCAAGATCATCTGCGTCGGCAAGAAGGGCTTCGATGCGCTCAAGCGCGAGCTCGGCCAGCACGTGATCGAGACTGTCGATCTGCGCAGCGTCAAGAATGTTGGCTATGCCAATGCCGACGAGATCGGCAAAAAGGTACTGGGCATGTTCGCCGACGGCGAATTCGACGTGTGCACGCTGTTCTATTCGACATTCGTATCGGTGATCGCTCAGGAGCCCACCGCTCAGCAGCTCATCCCGGCCAGTTTCGAGGCCAAGGGGGATGGCAGCAGCGACGGAGCCCACCCGGTCTACGAATACGAGCCGGATGAGACGGAGATCCTTGAAGATCTTCTGCCGCGCAACATTTCCGTACAGATTTTCCGGGCGCTGCTCGAAAATGCTGCATCCGAGCAGGGCGCGCGCATGTCCGCAATGGACAACGCGACCCGGAACGCCGGCGAGATGATCGACAAATTGACGATCAACTACAACCGTCAGCGTCAGGCTCAGATCACGACGGAACTGATTGAAATTATCTCGGGCGCCGAGGCGCTCTAGAGCATTGTGCGCCCCCGGGCGCACAGTGCCGGACTACTAACATTGTCGATCGACTCTTCCGCGCGATGTGAAAGACACGGGAAGCAGGTCGATCAAACGGGATCGAGACGAGGATTAGGGATATGGCTGACAAACAGGTCGGACGGATCACCCAGGTCATCGGCGCCGTTGTCGACGTCAAGTTCGATGACCACCTGCCGTTGATCCTGAACGCTCTGGAAGCTGACAACCAGGGTGTGCGACTGGTTCTTGAGGTTGCGCAGCACCTCGGCGAGAACACGGTTCGCACCATCGCGATGGACTCCACCGAGGGTCTTGTGCGCGGGCAGGAAGTGGTCGACACCGGTGCACCGATTGCGGTGCCGGTCGGCGACGGCACTCTGGGCCGCATCATGAACGTGATCGGCGAGCCGGTTGATGAAGCCGGCGACATTCCGCACACCGACAAGCGCGGTATCCACCAGGAAGCTCCGACGTTCATCGAACAGTCTACGGAAGCGGAAATCCTGGTCACCGGCATCAAGGTCGTGGACCTTCTCGCACCATACGCAAAGGGCGGTAAGATCGGCCTGTTCGGCGGCGCGGGCGTTGGCAAGACCGTTCTCATCATGGAACTGATCAACAACGTCGCGAAGGCGCACGGCGGTTACTCCGTGTTCGCCGGTGTTGGCGAGCGTACCCGTGAAGGCAACGACCTTTACTGGGAAATGATCGAATCGGGCGTGAACAAGGAAGGCGGCGGAGAAGGCTCCAAGGCGGCTCTCGTTTACGGTCAGATGAACGAGCCTCCCGGAGCGCGTGCACGTGTTGCTCTGACCGGTCTGACGGTCGCCGAGCATTTCCGCGACGCAGGCCAGGACGTGCTGTTCTTCGTTGACAACATCTTCCGCTTCACCCAGGCCGGTTCCGAAGTGTCCGCGCTTCTCGGCCGTATCCCGTCTGCTGTGGGATATCAGCCGACGCTTGCGACCGACATGGGCTCGATGCAGGAACGCATCACGACGACCAACAAGGGCTCGATCACGTCCGTTCAGGCCGTTTACGTTCCTGCCGATGACTTGACCGACCCGGCGCCGGCATCGACATTCGCCCACCTGGACGCGACCACCGTTCTGAACCGCGCGATCGCGGAAAAAGGCATCTACCCGGCTGTGGATCCGCTGGACTCCACGTCCCGTATGCTGGATGCCCGCATCATCGGTGAAGAGCACTACAACACGGCGCGTGCCGTTCAGGGTACGCTGCAGCGCTACAAGGCTCTGCAGGACATCATCGCCATCCTCGGCATGGACGAGCTTTCTGAAGAAGACAAGCTGACCGTGGCCCGCGCCCGCAAGATCGAGCGCTTCCTGTCTCAGCCGTTCTTCGTGGCCGAGGTCTTCACCGGTTCTCCGGGCAAGCTGGTTGCGCTTGAAGACACGATCAAGGGCTTCAAGGGCCTGGTCGACGGCGAATACGACCACCTGCCGGAAGCTGCCTTCTACATGGTTGGTTCCATCGAGGAAGCGGTCGAGAAGGCACAGAAACTGGCAGCGGAAGCAGCCTGAGTTCAAGAGTGACCCGGGCGCCCGTCAGGGCGTCCGGTTTTGTTCAAGCATGATGGCTCCGCCATCTGAGAAGAAGACTGACAAGGAAGACGCCACATGGCTGAACTTTTCCAGTTTGAGTTGGTCTCGCCGGAACGCCAGCTCCTGTCCGAACAGGTCGCGGAAGTCGTTGTTCCCGGTGCCGAAGGCGAATTCGGTGTTCTGAAGGACCACAGCCCCTTCATGTCCAGCATTGCGCCCGGCATCCTGAAGGTTCGCGGCGATGGCGATTCCTGGGATGAGTACTTCGTGCGCGGCGGTTTCGCTGACGTGTCCGCCTCTGGATTGACCGTGCTGGCCGAGCAGGCCGTTCCGGTTGCTGAAATCAGCCGGGAGCAGCTCGACCAGGCCATCAAGAACGCCGAGGAAGATGTTGCAGATGCAAAGGACGACTCGACCCAGCAGAAAGCCGACCGCACGCTGCGCCGGCTGAAAGATGTCGCGGAAGCGCTGAAGCAGGTCTGATCCCTGACAACCGGCTTGGTGGAAATGGAAACGGCTCCTTGCGAGCCGTTTTTTTGTGATCTGATTATGGCTCTCGAACGTAGAATAGTGTTTTCTGAATTTTGAAGTATTGGATAAATAATATTCAACAATAAAGTGTTTCTTGCAGTCAATGTATTTTTAGAATTGCAAGATGTGTCAAAAATAACTAAATAGTTTTTGCAGAAAAAGAAAAATACTTTTTCCAAAAGCAAATTTTTACCTGAGATTAATCTAGAAAAATCAGAATTCCGCTACGGTATTTGGCTGGAGCGGTTCATGAGCGTGAAGATGAGAGTGCTGCTGGGGTTCGGCGTCGTCGCCTGTTTCCTGGCTTTTTTCGGAACTTTTTCCCTGTATCAGTTCAATGCGTCTTCCCGCGCGGTCGCGGATCTCGCGGACATGAGCGAGGACGCGCTGCTGGCGTCCGAACTGAACGCGGACATGGCAAAGGCGGTGCGCGCCACGCTGCGTTACATCGCCTCGCGTTCACCGGAGGATAGGGCCGAAGCGCAGGACTTCATCAATCAGGTCAAGGCCGGTGGCGAGATCGCCAAACAGGAAATCGCCAAACCCGAGCGTGTCCTCAACCGGGACATCATCATCGCCGAAATCGGATCCTTTGAAACCGCGTTGGCCGCAGTGTCGACCCTTTATGATGAGCGCGACAAGCTTGTAAAGGAAAAGCTCGATGTGATCGGACCGGAAGTGCGCAAGCTGATCACGGAAATCAATCGCACCGCTACCGAAGACAATGATCCGGTCACCGCGAACTTTGCCGCGCAGGCACAGGAGAACCTTCTCCTTGGCCGGCTTTACATGATGAAATTCCTGGCCTCGAACGAAGCGGTGGATTTCGACAGGCTGGAGCAGAGTTTCGCGGATTTTGCCGATCGGTTCAAAGCGCTCGACGAAAGCGTCGAGAACCCGAGGCGCAGGGAAATACTGGCCGAGATCGAGCCTATGATCGGTGACTATCTCGAAGCGGCGCGCCGTGTCCGGGACGTCATCTGGGAACGCAATGCGATCCGGGATGACACGCTCCTTGCAAAGGGCGCGGAGATCAGCCGGCAGGCCACGCTCATGAAGGAAAGTGCAGGCGTGGACGCCGAGCTCATCGCCACCGAAACGCAGTCCTACCTGAGCGGTGCCATGTGGCAGATCGGTATCGCCTGCGCGATTACGTTTCTCCTTGCGATCGGTCTTGCATTCGTCATCGCGCGGGCAATCACAAGACCGCTGAGCATGCTTGTCGAGGATGCGCAGCAGCTTGCGTCGGGCAACACCGAGGTGGCGTTTGCCGAAGCGCAGCGCAGGGACGAGATCGGGGTCGTCGCCAAGTCCATTGCAGGCTTCCGCGACGGCGTGGTCGAGCGCCTGCGGCTCGAAGAAGAACAACAGCAGGAGATGGCGCAGCGCGAGGCGCGCAATTCCAGGGTTTCCGAAGCAGTTGTCGAGTTCGAGCAATCGGCCAAGCAGATGCTGGACACCATCACCGCTGCCACTGGAAACCTTCAGGAGACGGCCTCCGCGATGACGGAAACGGCCCGCGGAACCAATGGCCAGGCAACCATGGTTGCCAGCGCGGCGGAGGAAGCGACCACCAACGTGCAGACAGTCGCCGCAGCCGCCGAGGAATTGTCGGTCTCGCTCAACGGTGTCACCAGTCAGGTCGGACACTCCGCCGATATCGCGCAAAAGGCCACTGACGACGCCGAACGCACCAACCGGCAGATCGCCGGCCTGGCCACTGTCGCCGAAGATATCGGCGAGGTGATTTCGCTGATCTCAACCATTGCGGAACAGACCAATCTCCTCGCACTCAACGCCACCATCGAAGCAGCCCGCGCCGGTGAAGCCGGCAAGGGATTTGCCGTGGTGGCGGCCGAAGTCAAGGAACTGGCGAGCCAGACCGGCAAGGCAACGGAGGAGATTTCTTCCAAGATTTCCGCAATCCAGTCGGAAACCCGGGAAGCCGTGGATGGCATTCAGAACATTTCCACGACGATCCAGGAGATAAACACGGTCGCAAATTCAATCGCGACGGCCGTCGAACAGCAGACCGACGCAACGGCGGAGATTTCCCAAAGCGTTGATCAGGCCTCCCAGGGCACGGCCGAAGTCAGCCAGAGCATCGTCCAGGTTTCCGAGGCGGCTGCCGAGACGGACAGGGCCGCCGGGACGGTGGTGGCAGCGGCGGAAACGTTGTCGAAGCAATCCGAAGAGATGCATATCGTCATCGAGAAGTTTCTCGCAACGGTAAAAGCGGCATAGGGTCGATCTGACTTACCACGACGGATCCGGGGACGGCAGGCCTATTTCCGGATCCGCAAAAAGACTGCCTCTTTGATGGAAGGTGAACCGCGTGGCAGCGGTGTGGATCAGCCGGCCGCGAGACCTGCCTCCGGACCCGGTTCCATGAACTTGAAGGCGTTTCTGCCGCTGTTTTTCACGTCATACAGCGCGATATCCGCATTCTTGATGATCGTGCTGACATCGTCGCAGCCGGCATAGACCGGCGACAGCCCGACGCTGACCCCGATCCGGATCGAGAGATCGTTGATGTTGAACGGCACCTGAAGCTTGTGCACGATGCGGCTCGCGATGATTTCCGCGACTTTCCGGTCCGAGCGGTTGAGAATGATGCCGAATTCGTCGCCGCCGAGCCGGGCAACGAGATCGGTTGACCGGACACAGGATTTCAGCCTTTCCCCGACCTGCTTCAGGAGCGCGTCGCCTGCGTCGTGACCATAGGTGTCGTTGACCGGTTTGAACTTGTCGAGGTCGAGAAGCATGAGGATGCTCTGCGTGTCGTCGTCCAGCGACCTCAGGGTCTCGTCCAGTGTTGCGTTGAACAGCGTCCTGTTGGCCAGTCCGGTCAGTGTATCGTGGTGCGCGGCATACTCGATCTTCTGGACGGCAAGTTCGCTTATGGTGACATCCTCATGCGTCCCGATCCAGCCGCCGTCGGGCAGCGGTGCATGAACCGCGCTGATGAACTTGCCGCTCGGATGCTTGAACTTGGACCGCACGACTTCGCCGGAGGAAAGGCGGATCAGCAGGTCTCTGACATGTTCGAGCACGTCTCCGTCGAACTCTCCCCGGATCTTTTCCGCTTCGATCAGTTCCACGAGGGTCACGCCTTCGCGCACGTCACCCTCCGGTTTGCCGAAGATTTCGACATATTGCTTGTTCCAGAGCCGAAGACGCCCGTTCGCGTCAAAGACGCTCACGCCCTGGCGCATGTTGGCAAGGATCGCTTCAAGTTCCTGCGACCGCAGGCGCGCGCCGCGTTCGTTTTCGGCCAGCTGCTCTTCCAGCTTCTTCCGGTCCGTGACGTCGAAGAAGTTGTAGATAAACCCGCCCGAAGGAAGCGGTGTTCCCCGGATCTCCAGAAATGTCCCGTCGGCCGCGCCGCGAACGTAGCTGTGCGGTTTGTTGCGATCATAGGACTGGAAGATATCCAGTGCGAGTTGCTCCGGGTCACCTTCGCCGTAATCACCGCGTTCCGCATTGTGCTTCAGGTAATCGAGGAGGTGCAGTTTCTGGTCGACAAAATCCTGCGGATAGCCGAGCAGCCTGGCAAATTCGGTATTCGCCGAGCCGAGCTGGAAGTGTTCGTCGTAATGCGCGAAACCGCCTGGAAAATTATCGAATATGGCCTGCAATGTGTCGGCCTGTTCCTTGGTTTCGGTGATGTCGGCAAGCGATACGACGATACCGTCAAGGCCGTGCTCACCCTGGCTGTCGATCGGTCTGGCATTCACGCGAAGCCATGTCGCGCGGCCCGACGACGACGTCTTCAGGCTCGCGACGAGGTCTGTGACGGCATCGGGATCCTGGATGGCAAGCGCGAGCGGGTCATCATCGCTGAACGCGCCAAGCTCGGTGCATTTAAGCGCGTGATCGAGGTCGCCGATCTGGAGGCCAACAAGGCGTCTGCCTTCGTATCCCAGCAGCTTTTCCGCCATCGGGTTGGCTGTTTCGATGGTCCCGTCATGCGACAGCAATAAAATGCCCTCGCTCACAGCATCGAGGGTCGTGCGCTGGACCGCTTCCGCCTGGCGAATGATCAGTTCACGCTGTTTGCGTTCCGAGATGTCCATCAGACTGAACACGATCCCGCCATTCGGCAGAGGCATTGACCGGACGTCCAGAACCGTGCCGTCGGCAGTCACCCTTTCCATTTGTTCGGGCTTGCCGCTCATGAAGGGATTGAATCTGCCCTCGACGATCTTCTCGTGATTGCCGCCCTCCTGATGCTCCTGCCGGACCGCATGCATTATCGTTTCTTTCAGGTGCGGGCGTTGCGCAAGAAAATCATCGGGCAGTTTGAAGGCGTTCTGAAATGTGTCGTTGTAGTAGGCAAGACGCAGGGTCTCGTCAAAGTGCACCATGCCGCCTGGAAAATTGTTGAAGACCGCCTTGAGCGTGTCTCCCTGGCGTTTCGCTTCCGTGATGTCCGTCAGTGAAAAGACCACGCCGTCAAGGCCGAATTCGTTGGCATCATCGATGCGGGCGACATTGATGCTGAGCCATATTCCGGCAGGATCGTTCCGCCGCCTGACCTGAACAACCATGCCATCGATCTTCGCGGCCGTGTCGAGGACGTCCCGTACGAGAGCTTCAGGCGCGATCGACTGGGTGTCTTCTCCGATGAACTGCAAGCCAAGGTCTTGAAAACGCACACCCTTGATCTGCTCAACCTCGAAGCCGAGAAGCCCGGCCCCAGCCGCGTTGATGGTCTGTATCCGCCCGGACCTGCTGACCACGACGACGCCCTCGGACAGGGTCTGCAGCGTGGCCCGTTTCAGGGCTTCGGAGTAAAGCACCGTCTGTTCGGTTTCCTTGCGCGCCGTGATGTCCTGAAACGCGCCAACCAGCCGGATGACTTCACCGTCCTTCAGGATTGGCCGGCCGACGGCGCGGACCCAGATATCGCGGCCCTTGGCCGTGACGAAGGGCACTTCCACGTCCCAGGATACACCGTTTTCTATCGCATCCTGGACCGAAGCGGAGACTTTCGCCCGGCTGTCGGGCGGGTAGAAAGACAGGGCGAAGTCCACCGTCGGTGTGAAGTCGGCCGGGACTTCGTGAATTTCCTTGGTTTTCTCGGTCCATGTCAGCGAGTTGGTCGCAAGACAGAGTTCCCATCCGCCAACGCCCGAGACCGCCGCCACTTCTTCCAGCAGATCGCTCTCAAGGACCGCGCGCGCGTGCTCGCGGGAGGCTTCGCTCAAGGCGGCTTCTCTCTCGTAGCGCAGCTGATGTGCCGATATCAGTCCCTCGACCACCTTGCCAAGCCGGCGCAATTGCTCCAGTTGCTGCGCGCTCGGATGGAGCGGCTCGCGATCAATGACGCAGAGCGTACCCAGCCGGTTCCTGCCGTCGATCGAGAGCGGATAACCGGCGTAGAAGCGGATATGGGGGGCGCCCGTTACCAGCGGATTGTCGCGGAATCTCGGATCTTCAAGCGCGTCGGGAATGACAAAAAGGTCGTCGGATTGGATCGCGTGCTGGCAGAACGACACGTCGCGGGCCGTGCCGTCCACGTCGAGCCCGCAGCGCGCCTTGAACCATTGTTCGTGCTCACCGACAAAAGAGACAAGCGCGATCGGGCAGTTGAAGATGCCGGCAACGGCGTCCACGACGGCGTCGAACTCCGGCAGCCGCTCAGATCCTACGATCTGCAACTCTTCCAGCGCTTGAAGGCGCTCTGCTTCCGGATTTTCGGTTGCCGTTGTCATGCCGTATTACACTAAGGTTGCAGACCCAGGCCCGCCGCTTGGATCAGCGGCAAGTCTGCGGCAACATCTGCAACAAAAGATTAAGTTCGACCTCGCGGCGGGATAAATTTAACGTTAGGGCCAACTGAACGGGGGAGCTGCGCGTCCGTACCCTAGAGGCCATCAGGTTTCCTGCGGCAAGCCGTCGAAATGCCTGTAGCCGTTCCGGCCTTCATTCTTGACTGCATAAAGGGCGATATCCGCCTTCTTGAGGATCGCGTTGGCGCTTTTTTCAGCGCTTGAAATCGCGGTAATCCCGACGCTCGCACTCACCTTGATCATATTGCCATTGATCTCGTAGGGCTTCATCAGCGCGTCGACAATCCGCCTCGCGATGGCGCAGACCAGGTCCTGCTCTTCCGGCGAGTTGCGTGCAATGATGGCGAATTCGTCACCGCCAAGCCGGGCGACCGTGTCCCTGGAGCGGACGCAGTCCTTGAGACGGCTTGCGGCCTGACGCAGCAGGGCGTCTCCGGCATCGTGGCCGAACGTATCGTTGACCGGTTTGAAATGATCCAGATCGATCATCAGCAGATCGCTCGTTTCACCGAAATGCACCGCCTTTGTAATCGCGTCTTCAAGCTTGAGATTGAACAGTGTCCGGTTGGCCAGGCCGGTCAGCGTGTCGTGATGCGCGGCATAGGTGATTTTCTCTGTCGCCACTTCCCGCGAGGTGATGTCCTCGTATGTTCCGACCCAGCCGCCGTCGGGCAAGGGCGTGCGGACGATGCCGATAATTGTGCCGTTGATGTGTTTGAACTTGGCTTTGACGACCTCGCCGGCGTCCAGCTGGCGGCGCAGCGCCGCATCGAACGCAACCGGATCTTCATTGAACTCGCCGCGCTGTTTTTCAAGCTCCAGAACCTCGACCAGGCTCATGCCCCTCTGGATCTCTCCGTCCGACTTGCCGAAGAGTTCGAGAAAATGGCGGTTCCAGAGCTTGATCCGTCCCCGGTCGTCAAACACGCTGACGCCCTGGCGCATATTCGCGATGATGGCTTCAAGCTCATCAAGGCGGCTTCTGGCGAACTGCTCCTTGTCGACGAGCATTCCCTCCATTTCCTTGCGGGCGGTGATATCCAGGAAACTGGAGACATTGCCGCCTCCGGGAAGGGGCGTGCCGCGGATTTCCAGAACCTTGCCCTCGCGGGTCCGGCGTTCGTAGGCGTGCTGGCTACCCGCGCCGTATCGTTCCAGACGGTCGGCTGCAATCTCGCCCGGATCACCTGGCCCGTAGTCGCCCCTGTCCGCAAGAAAGCGGATCACCTGTTTCAGGTTGGGTCGCTGTTCCAGGAACATGCGCGGCATGTTCAAAAGCCGCTCGAATTCCTCGTTCCAATAGGTCAGCTGAAGCTGGCTGTTGTAGTGAACCAAGCCGCCGGGAAAATTGTCGAAGAATGCCTGCAAGGTGTCGGCCTGCCGCCTGTCGCTGGTGATGTCCGTCAGCGACAGAACCACGCCGTCCTGCTTCTGGTCCTCGCTTTTGACCGGTTTGACGCCAAACCGCACCCATTTGTCCTGTCCGTTCGCCGAACTCTTCAGGCGAACCTCCCTGTCCTGTATGCTGTCGGGTGCGCTCACCGCCATGACAAGCGGATCGACCAGAGATCCGTCGGGTGAAACAACGTCCTGAAGGCCGTGCCTAAGGTCATGAACGCTGGCATTGGCAAGGCTTGCTTCAGGGCATTCGAGCAACCGTGCCGCAGCCGGATTGTAAGACCGGATGCGCCCGGAGGAATCCAGAAACAGGATACCGTCCCGGGACGCCTCGAACGTTGTGCGCGCCAGAAACTCGGCCTCGTTCAGGTCGCCCGGCCCGCCCAGGTAGGGTTCGGTTCTCGCGCGCGTCAGCGCTTCACGCAGATCGATCTCTGTTTTCCGGGCCTTGACGAGGCCCTCAATCACCTGGGCGGCATTCTTGATGTGCTCAATATCGGCCTCACTGACCGAATGCGGTTTCGTATCCATCACGCAGATGGTGGCGATCCGGTGCTTGCCGTCCACCTTCACCGGGCATCCCAGGTAAAAGCGTGCGCCGAAGTCTCCCGTCACCAGCGGAATGTCCCTGAAACGCTCGTCAAGGGTTGCGTCGGGGCAAACCACGACGTCGTCGGACAGGATGGTCTGACCGCAAAATGAGTTTTCGCGCGGCACCTCGGTTGCTCCGAGGCCGAACGCTGCCTTGAACCAGATGTCGTCCTCGTGAACGATAGACACAACGGACATGGGGCAGTCGAGCAGGTGGGCTATGTTCGATACAACGGCATCGAATTCCGGCTGCCGTTCCGAGCGAAAGATCGCAAGCCGGCGCAGGGCATCAAGTCTTTCCTCTTCAATTTGAGCCTGTGCGAGCACCATATTCGGCAAGGACTCCAAATCTAAAGTTGTATTGGCCTCTGCCCGGGAAATATTATCGGTTTAATTTCAACATATACGCAATAAACTCAAAATTGAAATGTCGCTACGCAAAAAAGCCAAATAGTTGCATGTGTTCCAAAAGAAACCGCTGGGGCATACTCAATTATGACAAGGAATAATGCTTGTGGCTTGTTGCGCGGCTTCGTCAAAAATGCGCGCAGAAGGCCGAAGTCGCACGCATCGCGGCAACGAACTGTACGGTGCCTTGGTTGCTGCGCCGGCCGCGTGTCGCATTGGGTCCGGGAAGCAGGCACTAAAAAAACCCGGCGCGAAGCCGGGTTCAGAAAGCGTTTATGCAAACACGTGGCGCGCTCAAGGCGCGCGTCAAGTCATGCCGCGCGGCGGAAGGACAGGCTCATGCCGCCACCGGACGACCGGTTACGGCGACGCTCTTCCGGCGGAATATAGACGATTGCACTGTGTTCGGTGCAATAGGAAACACCGGCTTCGACGCGGTTGTTGCACGGGAACGTGTAGTTTCCTGCATCGCCTTCTGCCCATTTGCAGCATCCAGGACGCGGAAGAGACAAGTCAGCCATTTTTATTTTCCTTTTCGTTCAAGCGACAAAAGCGCTCGAGCATCCTCGGGAGGAGAGGATCCGAACAGCTTTCGATAGATCTCGGATATTGCCAGCGCCCCGGACGTTAACAGCCGTCCAACCCGCGAAAGGTGCCCTTCAGCAAGCGCAGGCATTACATAAGCGGCATGTCACAAAATTGCAATAGTGCAACAGGCAATTCCGGCCTGCATTCAGCGCATAGCAGGTTAACGCCAAGTTATCGCTTTTCAGCGCTTTCCTGCGTCCCGCTGATCCGTGAACGACCCGCCGGCTTCCCGCAGCGCTTCGGGCGTGTCGAGATCAAGTCTCGCGGACGGTCCGATCTCCACCTCGGCGACGAAACCCGGGTTTTCCGCAATGATGTGCCTGGCCCCTATATCGCCGCGCAAAGTCGCCAGTTCATGGAAGAACCGCTTGTCCCAAAGAACGGGGTTGCCTCGCTTGCCGTCAGCGGTTGCCGCAACGATGAGACTGTCGGGACTGTCGCGATAGGTCCCGATCATGGTGCTTATGTCTGCACTGGTGATCTTCGGCATGTCGCCGAGCAGAATGATCACCGCGTCCGTGTCGGGTGCGAGCGCTTTCATCCCCGCTCTGATGGAACTCGCCATGCCGTCTTCAAAGTCGGGATTGAACACGGGCAAAATGTCGAGACCCGCGACTTCCGCGCTCACCTGTTCGGCAAGGTGGCCGGTCACGAGCAGTGTTTGCGACGGGCTCACACCAGTTGCGGCTTCGCCGGCATGCCGGACAAGCGACTTGCCGTTTAACTGCGCGAGCAGCTTGTTTGGTCCGCCCATGCGCGTGGACTTCCCGGCACCGAGGATGATCACCGCAATCCTGGACGCCGGTGCGTGCCGCTTCACTTCGCGCGGCTGCGGTCTTGTTCCGATTTCCATCAGGAGGCCTCCGACGCCCATGGCGGTAATATCGTCCGGGCCAGTTTCGACACCTGCAAGCAACCGGTCGAGCACCCAGTCGAAACCGTTTTCCTTCGGGCTGCGCGCGCAACCCGGCGCGCCAAGAACGGGCGCGCCCTCGAATTCGGCAAGCATGAGCAGATTGCCGGGGTCGACGGGCATGCCCAGGTGGGACACGGTTCCGCCGGCGAGATCGACCGCTGCGGGAAGAACATCAAGCCTGTCAACGACCGCGGACGCACCGAACAGAACCAGGAAATCGGCTCCTGCCGCCAGCTGCGACGCCATGGCGGCGGCAACGGACCGCTCGTCGTGCGGAACACGGGCTTCGGCAACAAGTGCGCTGCCGCTCGGGCGCAGCCGGTCTTCCAGGACGCGCCGTGTCTTGTCCATTGTCTTGGTCTTGAGATGCGGCAGACACGTGGCGACAAGGCCAACCTTGCGCGGCCGGAACGGAGAAATCCGGACAGCGCTGCGCACCGCCTCCTCGGCGCGTTTCAGATCTGCCTGCGAAACGGCGAAAGAGATGATCTTCGCCGTTGCGATCATGCGGTCCGCCGTCACCTTGGAGTGGTTCGGCAATGTCGCGAAGGTGATGGCCGGGTTGATCCTGTTTGCGGCAATCACGGCATTCGTGTCAACGACCAGAATGCCGGCCGTGTCCGCGTAAAGGTTCATGCGGCCGGTAAACGCTTTGTCTTCGCTGACATCCGGCCCCTTGGCGGCCAGCCCCAGGCGCCTGGCGGCCTCGTCTTCTTCGACATCACCGGCCTCAAGGCGCGCCGCGACAAGTGTCTCCCGCCCGGTATTGCGAAGGTCGCGGCAATCCTCGGCGGTCAGCACATGGCCCTTCTTCAGGACCCGGTCCGGGAGGTTCGTCTTGTGCGCAAGGATGCAGCCGACAGCGTCTTCCAGCGGCACGGGACCGAACTTCATGCGCCGTGCTCCGGCGGCTTGCGTAGCGCGTTGATGATCGAGCCCAGCACCGCGACCGCGATTTCTTCCGGAGACGCAGCCCCGATATCGAGCCCGATCGGAGCGTCAAGCCGGCCGAACAGGTCCGGATCGACGCCCGCTTCGGCAAACCGCTCCAACCGCTTTGCGTGGGTTTTCCGGCTGCCGAGTGCGCCCACGTAAAAGCAATCCGAGCGGAGCGCTTCCATCAGCGGAAAGTCGTCGATCTTGGGATCATGCGTCACGGCGGCAACGGCGGTGAAGGCGTCCAGCGGCATCTCCTGCAGGATATCTTGCGGCCATTCCGCCTTGAGCGCGCTGCCCGGAAACCGGTCTTCTGTCGCAAAGGCCGTGCGCGGGTCTATGACCGTCACGTCCAGTCCCGCGATTTCCGCCATTGGCACCAGAGCCTGGCTGATGTGAACGGCTCCGATGAGAACAAGCCTGGGTGCGGGCACCGAGACCGTCAGAAAGACGTCGCCGGAACCGGTTTCCACGGTTCCGGACTTGCCGGACCGGAACCGCTTGTCGAACTCGGCTGCCAGCGGTTCGGACGCATAATCATCGGTCTTGCGGATCAGGGCTTGCGATCCGTCCTGGAGGTGCGTGACCAGAATGGCCGCGCGGCGCGCGGCCCGTTCCGAGTTCAGGTCTTCAAGTAATTTGCGGTCCATAACCCTATGCCCGGTCTGTCGCCAGCCTGACGCCGAGGCCGACCAGCAGCGTCCCGCCGACCCAGCGCGTCAGGTCCTGGAACCTGGATGTCCGGCCCAGGCGTTTTTTGACCTCGGACGCAAACAGCACTGTCATCACGTCGGCCGATGCGAATGCGAAGTTGACGATCGTCCCGAGGACGAGAAATTGCACCCAGATCGGCAGGCTGGCCTCGGGACTGACGAATTGCGGCAGGAAGGCGATGAAGAAGATCGCGGCCTTCGGATTGAGCACTTCGACGAGGATGCTGTCGAGAAAGGCCCTGCGGACGGACTTCTGCGGCAGCTCCGGAACCGGCCCGCTGTTCATGCGGGTGCGGATCATCTGAATGCCGAGAAAAATCAGATAAACGCCGCCCGCAACCTTGAGCGCGAAATAAAGCGTCGGCACCACGGTAAAGATGGCCGACAGGCCGAAGGCAGCTGCAAAGACGTGTGCATAGCAACCGACATGGATACCGGCGGCCGCCATGAAACCGGCACGCCGTCCGCGTGAAAGGGTCTGCGCAGCCGTGTAAAGCACGGCGGGACCGGGCATATAGGCGAAGAGTGCGGTGGCAGCGAGAAAGGCGAGGAACGTTTCGGTCGTCGGCAAGGGAAGATCTCAATCAGTTGACGGGTTCGACATAAACACGAATGCGGCCGCCGCAGGACAGGCCGACACGCCACGCGGTCTCATCGGCAACGCCGAATTCCAGCGTGGTCGGTTTTCCGGTCTCGATGACATCGACCGCTTCGGAAACAACAGCGCCTTCAACGCATCCGCCGGACACCGAGCCCTCGAAATTGCCTTCCGAATCGATCACCAGATGGGAGCCGGTCGGCCGCGGCGCCGATCCCCAGGTCTCGATCACGGTCGCCAGCGCGACCTGCCGGCCGGCCCGGTTCCAGTCCTCGGCCGTTTGAAGCACGTCCGCGATTTGCAGGTTGTCACTGGTCATGATGGATCCGCTTGTAAAAGATCAGGGCTTGTTCCCCTGAATATAGACTTTTCTCAAGCGGATGAAAGCGGTCCTAAAGCACAAGCGGCACCCGATGGACGGGTGCCGCTTGAAAGTCTTCCGGGGTCAGGACCAGAGGGTCTGAATGTCTACTCGGCAGCCGATCTGAGGGCCGGTGCAGCATTCAGAACGGTACCATCGACATGGTTCTCGAACGTTTCGAAGTTGTCGACGAACATCTGAACCAGCTTCGACGCCTGAACATCATACGCGGCCTTGTCGTCCCAGGTTTCGCGTGGCGTCAGGATCGTGCTGTCGACGCCGGCCACCTCGACCGGAACATCGAAGCCGAAATTCGGATCCGTGCGGAACTCGGCATCTTTCAGGTCACCCGACAGAGCCGCCTGCAGCAGGGTCCGTGTTGCCTTGATCGGCATGCGGTGCCCGGTCCCATAGGCACCGCCGGTCCAGCCGGTATTGACCAGCCAGCAATCCACATTGTGATCGGCAATCAGCTTTTTCAGGAGATTGCCGTATTCGGACGGATGCCGCGGCAGGAAGGGTGCGCCGAAGCAGGTCGAGAAGGTCGCCTGCGGCTCGGTCACGCCCTTCTCGGTACCGGCAACCTTGGCGGTGTAGCCGGACAGGAAGTGATACATCGCCTGTGCGGGCGTCAGGCGGGCCAGCGGCGGCATCACGCCGAACGCGTCCGCCGTCAGCATGATAATGGTGTGCGGTACGGGCGCACAGCCGGTCTCGCTTGCATTGGAGATGAAGTGGATCGGATAGGCAGCACGTGTGTTTTCCGTCTTCGAGCCATCGTCGAAATCCGGAACGCGGTTTTCATCCAGGACGACATTTTCCAGAACGGTCCCGAAGCGCTGCGTGGTGGAATAGATTTCCGGTTCTGCTTCGGCGGACAGCTTGATGGTCTTGGCGTAGCAGCCGCCTTCGAAATTGAAGACACCGTTTTCGCTCCAACCATGTTCGTCGTCGCCGATCAGCGTGCGTGACGGGTCCGCCGACAGCGTGGTCTTGCCCGTGCCGGACAGGCCGAAAAACACCGCGGTGTCGCCCTTGTCGCCAACATTTGCCGAGCAGTGCATCGACATCAGGCCCTTGGCCGGCAGAAGGTGGTTCAACATCGTGAAGACGGATTTCTTCATCTCGCCCGCGTAGGACGTGCCGCCGATCAGGACGATCTTGCGTGTCAGGTCACAGGCAATCACCGTCTCGGTCCTGCAGCCGTGACGTTCCGGGTCCGCCTTGAAACTCGGCAGGTCCACGATGGTCATCTCGGGAACGAAACTCGCAAGCTCCGCTGTCTCGGGCCGCAGCAGCAGATTGCGGATGAACAGCGAATGCCAGGCATATTCCGTGTAGACGCGAACAGGAAGACGGTGCGCCTTGTCCGCACCGCCGAACAGGTCCTGCGCAAACAGGTCGAGGCCTTGCGCATGCGCGAGAAAATCCGACATCAGCGTATCGAATTGCGCTTTCGACATCTGCGCATTGTTGTCCCACCAGACCGTGTCCCTGGTGTCGTCGTCCAGAACCACGAACTTGTCCTTTGGAGACCGCCCGGTGTGAATACCTGTTTCGGCGACGAGTGCGCCGCC
>JBCBUA010000054.1:0-23069 GCA_039818365.1 Pseudomonadota bacterium
TTCTTGCTCATGACGCGGGGTTTAGCGCTTCCTTGGAAAAATGAAAAGCACATGCAGACGAGATCAGCGGCGAAACGGCCAAGCCTCCGGCGGTCATCCTGTGCGAGCCTCAACTCGGGGAAAACATCGGCACGGCGGCGCGGGCAATGGCCAATTTCGGGCTTGTCGACCTGCGGATCGTCAACCCGCGTGACGGGTGGCCGAGCGAAAAGGCGCGCGCTGCCGCCAGCCGGGCCGACCACGTGATCGACAAGGTGCAGGTCTTCGACAGTGTCGAGGCGGCGATTGCCGATCTTCAATTCGTCTATGCGACGACCGCGCGCTCGCGCGAGGTGCCCAAACCCGTGCGCGGCCCCGGCGAGGCGGCGCACAAGTCCGTGGAGCTTGGTGAAAAGGGGCATGCGACCGGCTATCTTTTCGGCCGCGAGCGCTGGGGCCTCAACAATGACGAGGTTGCGCTGGCTGACGAGATCGTCACCCTGCCGGTCGACCCGGACTTTGCGTCCCTGAACATTGCCCAGGCGGTCCTTGTCTGTGCCTATGAGTGGCGCAAGACGGCTACGTCCGGCGCGCTTCCGTTCATTCTGTCCGAAGAGGAGCATCCTCCGGCGAAGAAGGAAGATGTGCTGCGCTTTTTCGAGCATCTGGAAGGCGCGCTTGACGCGGTGACATTCTTCCGTCCGCCGGAGCGCAGACCGCACATGGTGCGCACGCTTCGCAATATCTTCCAGAAGGCGGAACTGACCGAGCAGGAGGTGCGGGCCCTTCGGGGCATCGTCGCATCGCTGGAAAAGCGCGAGCCGCGGCCACGCAAGGATCGCGGCGGTGAAGGGCGTGGAGACTGAAGGAGGCCAAATGCGCGGCGACGGACCGGTCCTGATCTTCGATTCCGGTCTCGGCGGCCTGACCGTGTTGCGCGAGGCGCGCTACCTGTTGCCTTACGAAACCCTGCTTTACGTGGCGGATGACGCCGCGTTTCCCATCGGCCGCTGGGCCGAGGAAGATCTGAAGGCGCGGCTGCTGTCCCTGTTTGAGAAGCTGATCGCTGCGCACCGGCCAAAGGCGGTGGTGATTGCCTGCAACACGGCATTCACGCTCGCCGGTGAAGCGCTGCGAAAGGCGCATCCCCAAACGCCGTTCGTCGGCACGGTTCCGGCGATCAAACCGGCGGCGGAGCAGACATCCTCGGGCCTGATTTCGGTTCTGGCGACGCCGGGGACGGTGCGCAGGACCTACACGCGCGGCCTGATCGACAGCTTTGCCAGCCAATGCCATGTGCGCCTGGTCGGGTCGGACATGCTTGCCGAACTCGCCGAACAACACCTGCGCGGCCAGGCTGTCGCAGATGATGCGCTGCTTGCCGAGATCTCCGGCTGCTTTCTGGAACAGGGCGACCGGCGGACCGATATCGTGGTGCTTGCCTGCACGCATTACCCGTTTCTGGCAAACCGGTTCCGCAAGATTGCACCCTGGCCGGTCGACTGGCTCGATCCGGCCGAGGCAATCGCGCGCCAACTGGTTCGTGTGCTGAAAGGAAACGCGGCGCGCGGGCCCTCAAGCGATCCGGACCTGGCGCTGTTCACGTCCAATCCGCGGGACGCCGGGTTGTCCAGGCTGCTTGCAGGCTTCGGACTGGTGCTCGTTCGTTTTGCGTGAATTAGGCAGCGAGGTTTCTGACGACGATGCCGTCGTCTGAGCGTTTGGCCGCGAGCTTGAGGCTGCTGATCTCGTCGTTCAGCGCGTCCGGGTGCATTGTCAGCCCCCTGGAGAGGCTCAGGATTGAAATGGAGCATTGCAGCAGCGGGAACTGTCGGGTCGTGCCGAAGCGGTCCTGTGCTTCCATGAAGCCCCGTTCGCGGTGGGCCGGTTCGTAAAAGCTCTCAACGTCGTCCCGGAAGGCGCGTTTGAGTGCCAGCATGCACGCCGCCACATCTGTCTGGTCCATCTGCTGAAACCCGGCGAAAAAGTCGTCCCCGCCAACATGGCCGTGAAATGTGCCGGTGCCCGATACATGCCGCTGCAGCAATTCGCTGAACAAAATGATGGCCCGGTCGCCCTGCTTGTAGCCGTAGGTGTCGTTGAAGGGTTTGAAATTATCGAAGTCGAGGTAACACAGATGACGCTCGTGGGAGCCCTTTCGGGCGGCTTCCGCGATGTAGCGCGTAACGGCACTGTTGCCGGGGAGGCGAGACAGCGGGTTCTGGTCCTGGGCTTCCTGGAGACGCTTTTCATGAATGATCTTCAGGAGTGACGTTGCCGACAGAAAACCTGCGTAGTGGAAATTCTCGGTCAATATGATCCCGTCGGAGTTGATCGACGAGGCAAACGTTACGAGCAGCATGTCGGCGTTGGAGTTGATATCGGCAATCGGGCATGCGCGGACAAACGGCCTGATCGAGGCATCCGGATCCATGGGCGGCTTCTCGTCAGTGTTTGCGCCGGAGTAAAGGTACTTTTTCAGATCCCGTTCATGGACGAAGCCGCGCGGTTCCTGATTGTCGTCGACAACCGGGATGGCATTTCCCTCCTGGTTGTGAACGACCATGTCCAGAAGGTCGCTCATGGAGGCGTGAAGATTGATCGTCGGCAGCTGGATCAGTTCGCTGCGTATCCTGTCCTGCTCGCTGCGATGGTTCAGGCCGGCTTCCGGCCGCCGCAAATGGTCGTAGAACAGTTTTACAGAGGCGGGCCGGGCAATCGGACCGGCAACGAACGCACCCTGAACAAGGTCGCAGCCGACATCTCTGCAGGCCTTGAATTCCCGCTCGGTCTCCGTGCCTTCGGCAATAACGCGCGCACCCAGGACATGGGCAAGGTTTGCAACCGTCGTCACGAACAGCTTCCGGCGCGGATCGCTGTCCACATTGGCGAGAAAGAACCGGTCGATCTTGACATAGTCGGGTGACAGGTCGTGCAGCATCCTGAGTTCCGAAGAGGCCTGGCCGAACTCGACGAGCGCAATCATGAAGCCCGCGTCCCGTAGATCATCCACGGCAAGTTCAATGCCATCGTCGACCGCCTGCCGGTGACGCTCTGAGAAAGCGAAGCAGATCTGGTGGGTCTGCAATCCCGCGGCGGCGACTTTCGATGCAAATGCCGATCCCGGAAGCCGTTGCTGCCCGAGGCCGCGCGCATCGAGTTTGAAAAAGAGTTTTGTCCCCTGTGCAATGCGCAGCTTCTTGAAGCTTGAGAGCACCTGTTCGAAGAGCAGGACGTTCAGCTCAGACAGGAAGCCTGCCTTGAAAGCGGTTTCGGTCAGCGTGTCATATGTTTCGATGACGCTCCGCTCAACGAGTTGCGGCTGCGCATCATACCCATAGACAACGCCCGTTCCGATGTCTGCAATCGGCTGCAGTTTGAAATCGACCTGATTGCAACAGGCTTCAGCGGACCGCAATTCGGGTTCCGATCTGTCCGGACCCGCATCCTGCGGAGGATTGATATTGGCGTGCATGTTCGATCCTGGAAACAAGCCAGGGGCGCAAGAGCCCAACTTTGTGAATTGCTATGCCCTCAATTGCCACTGATATTAATATCCATGGTTGCAAGGTCGATTGCATAGTGAAAAATTGCAATTAATTTTTCCTAAATGTATGCATTGTTTTTCCGTAAGGGCCGTTTGCGTTCAAGCGAAGTTATTTCAAGCGTCTGATATCGATTGTCTTTCGTGAATTTTTTTCTGGGTAGCGCATGTTTGAAAAAGAGCGGTTGTGCGTGCCCGGGCGGTTGATGTGCGCGGATTTTGCCTGCTTTTTGACACTTTTTTCGTCTCGAACGCGTCTCGGTGGGCATTGAGGCGGGCTGGCGGTGCGGCCCGTTGCGCTTGCCGAAAGGCGTTCTTGCCTCTCTTCGCGCGGCAAGTGGACAACCGGCGTTGACATTTCAAGGCGATCGCTGTATCTCCGCGCGGTCCGGCGGGCTTACCGCCTTCCGGATCTACGCACCCGTGGGTGTTCAGCCGGCGCCGCTTGTTGAACCCCTGTCGATCCGGGCTTCAAGGCTGCCGCCTCGAGGCACGGATAAAGGAGGGCGCGTTTCCTTTTAGAACAACAACGCGAATTCAAAGGAAACCGCGATGTCAAAGCGCCACAGCGTTAAATACAAACTCGACCGCCGGATGGGCGAAAACATCTGGGGTCGTCCCAAGAGCCCGGCCAACAAGCGTGAATATGGCCCCGGCCAGCACGGCCAGCGCCGCAAGGGCAAGCTGTCCGACTTCGGTGTGCAGCTCCGCGCAAAGCAGAAGCTGAAAGGCTACTACGGCAACATCTCCGAAAAACAGTTCCGCAAGGTCTATGCCGAAGCGTCCCGTCTGAAGGGCGATACCTCGGAAAACCTCATCGGCCTGCTCGAGCGGCGTCTCGACGCGGTCGTCTACCGCGCGAAGTTCGTCCCGACGATCTTTGCCGCCCGTCAGTTCATCAACCACGGCCACATCAAGGTCAACGGCAAGCGCGTCAACATCCCGAGCTACCAGCTCCGTCCGGGCGATGTCGTTGAAGTGCGTGAGCGTTCCAAGCAGCTTGCACTGGTTCTGGAAGCCGTTCAGTCCGCTGAGCGCGATGTTCCGGACTATGTCGATGCCGACCATTCCAAAATGACTGCAACCTACAGCCGCGTTCCCGCGTTCTCCGATGTGCCTTACCCGGTACAGATGGAACCGAACCTGGTTGTTGAGTTCTATTCGCGCTAATCAGCGCCGAATACGGTTCAAGAGAAGCCCGCCACCCGGCGGGTTTTTTCGTTTTGCGCAGCTATTTCTCCGGCCGCACGTCAACGCAGCACGGTCTGTCCTCCGTCCGCGTTTTCAACCATCACCGTGGCGGCGCCTTTCTGCCCGCTGGGGCGGTGCGCAATGTCTCCCTGTTTCCTGTGCTGGAATTCCAGCACCGTATAGGGCCGCTGCCAGAGCCATTCGCGGTTTTCAACCGCATCGACGTCCGGAACGGGCGGGGTCTCTTCGGTGAACGCGAAGAAATACAGGCAGAAATCGAAATCGGGTACATCCTGGCGCGACAGGTACCGCATGCCGAGCTGATCGCGGCAGGTTCTGAAGTCCGCATCCAGGTCGTCGGTGCGAAGCGTGATCAGCCCGATACGTGCACCGCCGCCGAGTGGCAAGGCATCGTCGCCCTTGCAGGTGAGCGTGTTGCCGCCGAATGTGTGCTGGATCAGTTCGATCGTATGGCCTTCCGGATCGGCCAGGTGGCTCATATAGGCAATGTCCCGAAACTGGTTCGGGGCAGTGACCTCAAGTCCCTTTGCGCGCAGCTGCCGGTAGGCGCAGTCTAGGTCAGGGAGCGTGATGGCGATCTTCCAGTACCGGTCATTCGGAATTGCACGATAGGGCGCAGAATCAGCGCTGGCTGCAAGTTCCAGCTGCGCCTCCTCACCGCCATATCCAACAGCGAGGGTGGGGGTCTTCCCGATGCGCCGCATGCCGAGGATGTCACAGTAGAACGAGGCGAGGCCAGCCGGGTCTGATACGTTGAGCGTGAGAGCGGCGATTTTCGGAAGCGGCATGGTCCGGTCGTCTCTTTCCTGAGCGGCTCAGGATGCACCGGGCTGGCCGATTGGACAAGGCGTCCCGCTTTGGCCGCCGGACGCATCCTGTTGTTCGTGGGAGACTGTTTCCGCAGCTGGAAGGCGCGCGCTGTTGAAGAGGCGTGCGAACGGCTGCAGAAACATCAGTTGGCTCGCGGCGTCAGCACGCGCCGGTCTTCACCAGTGCGGTCGCTCCGGAGGAAAGGGCTGCGGTCGCCGACTTGCCCTTGTCGCTGAACGTTACCAGGGCCCCCTCGATTTCAGACCCGGAAACGGTAATTTCGCGTCCGCCGGCCGTGTCATCGACGTCGATCGTGAACGCGATTTTGGCACCCGGCTGAAGCTCGGCGATGGAGAGCGTGACCTCGCTGTCGCCATCCCTGACTGCGGTGATCGCAGCCAGCGACTGGGAGCCGCTGACAATCTCGAGCGGCTGAAAGACTTCAACACCGGCACCCGAGCCGGTCGTGTCGAATATCAGACCCGCCTTGGAACCGGAGATATCGAGGACAAGCTCCGATGCGCCGATCGGGCAGTTTCCGACATTTTCAAAGGTAAACCTGTCTTTTGGCGCGCCCTCGTCAAAGCGGACGGATATGTCGGCATTGGCGGATGCTGCCATGAATGCCGTGAACATGAATGGGGCAACCCATCCGGTTGCCTGCTTGATCGTCCCGGTGGAAACCATGTGATCCCTTCCTTTTTCGGTCACTCTGTTCGTCAATGAATTCCTTCCTGATACGCAGCAGTGCCAGGGACGGTTCGTGAATTCGTGAAAAGCGACAGGTAAGGAGAAAAATGAAATAAAATCAGAAACTTAAGGTGAGGGAAAACTCAAGCATCGTGAATGGAGCGTCTTGTTGCACGAAATACGGCAGACATGCTGCCTGCCGGGGCCGCCGCAAAGACGGCAACCTGGAGCGGGCAGTCAAACCGTGTCGCGGCCGCCTCGATGCTCTGTGCCGTCAGATGTCGTTGCGCGGTATTCTCAGGAGCTGGCCTGGAAAGATCACGTTCGGGTCGCTCAGTATATGCCGGTTTGCCTCGAAGATCGGCTGGAAATTCGAGTTTCCATATTGCTGCTGTGCAATCTGGGAAAGGGTGTCACCCGACTGGACCGTGTAAGGCTGCCAGCCGCCGTAACCCGGCAGGATTTTCGGTCCGAACAGCACGGGAATGACGACCGACGGCCCGTTTTCATTGCCGGTGTCGTCCGCGAGCGTCAGGAAAAGCCTGTTGAGCTGAAACGTGTTCGTGTCCGGGATGTCGATCGAGGCCTGAAATTGCCGCAGGCCAAGGGAGCCGACATTGGTGAAGGATGCGTATTCATCGTGACCCTCGGACACGCGGATGGTCAGCGTGCCTTCGAATGCGGCGGCGTTGCCGGCAATCATGATTGTCGATCCGACAAGATCAAACGGCTGTGGCTGCTGAATGTCGAGTGTAACCGTCATTTCGAAACCCTCCCAGGCGGCACTGCCCCAACCAGGTTTGTGTCTTCACGGGCAGGCTCCAAAAGCGTACACCGCCATTGTGTTGTCTGAACAGATGCAACTCGACTTGCACCTCAAAATAGAAATAGGTCGTAAGCACTGTTTTTTTTCAGATATTATAGCAATTTGTGTGTAGAAACTTATAAATCACTTTACGTAGTGTAAAATTATCCTAATTAATTCGTTTAATTAAATAATTGACGTTAGGTCATCTTCTGGTTGTTGTGCTGGTTGAATTTGATTTTATTGTATTTCATCGTTGTTTTGGTCAGAAATTAGCCATAGCCTGACATGGTTTATTTGTCACTTGTTGATGGTGCGGGTTGCTTCCTTGGCTGAAGTCGTCGTTTTGATGTCTGCCTTGCTTCTCTCAGATTTGCAGAAAGAGAAGCCGACCGGGGCCGGTGCGATTGAAATCGCGTCGGAAAGCAAAAAACGCAATGCGCGTTCCAATTTTGAACTCGCGACGCCCAATCCGGAAGTGAGGGACAGTTTTTTCGTCACATTTTTTCTGGACGAACAGGCCGGTGATTTTGCTGAAAGCATCAAGAAATTCGACGGAGTTTTATCCGTCTATGTGAAGCCCGATATCGGGCTTCCGTAATTCTGCCGGCAGGTTCGTCTTCCATGCAGGAGGAAAAGCCATGGCCAGGAAGACACGGAAAGTATCTGCACCACAGGGGCGGCAGCCCGAATTGATCGCGCTTGCCAAGCCCGACGTCGGATTGCGCGTCGCCGGAGCGTCGTTGCGTTCCCTCGGCGGCTCGAAAACCACGAAGGCGGAAAAGGCTTTCAAGAAGCACAATTGCGTTGCCACACCGCTGTTCGGTCCTTCGGAGGAGCGCGTGGACGCGGCCGTCGCAGCGCAGTCACCCTCTGCAATGGCTCCGCTGGAAAGCCTGTCCGGATTCTACAAGCTGTCCGCGCCGGATGCCGATCTGGAGGACCTTCAAAAGGAGCTTCTCGACAACGACATTTTTGAAGCCGTCTATATCAAGCCGCCTGCCGAACTGCCGGAAGAAGCGCCTGACGTGTCCGGTGCCATGAACGCCATGGTCGCCGTGCCCGATACGCCACCGCCGGCGACACCGGACTTCATTGCCCGCCAGATCTATCTGGATCCGGCACCGGCAGGCGTCGACGCGCGCTGGGCGTGGCAACAGGCCGGCGGACGTGGAACGGGTATCCATATCACCGATATCGAAGGCGCCTGGCGCTTCAGCCATGAAGACCTGATCGAGCGTCAGGGCGGCGTGGTCGGCGGTGTCGAGTTCAACGATGTCGGCTGGCGCAATCACGGGACTGCCGTACTTGGCGAATATGGCGGCGACGAGAACCCGTTCGGCGTCACCGGGATTTCTCCAGAAGCGATCTGCACGGCGGTTTCGCACCGCACGCTCGGGTCGGCGGGGGCCATCAATCATGCGGCCGCGCGGCTGGGGGCGGGTGATATTCTCCTCCTGGAAATGCACCGCCCGGGACCGCGTCACAATTTTCAACTGAGACCCGACCAGCGCGGTTACATTGCCGTTGAATGGTGGCCGGATGATTTCGCCGCCATTCTCAACGCCGCGCGCCGGGGCATCATTGTCGTGGAAGCCGCAGGAAACGGCGCGGAAGACCTCGATGATGCGCTCTACGAAACACCGGGTTTCGGTTTTCCTGCCGGATGGACCAACCCGTTCCGCAGAACCAACCGGGATTCGGGCGCAATTGTCGTGGGGGCCGGGGCGCCGCCTCCGGGCACCCATGGCCGCAATCACGGGCCGGACAGGTCGCGGCTCGGATTTTCCAACTATGGCGCACTGGTGGATGCCCAGGGCTGGGGCCGGGAGGTCACGACCTGCGGTTATGGCGATCTGCAAGGTGGCGGTGATGAAGACCTCTGGTACACCGACACGTTCTCCGGAACCTCCAGCGCATCACCGATCGTTACGGGGGCCCTGGCCTGTGTGCAGGGCATGGCGCGCGCCAGGAACAGGCCTGTCTTCACACCGGACGAACTCCGGAACGCACTTCGCACCACCGGCAGTCCGCAGCAGGACGCGCCCGGCCGTCCGGCAACGCAGCGTATCGGCAACCGGCCGGATATTCCTGCGCTTGCAGGTGCGCTCTTCGGCGTTGGTGGCAACCGCCGTTCCGTCGCCTTCCGCCGCGAAGTCGAACGCTGGCGGCCTCTGGAGGTCCGGGCCATGATCGATATCAGCCCGCAGCTCGTGGCGGCGCACTCGACATTCGTGCTGCAGCAGGCGCTTGTCTCGGCGCAGCCCCTGCGCGCGGATGCGGACGGTATCCTTTCGAAGATGGCGATCCTGTTCCGCGTCTCGTCGCTGGCCGGCCAGGCAGTCGAAATCGCCGGACCGGTCGGCGGCTCCCGGTACCGCTGGTGGGGCAGCATTGCCTCGGACGCCCTTGGCCGTGTCTTCGTGGATGAAGGGTACTCATCCACAGGCAGCGACAATTTCGACCTGATCGCAGAGATCAGGGGTGTTGATACCCGGTTTGCCTTCGACGCGGTCGCACAGCGCTATCGTGCCGTCTGACACGATGGGCGGCGCTGCCAGGGATGGTCACCCCGATCAGCGCCGTCCAGTTCTCAGGCGCGGCAGCAAGGACCCGTCTTCGGGCAGGTCTTTTCAAGTCCGGCCCGTTCGGCTACATCAGCGCAAGACCTGACACGTGATGCAGCCTGGGCCATCGAAGATGAATGACATAACCGCAAATGACACAACGGATGTCCCGGCGCTTCTGCGGAATACGCCCTCCAGCGTGGATTTCAAGAAGCTGCGCAAACGCCTTTTGCGCCAGGCACGCGAGGCGATGGACGATTTCGGGATGCTGCCGAAGCATGCCTCTGAGCAGAACCGGCCAAAATGGCTTGTCTGCCTCTCGGGCGGCAAGGACAGCTATACGCTGCTGGCGGTCCTGATCGAACTCAACTGGCGCGGATTGCTGCCGGTCGATCTGATCGCGTGCAATCTGGACCAGGCCCAGCCGGGGTTCCCGGCCGATATTCTACCGAAGTTCTTTGCAGACAACGGGATCAAGAACATCATCGTGCGCGAGGACACCTATTCCATCGTGACCGACAAGATCCCGGAGCATCGGACCTATTGTTCGCTGTGCTCGCGGCTGCGCCGCGGAATTCTTTACCGCATTGCCCGGGAACAGGGCTGCGAGGCCATCGTTCTCGGCCATCACCGGGAAGATATACTTGAAACTTTCTTCATGAACCTCTTCCACGGCGGCCGTCTGGCCTCCATGCCGCCGAAGCTTGTCAACGATGAAGGCGATCTTCTGGTTCTGCGCCCGCTCGCCTACGCTGCCGAGCGGGACATCGCCAGGTTCGCATCCGCCCTGCAGTTTCCGATCATTCCGTGCAATCTGTGCGGCTCCCAGGACGGGCTGCAGCGCGAAGAGGTCAAACGCATGCTGCAGGGCTGGGAGAAGCAGTCTCCAGGCCGCCTCGGCGTCATGGCCAGAGCGCTTGCGCATACGCGCCCGTCGCACCTGCTTGACCGCTCGCTCTACGACTTTGTCAATCTGCGCCCGTCCGACGGGTCTGCCGGCGACGACGCGGGGGAGGCGGAAGAGCCCTGCGGGGCCAGCCTTGCGATGACGGCAAAGCTTTTTGCAGCCGAGTAACGGTTCCCGGCCCTGACGTTCAGTTCCGCTCATTGCCGGCAAAGAGCCCGCGCAGCCAGGCTTCCACGGTGCGCGCAGCCGGTTTTTGCGACGTGTCCGTGGCGCGGTGCAGAAGATAGTGTGTCTGGACCGAGGGGATCTTTTCCGGGAACGGAATTGCCAGACGCCCGGCCGCAACAAGGTTCATGGCGACCCGCTCCAGCAGCAGGGCGACGCCGCTCCGCGCGGCAGCCAGTTCGACCGCCGCCAATGATGTGTCGACCGTGATCTTCGATGTTTCCGGCAGGGTCACGAGCCCGATTGCGTCGAAATAGCGTGTCCAGTGATCATCAAACCCAAGCGTATGAATACGTTCTACCTCAGTGAGATCTGAGGGACTGGTCAAGTCATTTGCAAGGGCTGGATGGCAAACGGGAACGATAAACTCCGGTCCCAGCGATTCAGAGCGCACGCCGGGCCAGTTGCCGTCACCGAGACGGATTTCGATGTCGATACCGGTCTCAAGCACCGTGTCCGCCCAGATCGCCGAAAGCAGGCGTATCTCGATGTCCGGATGTTTTTCACGAAAGGCGGGCAGCGCGGGTGCGATCAGCAGCACGCCTTCGGAAATGGGCGCGCGGATCGTCACGGACCCGGCGGTCCGGTTGCCGAACAGGCCTTCGGTCGAGACTGCCAGCTCCTGAAGCGCCTTGCGGACGGCGGGAAGGTAGGCCCGTCCGCTGGCAGTCAGTGCGATCTTGCGCGTTGTACGCTCGAGCAACTGGTGCCCGAGTTGTGTTTCGAGCGCGCTTATGTGCGTGCTGACGGCTGCCTGCGTCAATCCAAGTTCGTTGCCCGCAGCGGTGAAGCTGCGCAACCGGCTTGCCGCTTCGAAACTTCGAAGCCAGAGCAGGTTCGGGAGCGTTTTCATCCGCTTATTTGATAAAAAATTTCAGGTAATGTCCAATGATTATATCGTTTCTCTTTTCGTTGAGTGCGGCGCAATCTGGTCCTTGAGTGCATATCAAAACGGCAAGGAGCGCAGCATGCATATCGGTTTTGTCGGCCTGGGGAATGTCGGCGGAAAACTTGCGGGCAGTATCCTGCGCAACGGTCACGATCTGACGGTTCTGGACCTGAACAGCGATCTCGTGGAGCGGTTCGTGGCATCGGGTGCCGTACGCGGGAAAAGCCCGAAACAGCTGGCGGAGGATTGCGACATTGTCATCACCTGCCTGCCGAGCCCGGCCGCCTGTTCATCCGTTGTCGAAGGTCCGGACGGGATCCTGGAAGGCATCGGACCCGGCAAGGTCTGGGCCGAGATGTCGACCACTGACGCCGGCGAAACGCGCCGTCTCGCCGACCTCGTGATCGCAAGGGGCGGCGAGGCAATCGAATGTCCGGTGTCCGGGGGCTGCCACCGCGCGGCAACGGGGAACATCTCCATCTTTGCCGGGTGCAGCCGCGGCACCTTTGAGAAGGTCCTGCCGCTTCTGACGGTACTCGGGCGGCGCGTTCTGCATACGGGCGACATCGGAACCGCCTCGATCCTGAAGGTGGTGACCAACTATCTGGCAACCGCCAACCTTGTTTCGCTCGCCGAGGCACTGGTGACGTGCAAGGCGGCGGGGATGGACCTGAACACCTCCTACGAGGCGATCCGCATTTCCTCGGGAAATTCCTTTGTCCACGAGACGGAAAGCCAGGTGATCCTGAACGGGTCCCGAGACATCTCCTTCACGATGGACCTGGTGGCCAAGGATATCGGCCTGTTCCAGTCGATTGCCGATGCGCATGACGTGCCGCTGGAATTGTCTCCGCTGCTCAACGGGCTGTTCGCAGATGCCATCGGGCGCTACGGACCGAGGGAGCTTTCCCCCAACATCATCCGTCGGCTTGAGGACGCAACCGGACTGGACATTACCGCATCGGGCTTTCCTGCAGAAATGCTTGACGACGAGCCGGAAGAAGCCGGATATGAGGTCGTGCCGACTCGCGGCACCGGGACCGATGAGATTTTGCGGAAAGCGGCAGGCTGATGATTGAAAAGCGGCAGTTCTACATTGACGGCGAGTGGGTCGATCCGGCGGAGGCGAGGGACCTTGAAGTGATCAACCCGGCAACGGAGCAACCCGTCGCCGTCATCTCTCTTGGCGCTGCCGCCGATGTCGACCGCGCCGTTGCGGCGGCAAACCGTGCCTTTCTGTCCTGGTCGGAAACGAGCGTTGATGAGCGCGCGTCCTTGCTGGAACGGATTATCGAGATCTATCAGCGCCGGTCAGCGGAGATGGACGACGCCATTCGCCTGGAAATGGGCGCGCCGGCTGACTTTACCCGCGAACAGCAGACCCCGGCGGGGACCGGACACCTGCAGGCGACCCTTGAGGCCCTGAAATCGCACCAGTTCGAGCGTCCAAGCCCGCGTGGCGGCAGTATTTTGAGACATGAGCCGATTGGCATTTGCGGCCTGATCACGCCGTGGAACTGGCCGATCAACCAGATTGCCGCAAAGGTTGCGCCCGCGCTTGCGGCGGGCTGCACGATGGTGTTGAAGCCAAGCGAGATTGCACCTCTCTCCGGATTGCTGTTTGCCGAGATCCTGGATGAGGCCGGATGTCCGGCCGGTGTCTTCAATCTCGTCAATGGTGACGGACCCGGCGTTGGAGCGGCCATGTCCGCGCATCCGGATATCGACATGATGTCCTTCACCGGGTCGACCCGGGCCGGTGTCGCGGTGACGCAGAGCGCAGCGCCGACGGTCAAGCGTGTTGCGCTGGAGCTCGGCGGAAAGTCGCCCAACCTCATCTTTGCCGATTCGGATCTGGAAACGGCGGTCCGTTTCTCTCTTGAGAGCTGTTTTTCCAATACGGGACAATCCTGCGATGCGCCGACGCGGCTTCTCGTTGAAAGCAGCGTCTACGAGCAGGTTGTCGCGCTTGCCGGAACCATCGCGCCGGAAACCACGGTCGGCGATCCGGCTGCGCCCGGCAGCCATATCGGGCCGGTGATCAGCGAACTACAGTATGAACGTATCCAGGGGCATATCGAGCGCGGTATTGCAGACGGGGCTCGGCTGGTCGCCGGTGGTCCGGGCAAGCCCGAAGGCTATGAGACCGGGTACTTCGTCAAGCCGACGGTCTTTGCCGGTGTCACCAACCAGATGTCGATTGCCCGCAACGAGATCTTCGGGCCGGTCCTGGTGATGATCCCGTTCGAAACGGAGGAAGACGCCATCCAGATGGCCAATGACACGCCCTACGGCCTCGCGGCCTATGTCCAGACTGGAGATCCCGAACGGGCCAAACGCGTCTCCCGGAAGCTCAGGGCAGGCAGTGTCTATATCAATGGCGAAAGCCCGGATTGGGACGTTCCCTTCGGCGGATACAAGCAATCCGGCAATGGCCGCGAATACGGCGAATTCGGCCTTGAAGACTTTCTGGAACTGAAGGCGATCACAGGATAAGCCGGGCCGACCGGCGCGTTTGAAGCAATCATGCATTTCTGCGTCCGATTGCCGCCATCCAAAACGGGTCAAAGAGCGTAACACCAACACAAGCAATTGCTTCGATGGTGTTGCCATGACGTTTTCAAGATTGCGCGCGTGCGCCAATGCATCCGAGTGTTTCGCGTTCGCACGCTGCGGCATGACGCGGAAAGCAGTGCAGGCGGTGCACTGATGCAAAGACACGCGATCGGGATCATCGGCGCTGGTATGGCCGGACTGTCCTGCGCAAGCGTTCTGACGGAGCACGGGCACACACCGGTGCTTTTGGAAAAGGGGCGCGGCGTTGGCGGACGGCTCGCCACGCGGCGGACCGATGCCGGTTTTCAGTTCGATCACGGCGCTCAATATGTCACCGCAAGAACCGCAGGCTTTCGCGATGTGATCGCCCGCCTGAGCGATGAAGGTGCGGCCGCTGTCTGGCTGGGTGCCGATCGGGAAGTCATCGTCGGCACGCCGTCGATGAACGCGATCGCCAAGTCGCTTGCCGAAGGACTTGATATCAGACGAAACACCCGCGTGACTGACCTTTGCGCGGTTGAGAGCGGATGGCGGGTCACAACGGCGGACAGCACGTTTGAATTCGACCGCATCGTTGTCACGGCCCCGCAACCGCAGACGGTCGACCTGCTCGGTGAGGCACACCCTCTGGCGCAAGCGATTTCCAAGGTGCGCATGTCGCCCTGCTGGACGCTGATGGCGACCTTTGCCGATCAGCACGAAATCCCCTTCACAAGCCGGTCGGCGCCCGACAGCTATCTCGCCTGGATTGCCCTCAACAGCTCCAAACCACAGCGCCCGGACACGAACAGCTGGATCGTTCAGGCCAGCGCGGACTGGAGCGCAGGGAACCTGGAACGTGAACCGGACGATGTTGCGCAGGAACTTTTGCTGCGCCTGTGCGGCGTTCTGCGGATCGAGCCGTCAAGCGTGTTGCATGCGGCGGCCCATCGCTGGCGGTACGCAAGGGTGGAAGAGCCGCTCGGCGAGCCGTTCTGCCGCAATGCTGCAGGCACGCTCTATCTGGGCGGCGACTGGTGTCTCGATGCGCGCGTGGAAGCGGCCTGGACGAGTGGCAGGGCCATCGCCGAGAACCTGCTGGGAGAACTCAATGCCGGATGATCCGCGCGTCGCCGGTCTCATGCGGCTTCTTCGGGGCGCGGTCAGGCCGGCGCGGGGACACGGCCGCATTTGTCTTGCACTCGCCGCCGGAGGGCTCTGTCATCTTGTCTTTGCACTCGCCGTGGCCGCAATGATGAGCGCCATGTTTTTCGGCATGCAGCGCAGCCTGGGCGCGGTTCCCTGGCCCTGGGCAGCCGCGGTCAACCTGCTTCTGGTGCTTCAGTTTCCCGTTGTTCATTCGGTACTGTTGACACCGGCGGGCCGCCGATTGCTTGCGCGGCTTGTTCCGGGGCCCCATGGGGGCGTTTTGGCGACGACCACCTATGCGACGATCGCCTCGGCGCAACTGCTTGCCCTGTTCGCGCTCTGGACCCCGTCCGGGGTGATCTGGTGGCAGGCGGAAGGGGCTGCCTTCTGGCTTCTCTGCACGGCCTATGGGGCCGCCTGGCTGCTTCTCGTGAAGGCGAGTTTCGATGCAGGGGCAGAGGTTCAGTCCGGTGCGCTCGGCTGGATGTCGTTGATGGCGAAAGTCAGGCCGGTCTTTCCCGACATGCCGGACAGGGGGCTTTTCCGGCTGATCCGCCAGCCGATCTATCTCGCCTTTGCACTGACCCTCTGGACGGTGCCCGTATGGACCCCGGATCAGTTGGCGCTCGCGCTTCTCCTGACAGCTTACTGCGTCTTTGCCCCGCTGCTGAAGGAGCGCAGGTTCAAAGCGGCCTACGGTGCGCGTTTCGAGGCCTATCGTGTGCAGGTGCCTTACATGCTGCCGCGGCTCAGCGGGTCCGGCCGTCTTGCACACACGGGCAGGGCCACACCGTTTCTCAAGGACGAACTTCACCCGAGACAAAGGAAAGCTGATTGATGGAGACGCTTGCACTTCTTGTTACCGCGCTGCTTTTCGGCGGCATGGTCCTTTACGCATTCGGGTTCGCTGCCTTCGTGTTCACGGCGCTTCCGCCTGATGTTGCCAGTCCCACGATCCGCCGGGCATTTCCGTATTTCTATCTTTTCGTGCTTGGCGTTTCCGCGCTTGCAGCGGTTTTGTTGCTGACCGGAGACTGGGTATCCGCATCCATCATGGCAGTGATCGCGGTTTCAACGATCCCGACGCGTCAGGTTCTCATGCCGGCCATCAACAGGGCGACGGATGAAGGCAGGAAGTCCCGGTTCAAGGTCCTGCACGGTCTGTCCGTGCTGATCACGCTCGCCCATATCGCCGGGGCGGCCTATGTACTGGCGAGGTTCGTATGAAGGAAGTGTCTCCTCCGCTGCCGGTCGAAAACGTGCAGTCCTATCCGCGGCCCCCGATTGTGGAGGCCGTGCCGCAGCGGATCCGGGTTTTCTTCGCAGACACGCTGATTGTGGACACCATCCGGGCGCACCGGGTTCTGGAAACGCATCATCCGCCGACCTATTACATCCCACCCGAAGACGTGGCTTGCGACCTGATGCCGGCAAACGGCAGGAGCTTTTGCGAATGGAAAGGGTTTGCCCGCTATTTCGACGTGCGGGTTGCCGGTCTGAGCAGCAGGAGCGCTGCGTGGTGCTATGATGACCCGTCGCCCACGTTCTCGGTCATCCGGCACCACATGGCCTTTTACGCGGACAAGGTGGACCGCTGCCTCGTTGGCGACATGGCCGTCGATGCCCAGGCAGGCAGCTTTTACGGCGGCTGGATCACGGCGAACCTGAAGGGTGTGCCAAAGGGGGCGCCCGGTACGGAGCATTGGTGATCCCAACACAAGCGCCGTTCTGATCTCTACATAGTCGGAAGTGATAGCGCGTATCGAAAAGTTCGGCCGTGGTGTTTCGTTCAGGAAACCAACCGGTTCCGGCCGGTTGTGGCTGCAGACCGTCCGTAGAACTGCCACAAAAGCGGTATGAAGGCGCTGCAAACGGCAAGGACAATCGGCAATGTGTAGAAGCTTCCGTCTATGAGTGAACCCGTCAGAGGCGGGCCTCCCAGAACACCCAAAAGCGTCGCGACAAGGAGACGCGTCTTGGCACGTTCGGAAAGCCTCTCAGAAAGGCTCGCCATGAATCCTGCAGAGGTCAGATTGATGAACAACTCGAAGCTGGTAAAGGCGATGATCAGCATCAGCAGCGTCGTTTGCGTCGATATCAGGATCGCCGATGCCGCGAGTGCAAAGGAGTAGATAAATTGCTTGAGCCAGCTGTTGTCTCCCCCGCGCACCGCCAAGGCCAAAACGACGAGCGAAATGGAGATCTTTGACATTCCGATTGCGAGAGCAGTGTCTCCCAGAAGCATATTGTTGCCGGATGTAAAATGTACCGCGTTGGCTTGGAAACCAATCTGACCTGCGAAAAAAAGAAGGAGCATGGCAAGCCCGATGACATCGAGTGCGACGAGGTTCGTAGCAGGGTTTGCCGGCGTGCCCGCGTTGTGGGCGGTTGGATTTTTCCACGCCAGAAAGCCTGCGAGAAAAACGAAAAGCAGGACCAATAGGTAAATGGAAATCAATTGCCCATAGCCAGGATTTTGCCCTGACAGAAACAGGAAAAATGCGATCAAACCCGAGAAAAAGAGAGCAAAAGACAATCGGTATGCAAAGGCTCGCATTTTGATTTTCGATTTAGCTGCGGTCACGATGCCCAATTGCATCAGAAATCCGCTTGTCAAACCGGTGACGAACCAGGCAGGTGCAAACAGGACCATTGAAGTGGTCCAGGCCGTCAGCAAAATTGCCCCGGTGTAGATTGCAAAAGCCAACGCTAATGCGGACCTGTTAAGTCTTTCAAACGCTATTTTCGTCGAAAGAAAAGCCGCTAGTAGCTGACCTGCCATGATGTAGCTCACCAAACCGGCCGCCTCGGCGTTCGAGATCGTTCGCGAAGAGATCAAGGTCGCAATGAGCAATGGTGCGACATGCAATGGGAAAGAACCGGTAGCTGAAAAAAGTGCGATGCCGATCGCCTGCCGGTTTTCGCTGTCCCTGAAGAACTGACGCATTCGACACCTCCGAGAACTTTGGAACAAACAGACAGTTTCCGTGCGTGACCGAGCCTAGTTTTCCGTTGAAGTTTTTTGTCTGCGGCGTGTCTTTGCACCATACCCGCCTGGACGGTGTGTGTCGCGCTTGTCCATGTCGCGCACGGTCCCGCGGAAGCCGTCCCAATCGAAAGGAGCATCCTCGGATTGCAAACCCTGCGTTATCCGAGTTCTGAGGGCTGGCTCCTGATAGCAGGCTCGCTCGATCGGCTGGATCTGAAACAGCGGTTTCAGTTTCGGAATGAAAATCTCCCGCCCAGTGGCGAGCAGCTTTATGTTTATGAACAAAGGGCAGGGCTTGAAGCTGTCGGTTTCAATCAGGCCTTCGTAACAGGTGAATGAACTGCGCGTATCATAGTTCGCGGGCGGTCTTACGAGTGTGCTCCAGCCCGGTTTGGAACTCACGAAATAACCCGACCAGATCTGCACTGAGCCTGGCACAAAAAGCTCTGAAAGATACGGAGGATCCAGGTCGCGCAGATCCTCCGGGGCGGATTGCTCCCAGTGGGAGCGAAATTCCTGGTCTTCGAAGTTGGTGGACTTAACAGGAAACCATTGTCCGCTGTCGAAGAAGAAGGTCTCTTTGCCGTCAAACAGCAAGTGAATATCGTTGGGTGGATACACATACCAACCGAACGCAGAGGCTTCCCGCATGGCCTGACAGTATTGGAATGCGGCCGTAGGCATTGTGCCCGCTGCACTCTTCTCGGCCCGTCTAATGTCAGGTGCAGAGGGGTGTGCCTTCGTAAACTGGATCACCGCCTCTTTTCGACGATCCGATGGTGAGGCTCCTTCGGCCAATGTCAACGTGTTCATACTTGTCTTCCTCAGCCGAAGGAGCTTGGTTTTATACGCGAACTGGTGCGATGCCACCGCCCATCGATGCGCGGGCTTGCGGCTTGATGACGACCGGTGCGATGCCACCACCCATGGATGCACGGGCTTGCGGCTTGATGACGACCGGTGCGATGCCACCGCCCATCGATGCGCGTGCGACCGGTTTGACAACGACCGGTGCGACGCTACCACCCATCGATGCGCGTGCGACCGGTTTGATGACGACCGGTGCGATGCCACCACCCATGGATGCGCGGGCTGCCGGTTTGACTGCCACGGGCGCGTATCCGCCTCCCATCGATGCCGTGGTCATGGTTTTCACCGCCGGGAGTTTCTTCGTGTTTGCCGCTTTGTTCATTTGTCTTGCCTCCATAGATTTGATTGACGAAACGTCGATGGACAACTTTTAATGTATAAGTGTTTTTCACTATGTCAATTAAAAATAGCATCAAAAATAAATACAACTATAAGTTTAAATTAATTTTGCCAAACTCTTGCGCTTCGGTCGCGCCCTGGCATCAGAATCAGTCAAGGCAGCCAGACACTGAATGGAGAAGCAGGTGTCCAATGGGGTTTGCTCCACCTGGGATCAGAACTGTTTGTTGTGATGCCAGGAAAGAGGGCTGTCGGAAATAAGCTGGACGTGTCGGCGCGTTCGGGCAAGGTTAAGAGGTTGCTATCGGGAGGACTTCATGCGGGATCTGCGTATCTGCTTCGTCGGTGACAGCTACGTCAACGGGACCGGCGACGAGCGCTGTCTGGGATGGATCGGGCGCTTGTGCGAACGGCGTTTTACGCGGGATATGCAGCTTTCCTTCTATGATCTGGGGATTCGCGGTGAAACGACGGCCCAGATCCGCGCGCGGTGGCAGAGCGAAGTTGAAGCCCGGTTTCCGGACGGATCGGACAACCGGGTGGTGCTTCAGTTCGGAATAAACGACATCGCCAATGCCACCGGGAGCGGCCGTCAGACCGCGGAAGATGCCACCGTCGAGGAAGCCGAGGCATTCGTGAAGGAAGTCACGGACGCCTATCCGACCCTATGGGTTGGTCTGCCGCCCGCAAATGAAGCCTGTTCACCCATGCATCCGAGTGAAGGTCTTGAGGTATCTTTCTTCCAGAAGGACGCCGCAGCGCTCAACGCCCGTTTCAAGACCCTGGCGGAAACGCTCGGCGTTCCCTATTTCGACCTGCAGACGCCCTTATTGGCCAATCGTGACTACATGGCCAGCCTGACGCGGGGGGACCGGATGCACTGCGACGGCACAGGCTATGCCATGATGGCGAACCTTGTTGACAATTGGCCGGCCTGGAATGCCTGGTTCGAAGAGCAATAGCCGGAACGGTGTGAAGCGCGCCGGGAGGCCGTTCATGTTATACGTCTGTCTGGACAGTTCCTGTCCGCTCACTTATCTCATGCTCAATGACGGTTCGCGTTCAACAGACTTCCAATGACTACGGCATCGTGGTCGAACAGCTCGCCGGCGAGGTGATCGCGCGGCGCGGGGATCATGTTGTCGCGCGCTCGAACAAGGCGCGGGTGATGTACGAGACCCGGCTGTCGCCAGTGGTCTATTTTCCCTTCGAAGACGTGCTGGCCAAGCTGGAGCCGGCACCTGCGCACAAGACGTTCTGCCCCTTCAAGGGCACCGCGTCCTACAGCCATGTGACGGTGGGCGGCGAGACGATCGAATACGGGGCCTGGCACTATCCAAAGGCTCTGCCGGAGGGGCAGGCGGTCGATGGATGCATCGGGTTCATGCCCGGCGTGACAACCAGCATCGATCACGACGGAGACCCGATCGCGGACATGCCCACCGGCAACATCTCCGGACCGGTTGTCGACTGGCTTCTGCGCGAGGCATGGCTTGCAAAGACCCCGGAAGAGCTGCTCGCCGCGCTCGGCAACAAGCTGGTGGCCGATGGCATCACCGTCAGCCGGATGAGTATCCTGATCTGGTCGCTGCATCCGATGGTGGCCGGGCAGAACTGCATCTGGGTGCGGGGCGAAGACGAGGTAACCAGCCGCTACCCGTCTTACGAAATACTGGAAAGCCCCGTTTTCAAGGACAGTCCGTTCCAGCATGTGGCCAACGGCCTGGGGGGGATCCGCCAGAAACTCGACACAAATCCGGATGAGTTCGACTTCCCGATCATGGAGGATCTCAAGGAGCAGGGTGTGACGGACTACGTTGCGATGCCGCTGCCGTTCTCTGACGGCCGGATCAACGTGCTGACGCTGGCCTCCGATCATCCCAACGGCTTCACGACCGCCAATCTGGGCCTGATTTTCGAGTGTTCCGCGCTCATCAGCCGTCTGTTCGAGGTCTTTGCCCTGACGTCGAACGCAACGACGCTGCTTGAAACCTATCTGGGCAAACGCACTGGAGCGCGCGTTCTCGGCGGCGAAATCCGGCGTGGAGACGGCGATGTCATCGATGCCGCGATCCTCTTCTGCGACCTCCGGCATTCGACGCGGCTTGAAACCGAACTTGGCCGGGATGACTACGTCGCCGTGCTGAACCAGTTTTTTGAAACGGCGACGGATATCGTCAACGCCCATGACGGGGAGGTGCTCAAGTTCATCGGCGATGCGGTTCTGGCGATCTTTCCCGCAGGTTCCGGACATGCCCAGGCCTGTCGGCAGGCAGCTGCGAGCGCCGATGAGATCGTCAAGGCTTTGGCAGAGCCGTGTGAGGAGAACGGCGGCAAGCCACTTTCCTGCGCCATTGGCATTGCCTATGGCGACGTGACCTATGGCAATGTCGGATCAAAGGAACGCCTTGATTTCACGGTTATCGGCAGTGCGGCAAACCTCGCAGCGCGGCTGGGCGAGCATGGCAAGGTCAACGGCAAGGAAATCGTGGCATCGGGAGAGGTCGCGCGTGAATCCGGCTTTCCGCTGGAAGCGCTCGGGAGCCTGGATCTGCACAATGTAGCAGAGCCACTGGAATCCTTCGCAATCAAGACCGGCGCGCGTGGAAAGACCTGAGCGGTTTTTTAAAGGCCGCTGATCAGCGCACGGTGTTTTCGCCCGCGAAACCGCCCATCGGCTGATTGCGCACCAGTATCACCAGGCCAGACTTGCTGGGTTTGGTCCCTGTCTCGGCAACACCACCATAATTGGCACAAAGGTCTTCCGGACTTTTGTTCTGCGCGGGCGTGAACATCGTGATCGCCTGGCAATCAACCCGCCGCAATTCGCGGTCGGTCGCCGGACCGTCCGACAAGACAATGCCAAGTCCAGCCAGTGCAATGACGAAAGTAGAGGTGGTTGCGATTGCAAACTTGTTCATTGTCCCCGGTCCCATTTCCCGGCCGGCATCATGCCGGACCTTTCGATATGGACGGAGAATGGCGGAACGCACCTGTACTTACCCTGAAATCCGCATTCACCTAGCGTTCATGTTAGGCGATTCGCCAGGATTTGCCGAGCCCGCGCCCCATTTCGGCCCGATTTGATTCGGTTTTGCTTTGGATAACCAGTAATCGTAGGTGGTTTTGAACAGGTTTGTTCATACGGCGTGTTGTGTCTCCTCGGCCCTCCGTCATTACAGACAAGCGAGGCAAAGCCGAGCGCTGATCTGGAATCCAGAAATCAGCCTGCGCCAAAGGCGCGTCAACTTTCAAGAAAGTGGCTTCGTGTTCGCTCCGCTCACGCTGCACTTGTCCGGAAAGACGGATCTTTTCACCGGCTGCCGTCCCAGGCCCCCGACCTCATCCTGAGGAGGACCAAAGGTCCGTCTCGAAGGATCGGCGGCAAACCTCGAGACTCGCGGCCCATCCTTCGAGACAGCGCTGAAGCGCTTCCTCAGGATGAGGGGGGTCACACTCACCGAACATCCGGGCCAAACGCATGCGCTCGCTGCGTTGTTGGTGCGGGCGCGTGCATCACGCCCCCGCCGTCATTCCAGACAAGCGACTCGCTTGTCTG
>JBCBUA010000055.1:0-22476 GCA_039818365.1 Pseudomonadota bacterium
TTTATCGGCCAGTTCGTGACCAACTGGAACGCGGTCCTGTCCGCGCTTAGCATGGCCATCCTGCCGGTTCTCATTCTCTATGTGATCTTCTCACGTCAACTCATTCGCGGCATTACTTCAGGAGCGGTCAAATGATACGTGTCTTGATTGCAGGCCTTGGCAATATGGGGCTCTCGCACGCATTGGCCCACCACCGGAACGGGGCATCCGAGATTGTCGGTCTCGTCAACCGGTCCGGGCAGGTCGATCATCCGGAACTGGCCGGCTATCCCGTGTTCAACGACTATAACGTCGCGCTTGAAAAGACGTCTCCCGATCTCGTGGTGATTGCCACCTATTCGGACAGCCATGCGGACTACGCGGTCGCAGCCATGTACGCCGGCGCACATGTCTTCGTTGAAAAGCCGCTTGCAACGACGGTCGAGGACGCCAGGCGCGTGGTCGCCTGTGCACAGGAGACCAACAAGAAACTCGTCGTCGGATACATTCTTCGCCACCACCCTTCCTGGGTCAGGCTGATCGAGGAAGCCCGGGCTCTGGGCGGTCCCTACGTCTTCCGCATGAACCTCAATCAGCAAAGTTCCGGCGCGGAGTGGGAGACCCACAAGGCCCTGATGGAAACGACGGCACCGATCGTGGATTGCGGCGTGCACTACGTCGATGTCTGGTGTCAGATCACTGATGCGAAGCCGGTGAAGGTGAATGGCATGGGGCTTCGGCTTTCCGATGAAATCGCGCCTTATATGTACAACTACGGCCAGTTTCAGGTGATGTTCGACGACGGGTCTGTCGGCTGGTACGAAGCCGGCTGGGGCCCGATGATGTCGGAAACCGCGTTTTTCGTGAAGGATGTCGTCTCGCCCGCCGGTTCGGTGTCGATCGTGGAAGGCAACAAGGGCGCGTCTTCCGATGTCGATGGCCATACCAAGGTTGGCGGCCTGCTTGTGCACCGGCCGGAAGGAGACAGGTCAATCGACCTTCCGGGTGAGCCCGGCCACCAGGAGCTGTGCGACGCGGAGCAAGCCTACGTCCTCAGCGCGATTAGCGATAACCTGGATCTTTCCCGGCATATGCAGGACGCGGTGAGTTCACTGGCGATTTGCATTGCCGCAGATGAAAGCGTCCGCTCGGGCCAACCCGTTTCATTGAAGGAGCCAACGTCATGACGGCGCTTACGCTCAAGAACGTCAACAAGTCCTTCGGGTCCGTCCACGTCCTCAAGGATGTCAACCTGGAGGTCGAAGAGGGCGAATTCGTCGTGTTCGTCGGACCTTCGGGATGCGGCAAGTCGACCTTGCTGCGCGTCATCGCAGGCCTTGAGGATGTCACGTCGGGCGACATTCATATCGGCGGTGAACATGTCAATTTCACACCGCCGTCGAGACGCGGCATTGCGATGGTGTTCCAGAGCTATGCGCTTTACCCGCACCTGAACGTTCGGGGCAACATGTCGCTTGCCCTGAAACAGGAGCGCCAGCCGAAGGATGTGATCGACCAGCGCATCGCGGAAGCAACGCGCATGCTCAACCTTGAGGACTATCTCGACAGGTTTCCGTCCGAACTTTCCGGCGGTCAGCGCCAGCGCGTGGCCATCGGCCGGGCGATCGTGCGCCATCCGAAGCTGTTCCTGTTCGACGAGCCGCTGTCCAATCTCGATGCCGCACTCAGGATGAACACGCGCCTTGAGATCGCCAACCTTCACAGGCAGCTCGAAGCGTCCATGATCTACGTCACCCACGACCAGTCCGAGGCGATGACGCTGGCTGACAAGATCGTGGTGCTGCGCGACGGATATGTGGAGCAGATCGGCAGCCCGATGGAGCTCTACAACAACCCGGTCAACAAGTTTGTTGCGGGTTTTCTGGGTTCGCCGGCGATGAACTTCCTGCCCGCAGGTCTCCTGAGCGAGGGCGACGAGCGCACGCTCGGGGTTCGTCCGGAAGACCTGTTTCTTTCCGAAAGCGGCGGCCTCCAGGCAACCGTTGAACATGTTGAGCATCTCGGCGGCGATACCAACGTGATCGCCATGGTCAAGGGACACCAGATCACGGCACGGCTGTTCGGGCAGCACGCGATTGAGCCGGGCAGGGACCTGGACCTGTCGATCTCGGAAGGCAAGTCCTACTATTTCGACGCCTCGGGCGACCGGTTGAGCGCCTGAGGCAGGAGACGGCTCGTATCCGTCCGCGCGGATGCAACTGAGCGACTTGCAACGGATGCGGCAGCGGGCAAGCGCCATCAGGCGGCTGAACGCAAAGGCAGCGGTGCCGGGTCTTCGCGCAGGAGATGCCGCAGCTGTTCCTTGGCTCTCAGGATACGCGTCTTGACGGTCCCCACGGGACATCCAAGCATTTCGGCAATCTCGGAATAGAGGTAACCCTGAAAATAGGTGAGTTCGATGACCGCCCTGAGTTCCGGCTTCAACCGGTCGAGGGCCTTCAAAATATCGCGCCTCTGGATCGTTAAAGCCGCCATGTCTTGCGTGTCGCTGACCGCGCATTCATCGATATCGAGGTCCCGTTGGCGCAGGGCCAGTTTCTGCCGTTTTTTCTTCGCGATCCGGTAGGCGATGGCGAACATCCAGGTCGAGACCTTGGAGCGTTTCTGAAAGCTTGCGGACGATCGCCAAATCACCAGGAACGTGTCATTGGCCACTTCCTCTGCCGCCCCACGGTCGCCGGTAACCCGGTGCGCGAATGTGGTCAGCTTCACGACATGCCTTTGATGAATTGTCTTGAACGCCCGTTCGTCGCCGCGCGTCACAGCTGACAGAAGCTGAAGGTCATCGGGCGGAGCGGCGCGCGGTGTGTCGTCTTGAAAAGAACCGGTGTTTCCCATCACAGCTATCGAACCTCAGGCAAGGACCGGGCGTTCGCCGGCAAAGCAATGCACCGGCGTTCACGGGTTCCTGTTGTTAACGATCTGATGTTCCGGGGTTGCCCGGGAACCTGCATTCAAGATGACGGACGATAGCTGCGCACGCTTATGACGGGCGTCACAACCAAAAGATGGTCGGTTGGGTGGGCGCACTTGTCCGGCGCCGGACCGGTTTTCGCTCCGGAGGTCGGCATTCAGCTGCCTGGTGTTGCCGAAACGGATCTCACGTCGCGATTCACAATATTTGAAGTTGTCATTCCGGCTGAAGCGCAGCGGAAGGCCGGAACCCAGTAACCACCAGGTTCTCTTTGATCATTTAGCCTTCGGACACTGGGAATACTGGGTCCCGGTCTTGCCGCTGACACGGCAAACCGGGAAGACAAAGCCGGAGAGCAGCGGGCCAGATACTGGGATGACACCTGTCTTCAATCGGACAAAAAAATCCCGCCGGACCTGAGACCGGCGGGACGTGTCAAAATCGGGTTCTGTTCATGAACTACGCGAACAGGAAGGCGTCGGCGCTGAAGTCCTCGACCGATGCGTTCTCGAAGGTGACCAGCTTGCCGCTGACATCAAGTTGCACATCGTCGCCAATCTGCGTGAGCTGGTCCACGAGATCGTCCGCGGTGAAACCGGCATTGGTCACGAACAGAAGGCTGTCAACGCCAATCTCGAAATCGGTAATGATTTTGACGCCCGTGTCGTCTTCCGTGAAAACGAACGTATCGGCGCCAGCACCGCCAGCGAGAATGTCGAGACCAGACCCGCTCTGGATGACGTTGTCCTGATCATCGCCGGAGATGACATCGTTGAAGTCGGTGCCGATGACGTTCTCGAAATTGACGGCGGTCGAGCTGTCGCCCAACGTGCCTGCGCTCAGGTCGACGTCAACGCCGTCGGACGCGCGCGACAGATCAAGGGTGTCGATGCCGTCTCCGCCATCCAGATCGAGTTCAATTTCCTCCAGAACGTTGTCGACGATCTGCGCAGCGTCGTCGCCGCCGCCGAAATTGGTTTCAAGCGCTTCCGTGTTGCGGATATCGAGCTGGAACAGGCCGTTGACAGCCTGGTCGTTTAATTCGACACGTGCGAATTGCACACCTTCCGGGGTCACTGAAAACTCCGCCACGTCCTTGTTCTGGAGATCGTCATTGACGAGATCTGTGTTGAAGTTGACCTGGACGCGATCGTGGTCCGCTCCCCCATCCATCAGGTCCGAACCGTCGCCATTGTTCCACACGAGCAGGTCGTCACCGTCTTCGCCGAAGACGAAGTCATTGCCCTTGTTGGCAACAAGGATATCGTTGCCGCCGCCGCCATAGATCGTGTCGACACCGCCGAGCCCGGAAATGACATTGTCCTGATCGTCGCCGGCAATCTTGTCGTCGAACTCCGTGCCGATGACGTTTTCAAAGTTGACCGCCTTGGACCCCTCGACCGTTCCGGCAGCGAGATCGACATCAACGCCGTCGGCAGCTCGGGCGAGGTCCAAAGTGTCGATGCCGTCGCCACCATCCAGATCGAGCTTGATCTCCTCAAGAACGGTGTCGACGATCTGTGCGGTGTCGTCACCGCCGCCGAAATTGGTTTCCAGGACTTCGGTCTTGCGAATGTCGAGCTGGAACAGACCGTTGATGTTCTGGTCGTTCAGTTCGACCCGCGCGAACTGAATGCCCTGCGGTGTGACCGAAAATTCGGCCACATCCTTGTTCTGCAGATCGTCATTGACGAGATCGGTGTTGAAATTTACCTGGACGCGGTCATAGCCGCTGCCGCCGTTCATGAGATCGGACCCGTCGCCATTGTTCCAGACCAGAAGGTCGTCACCGGCACCGCCAAACATGCGGTCATCGCCCTTGTTGCCAACAAGGCGGTCGTAACCCTTGCCGCCGCGCAGCGTGTCCTCGCCGTCGCCGCCATTCAGGTTGTCATTGCCGTGGCCGCCGGAAATCCTGTCATTGCCCGAGCCGCCAAAGGCAATGTCGTTGCCGTAGCCACCGAAGATCTTGTCATTGCCCTTGCCGCCGAACATCAGGTCGTGGCCGAAGCCGCCAAAAATCTTGTCATTGCCGTGACCGCCGAAAAGGAAGTCGTTTCCAAATCCGCCGAAAATCTTGTCGTTGCCGCCATTTCCGAAAATGAAATCGGACGCGAAGCCGCCGAAGAGAAGCTCTCCCTTGTCGGACCCGTTGATGAACTGGGGCCGGAAGAAATTGAGAAAGGAATAGAGGAAGCTCATTGCAGATCTCCTGTTGTTTGAAACACACCATCTGCGCCCGCCTGAAACGACGGTTTCAATTGAAGCTGATAAAAACGGTCATGCGCTGGTGTCCTCGCTTGTGCGAGTACCTCTTGGTGCCCCGTTCGAGCCAAAAGGTTCGAAAAAAATTGCAAGGCATCGTTTTCCTGGAACCGGCACGAAAAAACCGCCCGGGTTTCCCCGGGCGGTCTTTGAACCAGCCTGCCTGAAGGCTTACTCGATCATGGTGAGCAGCTTGTCGAGGCTCGCCTTGGCATCGCCGTAATACATGCGGGTGTTTTCCTTGTAGAACAGCGGGTTTTCGATACCGGAATAGCCGGTACCCTGACCGCGTTTGGAAACGAACACCTGCTTGGCTTTCCAGACTTCCAGAACCGGCATGCCGGCGATCGGCGAATTCGGGTCTTCCTGCGCCGCCGGATTGACGATGTCGTTGGAGCCGATGACGATCGCCACATCTGTTTCCGGGAAGTCTTCGTTGATCTCGTCCATTTCCAGAACGATGTCGTAAGGCACCTTCGCTTCGGCCAGCAGCACGTTCATGTGTCCCGGCAGGCGGCCGGCGACCGGGTGAATGGCAAAGCGGACATTCTTGCCCTTGGCACGCAGGCGCTTGGTGAGTTCACTGACGGACTGCTGCGCCTGGGCGACGGCCATGCCATAGCCCGGAACGATGATGACATTGTCGGCATCGTCGAGCGCTGCGGCGACACCATCCGCGTCGATCGCGATCTGCTCGCCTTCGACTTCCATGGCAGGCCCGGCCGTGTTGCCGAAACCGCCGAGAATGACGGAGATGAACGACCGGTTCATGGCCTTGCACATGATGTATGACAGGATCGCACCGGACGAGCCGACGAGAGCGCCGACAACGATCAGCAGATCGTTGCCAAGCGAGAAGCCGATGGCAGCTGCCGCCCAGCCCGAATAGCTGTTGAGCATGGAAACGACGACGGGCATGTCCGCGCCGCCAATCCCCATGATCAGGTGATAGCCGATGAAGAAGGCCAGCAGCGTCATCAAAATGAGCGTCCAGATCCCGGCTCCGCTCAGGAACAGGATCAGAAGGATGAAGGACAGGATGGCAGCGCCCGCATTGAGGGCATGTCCGCCGGGCAGCTTTTCCGCCTTGGACGTGATCTTGCCCGCAAGCTTGCCGAAGGCGACGACGGAGCCGGTGAACGTAACGGCACCGATGAAGACGCCGAGGAAGACCTCGACTTTCAGGATCGCCTGCTCGGCACTGGTCTTCTTGGCAAGGAGGGCGGCAAAGCCTTCCAGTGCCTTGCGTTCATCTTCACTCATCGCGAGCACGCGGCCAAGTTCGATATAGGCGTTGAAGCCGACGAACACGGCCGCGAGACCGACAAGCGAGTGCATGGCGGCGACCAGCTGGGGCATTTCCGTCATCTGGACGCGCTGGGCAACGAAATAGCCGATCACACCGCCGGCGGCGATCAGGATCAACGACAGCAGCCAGAGACCGGAGCCTGGACCGATGAGAGTGGCAACGACGGCAAGCGCCATGCCGGCAATGCCATACCAGACAGCACGTTTCGCGCTTTCTTCACCCGAGAGACCCCCGAGCGAGAGAATGAACAGAACAGCCGCAACCACGTAGACGGCAGTGGTGAAACCGAATTCCATGGGTCGGGCTCCTTAAGACTTCTGGAACATGGCGAGCATGCGCCGTGTGACGAGGAAACCGCCGAAGATATTGATCCCGGCCATGAAGATGGACAGTCCCGCCAGCAGGATGATCAGGAAGGACCCGGATCCGACCTGCAGCAGTGCGCCGACAATGATGATCGACGAAATCGCGTTGGTGACCGCCATCAGCGGCGTGTGCAGCGAATGGCTGACATTCCAGATGACCTGGAAGCCGACGAAAACGGCCAGGACGAAGACGATGAAGTGCTGCAGGAAACTCGCAGGCGCGATCAGCCCGACGAGCAGCATCAGGATGCCGCCGACCGTGAGCAACGTGACCTGCTGCTTGGTCTGCGCCTTGAACGCGGCTGCTTCCGCCGCCCGTTTTTCCTCCGGCGTCAGTTCTTTCGGCTTTTCCTTCGATTTCGCGGCAATCGCCTGAACTTTCGGAGGGGGAGGCGGGAACGTGATCTCGCCCTGGTGCGTGACCGTCGCACCGCGGATGACATCATCTTCCATGTCGTGGACGAGCTTGCCGTCCTTTTCCGGTGTCAGGTCCGTCATCATGTGGCGGATATTCGTCGCATAGAGGCTGGAGGACTGGGCCGCCATCCGCGAGGGGAAGTCCGTATAGCCGATGATCGTCACGCCGTTATCCGTGACAACCTTCTTGTCGGCGACCGTACCTTCCACGTTGCCGCCGCGCTCGGCGGCAAGGTCGATGATCACCGATCCGGGTTTCATGGCCTTGACCATGTCCTCGAGCCAGAGCTTGGGGGCGGGCCGGTTCGGGATCAGCGCGGTCGTGATCACGATATCCATTTCCGGGGCAAGCTCGCGGAACTTGGCAAGCTGTGCTTCGCGGAACTCAGGTGACGAGACGCTGGCATAACCACCCGATGCGGCCCCATCAGTCTGCTCTTCCTCAAAGTCGAGATAGACGAACTCCGCGCCCATCGATTCGACCTGTTCAGCCACTTCCGGGCGCACGTCGAAGGCATAGGTGATTGCGCCAAGCGAGGTCGACGTGCCGATGGCGGCAAGGCCGGCAACACCGGCACCGACCACCAGGACCTTGGCAGGCGGCACCTTGCCCGCAGCCGTGATCTGACCGGTAAAGAAACGCCCGAAATTGTTGCCGGCTTCTATGACGGCCCGGTACCCGGCAATATTCGCCATGGAGGAAAGCGCGTCCATCTTCTGGGCGCGCGAGATGCGGGGCACCATTTCCATCGCGATGACGTTGGCGCCCTTTTCTTTCGCAGCTTCAAGTCCGGCCTCGTTACCGCCGGGGTTGAAGAACGAGATCAGGGTCTTGCCTTCCGTAAGGTACCCCAGTTCCTTGTCTTCCGGCTGACGCACCTTGGCGACAATGTCGGACTGCTTCCAGAGGCTGGGTGCGGTCTTGACGATTTCGACACCGGCTTCCTTGTAAGCCTCGTCGGAAAATCCGGCCGCTTTGCCTGCGCCGCTCTGGACAAGACAGGTGTAGCCGAGCTTTTGCAGCTGTTTCGCAGATTCCGGGGTCATGGCCACGCGGGCCTCCCCGGGGAAAATTTCCTTGGGTGTGCCGATCCTTAGGGCTTCTGACATATGTCGCTCCAAGATGGTGACCAGGACATGGCCGAGAGTGTGGAATCGTGGGCGAAAGGAAAGAGCAGTGTCCCCCGCATGCCCCGACTTTTTTGCGTGGCTGCATATAGAGACGAAAATTATACTTATGACAAGACGTGTTTCTTTACGAAGGGACGTGTATTGCGCGTCCCGCCATGGATCGGGTTCTGAACTGATTTTTTAAGAAAAATACGGTGGCGGGTATTCTAGTCTTGAGAGCAGGGACGATTTCCGACCGGAATACTCAGATTTAAACGAGAATTAGTAATAATTTCTCGATATGGCCCCGGCAATGCGATCGCCAATTGTTGCAATGCCTGGCGGCCCGGCAGCGACCTGTCGACGCAGGCCACTGCCGAAGGAACTATTCTGCCGCTGTTTCGACCGGCGTTTTCGGCTCCAGATCCGACGCGCTGTGGCGCTCGTGGAACTGCTCGTGTTCCTCGCCCCAGGCCTTGTTGACCCTGCGTCCGCGAATGACGGCCGGGCGCGCGTCGATCTTTTCGGCCCAGGCCTTGATGTTCTTGTACTCGTCAACGGAGAGGAACTCCGCCGCATTGTATAGCCGTCCCAGGACAAGCCCGCCATACCACGGGAAGATGGCGATGTCGGCGATCGTGTAGTCTTCGCCGGCAATATAGGGACGGTCGGCGAGGGCCTTGTCGAGAACGTCGAGCTGGCGCTTCGTTTCCATGGCAAAGCGGTCGATTGGATACTCGAATTTTTCCGGTGCGTAAGCGTAGAAATGCCCGAAGCCACCGCCGAGATACGGCGCGGACCCCATTTGCCAGAACAGCCAGTTCAGCGTCTCGGTTCTGGCAGCAGGATCCTTTGGCAGAAACGCGTCGAATTTTTCCGCGAGGTACAGAAGGATCGAGCCGGACTCAAACACCCGTGTGGGCGGCGTTGTGCTGTGATCCACCAGGGCCGGTATTTTCGAGTTGGGATTTGCCGAAACGAACCCGCTCGAGAACTGGTTCCCTTCATTGATGCGGATCAGCCAGGCGTTGTATTCGGCCGCCGTGCGGCCGAGCGCCAGAAGCTCCTCCAGCATGATCGTTACCTTCACGCCATTTGGCGTTGCCAGGGAATAAAGCTGCAGCGGGTGATCGCCGACCGGGAGGTCCTTTTCGTGCGTTGGTCCGGAGATCGGCCGGTTGATGCTCGCAAATTCACCGCCGTTCGGTTGTTCCCACGTCCAGACTTTCGGCGGGGTGTAGGTCGAGGTATCGCTCATTGGAAGGATCTCCGGTGAAATCGGTTGGTGGCATGTGGGCGTTCGCTCCGGGACCGGAACTCATCGCAATCTTACGATTAGATAGGACGTTGAGCGAAGTTTGCCTAGGTCGAGTTTACAATAAGGTCGGTTTTTTCAGAAAGAGCGCATTTGTTTGCACGCGCATTTGTTGAAAGCTTCTCCTGGCCAGGCCGGTATTGCGCGCAACGTCAATAATTTAGATTTTTTTTGCTCTCGACCTGACCGAAACGTTAAGGCATCCTCTTTTCCCCCGGGGCTTTGTGTGCGGACAAAACATGCGCATCTGTCCCGAACGATCGGCAAGTCACGAGAACCAGACCGGAAGGACAAGACGGAACCGTAGAACACGAAAAACGAAAATGCGGGTGACCCGTCTTGATAATTGTCGCAATACAGGGAGGACGACATGAATTTGAGGCCAGATCCGAGTTTTTATCCGACTGCGCAGATGGCGATGGAGGCCCCGGTTGAAAAACTGGCGTTTACGCTGATGCTCAGCCCGGACTTCAGCAGGCCTGACGGCCTCGCGGTGGTGAATGTCGATCCCGAAAGCGCCGATTACGGCAAGATCGTTCATTCGGTCATGATGCCGAACAAGGGCGACGAGTTTCACCATTTCGGCTGGAATGCGTGTTCCTCGGCGTTGTCCCCCTTGACCGGCCATGCGTTTCTCGAGCGCCGCTATCTCATCATCCCGGGCATCCGGTCTTCCAGGATCTACGTTATCGATGTGAAAGAGCCTCTCGACGCGAAGATTCACAAAATCATCGAACCCGAAGAAGTCTTTGCAAAGACGGGATATTCCCGGCCACACACGATCCATTGCGGACCGGAGGGAATATATGTCTCGACGCTCGGCGGCGGCGGTGCGGACGGCACTGACGGCCCTCCCGGCATATTCATCATGGATTGCGAAACCTTCGAGATCCTGGGCCGCTACGAAATGGATCGGGGTATCCAGGACAAGCATTATGATTTCTGGTGGAACCTTCCGCGCGACTACATGGTGTCATCTGAGTGGGGCCTGCCGCCTCAATTCGAAAACGGGCTCGTCCCGGAGGACCTCCTGTCCAACAAATACGGGCACAGGATCCATTTCTGGGATCTGAGAGCCCGCAAGAACGTCCAGACGATTGACCTTGGTGAAAACCATCAGATGGCGCTTGAGATCCGCCCGGCGCATGATCCCGCCAAGCAATACGGCTTCTGCGGGGTCGTGGTGGACACGACCAATCTGCAGGGATCCATCTTCACCTGGTGGCGCAATGACGACGGGACGTTCGAGGCGAAAAAGACCGTCACGATCGACCCGCAGCCTGCCGACCCGGACGACCTGCCGGACATGTTGAAGGGTTTTTCCGCGGTGCCGCCGCTGGTCACCGACATCGACCTCAGCCTGGACGACAAGTTCCTTTATGTCGCCTGCTGGGGCACGGGCGAAATGCACCAATACGATGTCTCCGATCCGATGAACCCGAAGCTTGCGGGCAAGGTCGAAATCGGCGGCATCGTGAAAAAGACCAAACATCCGAACGGCAAGGACTTCGGCTACGGCCCGCAGATGGTCGAGATCAGCCGCGACGGCAAACGGGTCTATTGGACCAACTCGCTTTATTCGACCTGGGACGACCAGTTCTATCCGGGTGACCGGGGCGCTGCGATGGTGATGGCCAATGCGGGACCGAATGGCGGCCTGACGCTGGACGAGAACTTCTGGGTCGAGTTTCCGGAAGGGTACCGTTCACACCAGATCAGGCTGGAAGGCGGAGACTGTTCGACCGACAGTTTCTGCTATCCGTCGGTGTAAGCCTTGGAGGGAATGAGCATGACGGCCCTTTGGCTGGCCGTCATCGGCTCGGGCCTCTATCACGGCCTCAATCCTGGCATGGGCTGGCCATTGGCCGTCTCGGCTGCGCTGATGGAACGGCGCACGCAGGCTCTGCCGCGTGCGCTGTTGTCTCTGGCTGCGGGCCATCTGCTGGCCATGCTGGCGATCCTGCTGCCGTTTTCCGCCATGATCACGCTGGTCAGCCTGGAGAAAGAGATCCGGATCGTTGCCGCCTGCCTCGTGATCGGCCTGGGTCTCTATCTCCTGATTACCAACCGGCATCCTCGGTTTCTGGCGCGCATCTCGCCGGCAAAACTCGGCGTCTGGTCGTTTCTGGTGGCAATCGCCCATGGCGCGGGTTTGATGCTTGTCCCGATCTATCTGGGCATCTGCGCGGTCCAGAACAGTCGGGGACATGACGCTGCCGGCGCGTTGATGGGTGCCGATGTGCGCATGGCGCTGCTCGTATCGGCAGTGCATACGCTCGCCATGGCAACGGCCGGCGGATTGATCGCATTTGGTGTCTATTCCTGGCTCGGGCTGAAGTTCCTGCAGAAAGCCTGGTTCAACCTGGACAGGGTCTGGGCCGTCAGCCTCATCCTCGTCGGCGTGTTCGCTCTGGCAGTTCCACATGCTTGAACAAGACAGGACTCAATGAGCTTGGGCGCGTGGTCGTGGGGAAGTTGTTTCGTACCTAATTGAGAAGTTCGTCTTCAAACGGAAACAGGGACAGAAGTTCGATCCCGGTCTCGGTGACGAGCACCTGTTGTTCCAGCTTCACGCCTTCCTTGCCGCCATCCGCACCGATGAAACTTTCCACGCAGAGCGTCATTCCGGGTTCCACCACGCCATCATACCCGGCATCCGGAAAATCACCATGATGGTAGAGGTAGGGATATTCTCCCGTCATGCCGACGCCATGCGCGGACAGGTAATAGCGGTGCTTATAGAACTTGTCGGGAATGTCCCAGGCCCTGTCGGCGTAGTCCCGGAAGGTCAGGCCGGGGTGGAGAATATTCATATTGTGGTGCACCTGCTCGAAGGCGACCTTGTAGAGTTCCTTCTGCGCCGCGCTGGGCTTGTCCGGCCCGGCGTGAAACGTGCGCGAAAAGTCTGCGTAATATCCGTGGCATCCGACCACGTCCGTATCGAGCGCGATCAGGTCGTTGGCGTTGATCACGCCGGTCGATGCTTCCTGAAACCAGGGGTTCGTGCGCGCGCCAGCGTTCAGGAGCCGCGTTTCCACATAGTCTCCGTTCTGCGCGATGATCGCCTGATGCAGCACGGACCAGAGTTCCACTTCCGTCAGACCGGGCCGGATGGCGTCGCGCAGGCGCGCCACGCCCGTCTCCGTTGCACGCAGCGAGGCGATCACGCACTTCATTTCTTCCGGCGATTTGATCGCGCGCGCCATTTCGACGGGTTGCTGAGCGTCGGTCACGGTCAGACCGGCTTCTTGAAGCGCGAATTTCGAGCCCGCATTCAACCGTTCAACGCCGACACGTGCCGTCCGCTCGCCGGTCAGTTCCCGGATCAGGGCGGCCATTTCAAGACCCCAGGCCCGTTCGCGCTCGGCGATATGGGGGCCGGCTGCAACGAAGCTCGCGGTTTTTGCCTGCCGCACCTCATCGACGGTTTCAAAACCGTCGGCGAGATGTTCGCACCCCGTGAATTCGAACAGGATTGACCGGTCCTGCGTCATCACCAGGTAGCGCGACGGCGCGTTGCGCATGGAAAAGACCTGCATGTTCCGCGTGCCGGTCGCATAGCGGATATTGACCGGATCGGACAGGATCACGGCATCGACGCCATAGGCGAGCATCTGGGCGCGCACGCGCGCCTGCCGGTAGGCACGCACGGCTGCATGGTCGATGCCGTCATCTGACGGGCTGCGATCCAGCTGCGCCAGGCCGTAAAGATCGCTTCGCTCTGCATGCCAGTCCAGCTCGGCCATGGCCCGTCTCTCCCTTTTCCTACCAAAAGGAATATCACCGCAGGCTGGTATCAACAAAACCATGGAAATTCTCGGCAGTATGGATAACTTTATGGAATGCAAAGCTATCGTAAGTCACTGCCGCCGCTGGATACGATCGTCTTTTTCGAGGCGGCCATGCGGCATCTGAGCTTTACCGAGGCCGCCGACGAGCTTTTCGTGACACAGGCTGCTGTGAGCAAACGGATCAAGCAATTGGAGCTTTGGCTTGGCGTCGACCTGTTCGAGCGAAGCGGCCGAAAGCTCGTTCCGACGGAGGCCGGAGAGTACCTTGCCGAAAAGACCGGCATGACGCTGGATTACCTCGACTACGCATTCAGAACGATCAAGGGACCCGCGCAGCCGGTGGTCCAGATTGCATCCGTCACGGCGCTGGCGACGTTCTGGCTTCAGGCGAGGCTGCGTGATTTCGCCCTGTCTGACGAGGCCTGCCCGTTGAACCTGAAGACAGCGGATGAACTGGGTGATTTGCTCCGTCCGGAAAACGATCTCGTTATTCTGCATGGTGAAAGCCGGCTGCCGGGCTGGAACCTGGAATTACTGTTCGAAGAGGAAATCGTTCCGGTTGGAACGCCTGAAATCGTCGCCCTCGCGGAGGCCGCGAAGGAAGGGCAAAAACCGCCGCTGTTGAATTTTGCGCGAATGGCGCCGAACTGGACGGACTGGTCTGTCTGGATACACAGAACGGGCTGGCTGGAATTCGACAGGAATGAGCGCATCGATTGCGCCAGCTACAATCAGACCATCGGCCGGGCGCTGAGGGGAGAGGGCCTCGCCCTGGGTGCCTTGCCGCTGCTGACCGATGAGATTGCTTCGGGTGCGCTGGTGCCCATGTCCGATCGCAAGCTGACCACCGGCAAGGGCTACTTCATCGCCTGGCCGCAAACACGTCCGCTGAGCGAGGATGCCGAAAGGCTGAAAACGGTTCTTTCCCGCAGCTTCTGAGCCCCCGGGAGCGGCATTGGTCCGCGTCGTTTTACCGATCTCCGGTTCAAGAATCGGAAGACCGGATGCCGTACCCTTTCAAGATAGAGCCGTGGGTGCCGTCGTTCACCATGGAATCGAACGCTCCTTGCAACGCGTCGATCACCTCGCCCGAGGTCTGGTGATGGAGTGCGAGGTACAATTCGCCGCGGTTCAGGTCGTAAACGGTTTCATACTCGGAAAGGTCGGCGCCCATTTGCTGGAGACCCCAGCGCGTGACTTCGGTTTCGTAGGAAATGGCATCGACACGGCCGGCGATGAGTTTGCGGAAATTCTGCTCGTTCGACAGGACAGGCTCGATGCGATCATCGGGAACGCCTTGCGCGCGCAGCAGCAATTGACCGACATCGTCCTTCACGACACCGATACGGATCTTCGCAAGATCATGCACCGTTTCGATCTTCAGGTTGCGGTCCTTGCGTGCCGTCAGGCCGACAACCGTCGACACGAACGGGCCGACCCATCGGAACAGGCCTTCCCGGTCCTGCGTGCGCGTCGTTGAAAAGAGCGCGTGTCCCGGTCTTTGCAGAGTGAGATTGTAGCCCCGCGCCCAGGGAAGAAGCGCGATGTCCTTCCGGGTGTGGCCCGACATCGTGCGCTTGAAGATCTCTTCCATGATCTCGACGCTGATCCCGCGCAGGGCGGTCCCGTCGTGATAGTTGAAGGGCGGATATTCCTCCGTCATGACCTTCAGGGACACAAGCTCGCTTTCCGCCCGTAAGGACGTGGCCACAGGCATGGCTGTGAAGGCGGTGAGGCCGGCGACAACGGATCTTCTCGTCAATTTGCGCATTGCTTGATCCTCGATTGCTCGGGTCCGTCAATCTTCATCCGACGTTGCGGAGTGTTTCGTCTGGCAGCCGCGCCGTATCGAGGCGGCCGGTTTGACCTTCGGAAAGATAGGTTTCGAGTGGTTCAGCCTTGCCGAACAGAAAGCCCTGACCGGTTTGAACACCAAGGTCGATCAGGCGATTATACTGGGCTTCGGTTTCGATGCCCTCGGCAATGACGTTCAGCTTGAGCTTTTGCGACAAGCCGACAACCGCCTCGATCAGGGCAGCCGTCTTGTGGGTGCGCTCGATGCCGGAGCGGTCGTCCAGCCCCTTGATGAACGACCTGTCGATCTTGACCGTGTCGACCGGGAAGCGGTGCATGTAGCTGAGAGAGGAAAAGCCGGTCCCGAAGTCGTCCAGGGCGAAGGTGCAGCCAAGTTTCCGGATGTCTTCGATCAGGCCGTCCAGCCCCATGCTGTTCTGCATGAGTGTCGTTTCCGTGATCTCCAGAACAAGCCGGGCCGGATCCACGTTGTGGGCCGTCAGTTTCTCTCTGAGATTGTTCGGCAGGTCGGGAAGGAACTGCGCGGCGGAAAAGTTCAGAGCGACATAGGCAGAGCGACTGGCCTCGCTGTTCTGCAGGCGTTCAAGTGCGTCAAGGCCCAGCTCCAGAACCAGGTCCCCGATCTCCAGAATGCCGCCGGTCTGTTCGGCCGCCCGGATATATTCAAGGGGAGGGAGCACACCTCTTTCGGGGTGCACGAGCCGCAGGAGCCCCTCGAAGCCGATTGTCGTTCTGGTCTCCAGATTGACGATTGGCTGGAAATGAAGCTGGAACCAGTTGTTTTCCAGGGCCTCGGAAATGACTTCCTTGACCTCGAGCTGCTGGCTGGCTTCCTTGCCGAATTGCTCGTTGAAAACGCAGAAGCCGTTGCGGCCGCTGTTCTTTTGCCGGTACATCGCAACGTCCGATGCCTTGAGCAGTTCTTCCGCGCTGTCCGCGTTGTCGGGATAGAACGAGATCCCGACACTGGCGGAAATCTGCAGCGTCCGGCCGCCGAGATCGATTGGACGGTTCAAGGTGCGATTGATCTTCGTCGCAAGCTCGACCGCCCGTTTCTTGCTCGATGGGCAGGACAGCATGATCGCGAATTCGTCGCCGCCGAACCGGCCGAAACAATCATCTTTGCCCAGCAGTTGAGCGATTTCGCGCGTTACTGACTGCAGCACGCGGTCGCCGGCGAAATGCCCCAGATTGTCGTTGACCCACTTGAAGCGATCGAGATCGAAGAAAAGAACGGCAATATCGTCCGAGCCGTCCGAGCTTTCGATGGCCGCATTCAGCCGGTCCGCAAACCCTTCCCGGTTCACCAGCCCGGTGAGATAGTCGGTCCGGGCCTGACGCAGGATTTCCGCCTCGGCAGCCTTCAGCTTACTGATGTCGGTCATGACGGACAGGGAACTGCCGCCGTGTGCGCTGTCGTCGAAGTCCTTGGTCTCGGTGATCAGCACGTCGAGACAGGTGCCGTCGGCTTTCTGGAAGACCGACGTCAGTTCCAGCGTCTCGTTTTTTCCGTCCGACAACATGCTCCGGTTGTTCAGGTATTCGTCCTTGAAGTCATCATGGATGAATTCACGGAACTTGCGGCCGATGACATCCTTGCGGCTGTAACCCGTCGCATGAAGCCAGTAGTCGGATACGTTGCGGATATTGTCTTCGCTGTCGATCGAATACAGCATGACAGGCGTGTTGTTGTAGAGAAAGGTCAGCCGCCTGTTGGCCCGGATCAGCTGCGCCTCGTCCTGGTCCAGTCTGTCCTGCATTTCGTTGAAGGCCGTTGTGACGCGCCCCAGTTCGTCCGTCGACTCCCAGTTCACCTTCTTGCGGGTTCCCGAACGCTGTGTCGCTTCAATCGCCTCGTTCAGACGCAGAAGCGGACGCGTGATCATGAAGCGGTTGGCAATCAGCGCGGCGACAAGCACGGAGATGGTCGACACGACGAACAGGATCGCCGATTTGACGACTTCGCGAACCGCCGCGTTACTTATGTGGTTGGACATGAAGCGGATGCGCAGGGTGCCGACACTGTGTTCGACCCCGTCCACCCTGTGCGTGATTTCCTTGGAGAAGAGCTCATTCTCCAGATCACGCGTGCTGTTCCCGGCGCCTTCCTTGGAAATCAGCGCAAGGCTCTTGTTGTTGTCGTCGAGGATCTCGATACTGAAGATATCGCGGTCATTGGCGATCGCGCCGGCCCATTTGCGCAGGTTTCCGTAGTCGAAATCCCAAAGCGCCTTGCTGAGAGCCTTGCTGTTGGCGTCCAGCAGCACCCGTTTCTTCGCGATCATCTCGCGCTCGACCGAGTTTTTTGTCATGACAAAAAACGTAATCAGCAGCGGTCCGTTCACGGCAATCAATGCCGCGAACATGATCGCGAGAAACTTCCTCTGCGTAGAATTCCGGATGAGCCTAAGCATGGAGCAAATTTACCCCGGTTGCGGTAAACAAACCTCTTCCTTTCTGGTTGAGGAAGTCAGTTTTGTTTAATTTTTTGTAGCTTCTGCTAGTCGAATTCTCCGTTCGACGCGGTGAATATATATCGATTCGGTCTTGGCAGCCGAAAAAGCTGGCCGTGTTCGAACGGGTGAAGTTGGCATGTTTGGAACAGCTTTCCGCGGAAGTCCGGAGACCTGTCAAACGCTTCAGGGTGCACAGCAATTCGCCGTCACCGGAAAGAAAAAATAAAAAAGGGCGGGACCGCCGCTGTGGTCCCGCCCTTTTGCAATGGAGCCGTCTGTCAGGTTTCCCGTTTAGTCCCGGACAATATAGACCGAACATTGGGAATGGCGCGCAACGCGTGCCGCGTTGGGGCCGAGAAGAAATTCCTTCAGATGCGGCTTGTGCGCCCCGATAACGATCAGATCGGAGCCGGCCTGCTTGGCGGCTTCAAGTATCTCCTCGTAAACGGAGCCTGCCGCGACGATGTGGCGAATGGATTTGTTCCGCTCCTCGCCGAGCACGCGAGTGACCATGTCATTCAGGGCCGATTTCGTTTTCGTCACCAACTCGCCCTGAAAGTTCTCGTCGAAATACGAGTTGACCAGCGTCACGCCATAGTTCGGCACGACCGTGATGACATCCAGTTGCGCCCCGTCGAGGCGCGCGAGCTTGTCACCCGTTTCAAGCACCTGGACATCGTCCTCGTGTGAAATGTCGACTGCACACAGCACAGACTTGATGCTCATGCCGGCACTCCTTTCTCGCGGCCAGCGCGGGCGCGCTGGATCAGATAGACCACCACCAGCAGCAACAGGCCGGGGATATAGACAAGTTCCTTTGGAAGCTGTTTGACTTCGACCTGCGCTTCCTTGGCGATGACGGGATTGTCGGCATAGAAGTCGAAATCGCCGAGTTCCTCGAAATAGGGTGTTCCGGGGAAGGGTTCGTCGATTTTCAGGACGCCGTCCTCGTCAAGAACGGTGAGGCCGAGGGCCTCAAGCCGCGCTTCGCCACCGTCTTCCGAACCGGGATTGACGATGATCGTTTTTTCCGTGGTCTCACCGGTGTCGAAATCAGGTCCGCTGACCGTCACCCGGATCTCCTGACCTGCCGGTGCATTCCCGACGGCCTGGACGAACTGTGCGGGTGGGATCTGCTCAAACGGAGGCTGGATCCGGTTCATGAAGAAGTCCGGCCGGAACAGCACGAACGCGATCAGGACCAGCGCAATGCTTTCGTAGATCCGGCTCTTCGTGACGAAATAGCCCATCGTGCCTGCAGTGAAGACAAGGATTGCTATTGTGGCAACCACGAAGACAAGCGTTCCCTGCAGCCAGCCGACATCGATCAGCAACAGATCGGTGTTGAAGATAAACATGAAGGGCAGGGCGACGGTCCTGAGCGAGTAGAAGAACGCCGTGAACCCTGTCCGGATGGCATCGCCCCCGGACACCGCCGCCGCGGCGAAGGAGGCAAGGCCCACCGGAGGTGTCACGTCCGCCATGATCCCGAAATAGAAGACGAACAGGTGGACGGCGATCAGCGGCACGATCAGACCGGACTGGGCGCCCAGTTCAACCACCACCCCGGCCATGAGCGAGGACACGACAATATAGTTCGCTGTGGTTGGAAGGCCCATGCCGAGGACCAGAGACAAAACACCCACGAACATCAGCATCAGGACCAGATTGCCGCCCGAGACGAACTCGACAAGGTCGGCCATGACCTGCCCGATGCCGGTCAGGGTGACGGTGCCGACGATGATGCCCGCGGTTGCTGTCGCCAGACCGATGCCGATCATGTTGCGCGCACCGTCGATCATGCCGTGGACAAGATCGTTGACGCCTTCCTTCAACTCGTTGAAGGCTTCGCTTTCGCCGCGGAAAATCGCCTTGATCGGGCGCTGGGTCAGGAGGATCACGAAGAGCAGGGCGGTTGCCCAGAATGCCGAGAGGCCGGGCGATTTCTGCTCGATCATCAGGAAGTAGACGAGCACGACGATCGGCAGAAGGTAATAGAGGCCTGCCTTGTAGATCTCGGAGATCTCCGGAAGCGTGATTTCCTTCTCGTTCGGATCGTCCGGATGCAGGTCGTCCACCGTCGCTGCCAGCTTCAGGAGAGCGAGATAGGCGACAAACACCAGCACCGCCAGGATCCAGCTCGCACCTTCGGGAACGGCTGCAACGATCCAGCCGACCGGGAACTTGACGCCGTAACAGAGCGCGGCGAACCCGGCGAAGAAGAAGAACATTCCAAGGACCGTGCGCAGTGTCGAAACGGTCTTGTGGCCGATGGTCGGCATGTTCCGTTTTACGGCTTCAAGGTGCACGATATAGACCAGCGCGATATAGGAAATGACCGCGGGCAGGAAGGCGTGCGTGATCACGTCGACGTAGGAGATGCCGACATATTCGACCATCAGGAAGGCGGCTGCACCCATGACGGGCGGCATGATCTGCCCGTTCACCGAAGACGCCACCTCAACGGAGCCGGCCTGTTCGGATGAGAAGCCGACCCGTTTCATCAATGGAATGGTGAAGGTGCCGGTCGTGACCACGTTTGCGATCGAGGAACCGGAAATCAGGCCGGTTGCCGCGGAACCGACAACGGCAGCCTTGGCGGGGCCGCCCTTCAGGTGACCGAGTGCGCCAAAGGCCATCTGGATGAAGTAGTTTCCGGCGCCGGCCTTGTCCAGGAGCGCACCGAACAACACGAACAGGAACACGAATTTGGTGGAGACACCAAGGGCGATGCCGAAGACCCCTTCGGAAGTGATCCACATGTGGCTCATCGCCTTTTTCAGCGATGCGCCTTTCCAGCGGATGACCTCTGGAACCCATTCGGAGGAACCGAAGAATACGTAGAGCAGGAAGACGGTCGCGACAGCGGCCATTGCCGGGCCGAGCGCGCGCCTTGCGGCTTCAAACAGGACAATGATGCCGGCAAGGGCAAACCACTTGTCCATGTCGTCGGCGAGACCGCCGTTGTTGACGATCTTCTCGTAGAAGAAGAACCCGTAAAGCGCGATGAACGCGCCAAACAACGCGAGTATCCAGTCCTGTATCGGGATGTAGTGGCGCGGACTGGTCTTGAGCGCGGGATAGGCCATGAAGGCCAGGAACATGGCGAAGGCGAGGTGGAACTGGCGGCTGTTGTTGATCAGGTCGCCGGGCAGGATGTAGTAGGCGACCGGCGATGCGAGGAGGACCTGGAACACTGACCACAAGAACGCGACACCTGCCAGCAGCAGGCCGACGCTCCCGGCCGGATTACGCGAGCCGGAATCGGAAGCGGCAACAAGTTCCTGAAGCTCTTCTTCCGACAGACCTCGCTTTGTGTCCTGGTTGTTCGGTTGATTCTGATCCGCCATGAAAATCCCCCATCCAACGGCTCGAATCCGAGCCGCGCCCATATATCCCCGGGTCTTTCGGGCCAATGGCCCTCAGCAAAACGTGACATGCAATACGATAGCGCCGGTATTGTTGTTTTTGGTTCTGTGGCGCAAGGAAATGGGCCCGGAGATGTGATCTCCGGACCCGAAGCGGTTCTGGATCAGTTGATCCAGCCTTGCTCTTTGTAATACTTGGCAGCGCCCGGATGAAGCGGTGCGGACAGTCCGTCGGCAACCATTTCTTCCGGCTTCAGGTTGGCAAATGCCGGATGCAGCTTCTTGAAGGCATCGAAGTTTTCGAACACCGACTTGACCAGCGTGTAAACCGTGTCGTCAGCAACGTCGGCGGACGTGATGAAGGTCGCGCCCACACCGAAGGTGCCGGTGTCGCCATCGTTGCCGCGGTACATGCCGCCCGGAATGGTGGCGGTGCGGTAGTAGCTGTTGTCGCCGACAAGCTTGTCGACGGCATCGCCGCCCACGTTCACCAGTACGGAATCACAGGCTGTCGTTGCTTCCTGGATGGAGCCGGACGGGTGGCCGACCGTGTAGACCATGGCATCGATCTGGTTGTCGCAAAGAGCAGCGGACTGCTCGGCGGCTTTCAGTTCGGTCGCCTGGGCGAAATCGCCGGTGGTCCAGCCCATTGCTTCCATCAGAACTTCCATGGTGCCGCGTTGACCGGAACCCGGGTTGCCGATGTTGACGCGCTTGCCCTTCAGATCCTCAAAGTTCTTGATGCCGGAATCGGCACGCGCCACGACGGTGAACGGCTCGGGGTGTACGGAGAAAACGGCGCGCAGGTTTTCGAACGGACCTTTGTCCTCGAATTTCGACGTGCCGTTAAAGGCATGGTACTGCCAGTCGGACTGTGCGACACCGAACTCAAGTTCGCCTTCGCGAACCGTGTTGATGTTGTACACCGAACCGCCCGTGGATTCGACCGAGCAGCGGATACCGTGATCCTTGCGGCCCTTGTTGACCAGCCGGCAGATCGCACCACCGGTCGGGTAGTAAACGCCAGTGACGCCACCGGTTCCGATCGTGATGAATTCTTCAGCCGTTGCTGCTCCGGTGAATGCGATGCTGGTCGCCAGAACAGCACCTGCCAGGTTCATTTTCATCATCATTTGACTAGACTTCCCCATTGTTAAATTTCTTAAGTCAAGCGTGGCACACCACCCTAGACATTTTCAATCTCGTCGAGCAAGCGATTATGCTTCTCAACTTCCTGGATCCGTGCCTCGGCATCGGATCCGGCCCGCGCAACCAGCATGCCCGTGATGGTCTCTATCAGGACAAGCGTGGCTGCGTAAGACGAACTGAAAGTCCACACTTTTTTTCGTCT
>JBCBUA010000056.1:0-22402 GCA_039818365.1 Pseudomonadota bacterium
CTCTCAGGTTCAACTAAAAAGTTCAATCACAGGCAACTAAATCAATCGCTATAAAGCACTCAATGAATTCCAACGCTTCCCAGCGCCAAAATCCAGAATTAACAAGAGCTCAATCAATCCTGACAGATAAAAACCCATCAAAACCAATCGATCCTTGCTGAAAGATCAGCGTACCTGCGTAACTCCTTAAAACACCCAGCATATCTACCAGGCATCGCAAGACCAACGCCGCCTACGCTTCCCTTCCTTCATATCCAAATTGTCAAAGAACCATTCGCTTTCGCAAATGCGGCCTTCAAGGCACGACCGGAGGCACCTCATCTCGCACCTGCTTCCAGGTGTCTGCGATCTTGATGTCCGGTAAGATCAACAGCGAGGAGCGCCATGCGGCAGCGCCGCTGTCGATGGAGGCGGTTATACGCATGGCCCGAATGTGAGTCAACAGACTTTGTCAAAAAAGATTCACAGAAGCGAAGGCATCCGTTTTTTCCCATGTTCTTCATAGACTTAAAGATACGATTTCGGAATATGGCAGACCTGCTTCAACTGAATTTACGACACCCTTTCGCAGCGTAAATCCCTGCCGGATGCCGCATTGCAGCATCGATTTTGGCGCTCAACCGCGCGGCGCCCGCCCCGGAGCCGCACGCTCCATGCAGGCATCGCCGCACCTCCGGGGCGCATTCAGACAGGCGGTCACGGCCGGCCTTTGAACATCCGGCCGGTCAAAATCACAGGCGCATCACAGAACCGTCAAAATCAGGCCTTACGCAACATCCTGCAGGGCAATGGGAATTGGTACTCCCGGTGCATAAACAATTGACGTTTTAGACCAAACACTGCATTTAGCAGGGTCAGGTTCGGTGCGGTATCGCCTTGAAGGCCTTCAAGCGGCGCCCGAACGACAGATCTGATGCAGGTTTTGTAAAAGGACCGGACTGGTATTAATGCATTTTGGCCCTTTCCATAGTGCACAGGGAACCCGGATCGAACTGGGCGATGAGCCACCGCTCCGCGGCTATGAGGGGCGCAGCGGTCTTTCGGACAAACGCCAGGTGTCCTTGCGCTGGCTCGCGGGCACGGTTCTCACCGGCCTGACGTCGCTGGTCCTCATGGGGGGAGCCCTGATGGCCGCGCTTGACGGACAGTACAGCGTGGAAGCCGCGCCGTCGGCCGACGCGCTCTATGCCGGCGTTGCGTCTGCCAATGGCGGCAGCAGCAAGGGCGACCGTGTCCTGAAGACCGCGGCTGAATACTCCAGCAAGAATGTCATCGACGTGAATGTCGTCGCGCGCATCGGCGACAAGGATCATATCCGCGTCCAGCCGCATGTCTTTGTCAGCGCATCGCTTGCCACACGCAAGGATCCCGAGCTTGCCGACCTCATCCCGGCGTTCAATCCGCTGAACATGTTTTCCGACAAGTCGGACGAGCCGAGCGGAACGGAGTTCGCCGAAACGACGACGGCGCTGATTGCCGATTCCATCTACGGGGCGAAACTGGAGAGCGAGGTCAGCATTTCACTGGCACCTTTCCCAACGTCCAGCCCGCTGATCAAGGAAGACAAGACCCCGTCTGAAACCGAAGTTGAGCTTGTCGTGCGCGAATCTGCGCGATTGCTTCTTGCAAATTCCCCCCAGGCCACCGCAAAGACGCTGGTCGATCCGGGCCGCTTCGACTTCAACCTCGCGCTCCAGCCCGATCTTGAGCGCTATGCCGTCCGCATCACGCCGGAAAACGTGTCCTTCGTCTCCAAGCGGGACGAAGAAATCCGCTTTGCCGGCATGGAGGAAAGCATCGTTCCGATCACGGAAGGTCAGAACCTGACCGATCTGCTTCTGGACTATGATGCCAATGCGCAGGAAGCGCGCAACATTGCCGCGTCTTTCGCCAGCCTCTTCGGCATCTCGGAGCTTGAGGACGGTCAGCGCTTGCGCATCGCCTATGCGCCCTCCCCGGACGACCTTGAGAAAATGCGCCCCGAGCGCGTCTCCCTTTACACGGCCACCGAACATCAGGCGACCGTTGCCCGTTCGGACAGCGGCAGATACATCAAGGCGGAAGAGCCAAGCACGTTCCTCGCCGATGCCTTCGCCGAAGCCGACCGTGTTTCTTATGGCGGCCCCACCCCTGCGATTTACGACAGCCTGTATCAGACTGCCCTGGAACAGGACATGCCGGAAGAGATTATCGACGATCTGGTGCGCATGTTCTCCTTCGATGTTGATTTCAATTCCCGCGTCCAGCCGGGAGACGCCCTGGAGCTGTTCTTCACGCCCGGTGATGACAATTCCACACCGAAGATTCTCTACGCGGCCCTCAATACCGGCAACACGAAACGCGAATTCTACCGCTATCGCACGCCCGATGACGGCGCGACCGATTTCTATGACGGCTCCGGTCAGAGCGCCAAGAAGTTCCTGGTCCGCAAACCGCTCAACGGGGGCAAGTTCCGGTCCGGATTTGGCATGCGGCGCCATCCGATCCTCAAATACACACGCATGCACCGTGGTGTTGACTGGTCCGCACCGCGCGGCACCCCGATCATTGCGGCCGGCAACGGCACCGTCGTCAAGTCAGGCTGGGCCTCGGGCTACGGCCGGCGTGTCGAGCTGCGCCACACCAACGGCTATGTCACGACGTACAGCCACATGACCGGCTTCGGCAAGGGTATCCGCGAAGGCGCGCGCGTCACCCAGGGACAGGTGATCGGCTATGTCGGCTCCACAGGCCTGTCGACCGGACCGCATCTTCACTATGAAGTCCTCGTCAATGGCAGATATGTTGATCCCATGCGCATCAAGCTTCCAAAGGGACGGACGCTGGACGGGGAAGTGCGGACCAGCTTCGAGGAAGAGCGTTACCGTGTCGACACGCTTCTCGAACGGGCCCGAAAGCCCTCGCGCGTCGCGGCCGTCAACTGAGCGCTCAGCGCTCAAAGAAAGATCTGATCAAACAGCAAAGCCCCGCGGCGCATAATGCTCCGCGGGGCTTTTGGCAGCGTCTTGCGGCGCGCACGGCTTACGCCGCCGCACTCTCCGAGCCGGCAACCTGGAACACCAGCCTGTCGGCACCGGCGGACACATCCACGGTCTGCCCATCCAGGATATCTCCTGCCAAGAGTTTTTCCGCCAGCGGATCCTGGACATCCTTCTGGATGACCCGTTTCAGGGGACGGGCACCATAGGCGGGATCGTAGCCTTTCTGGGCCAGCCAGCCGAGCGCGCTGTCGTCCACGTTGAGCGTGATCTTGCGATCCTCCAGCAGCGCGCGAAGCCGCTCCAGCTGGATCTTGACGATCGCGCCCATCTGCGACCGCTGCAGCCGGTGGAACAGCACGATTTCATCCAGCCTGTTCAGGAACTCGGGCCGGAAGTGCCCGCGCACCGCGGTCATGACTTCGTCCCTGACCGCATCACTGTCCTGGCCTTCCGGCTGGTTGACCAGATACTCGGCACCCAGGTTCGACGTCATGATGATCAGCGTGTTGCGGAAATCGACGGTGCGGCCCTGGCCATCGGTCAGCCGGCCGTCATCGAGTACCTGAAGCAGCACGTTGAACACGTCGCTATGCGCCTTTTCGATCTCGTCGAAAAGCACGACCTGATAGGGCCGCCTGCGCACGGCTTCGGTCAGCGCCCCGCCTTCCTCGTAGCCGACATATCCCGGAGGCGCGCCGATGAGCCGGGCCACGGAGTGTTTCTCCATGAATTCCGACATGTCGATGCGCACCATCGCGCTGTCGTCGTCAAACAGGAAGCTTGCAAGCGCCTTGGTCAACTCCGTCTTGCCGACGCCGGTCGGCCCGAGGAACATGAATGAACCGATGGGCCTGTGCGGGTCCTGCAGGCCGGCGCGCGCGCGCCGGACGGCGGTGGACACGGCGTGAATGGCTTCAGCCTGACCGACGACACGCTTTGCCAGCATGTCCTCCATCCGCAGCAGTTTTTCACGTTCGCCTTCCAGCATCTTGTCCACCGGAATGCCCGTCCATTTCGAGACGACCTGCGCGATGTGCGACGGCGAAACGGCTTCATCAACCATGGCGTCCTTGTCTTCGGACGCTTCGGCCTCCGCCAATTGCCGCTCGAGATCCGGAACAACGCCATAGGCCAGTTCACCGGCCTTTGCCAGGTCGCCCTGCCGCTGCGCGATTTCAAGATCGGTCCGGGCCTGCTCGAGCTGTTCCTTGATCTTCTGTTCAAGGTTGAGCTTTTCCTTCTCGCCAAGCCAGCGGTTGGTCAGGGCCTGGGACTGTTCTTCCAGGTTTGTCAGCTCCTGTTCGAGCTTGCTCAGCCGGTCACGGGACGCCTCGTCGCTTTCCACCTTCAGCGCTTCGCGCTCGATCTTCAGCTGAATGATCCGGCGATCGAGCTCATCGAGCTCTTCCGGTTTGGAATCGACCTGCATGCGCAGCCGGCTGGCCGCCTCGTCCACCAGATCGATCGCCTTGTCAGGCAGAAACCGGTCGGTGATGTAGCGGTTGGACAGGTTGGCCGCCGAGACGATCGCGCTGTCGGTGATGCGAACCCCGTGATGCAGTTCGTATTTTTCCTTGATGCCGCGCAGGATCGAGACCGTGTCCTCCACGGTCGGTTCCGTGACGAAGACCGGCTGGAAACGACGGGCCAGCGCCGCGTCCTTTTCCACGTGCTTGCGGTATTCATCAAGTGTCGTCGCACCCACGCAGTGCAGTTCGCCGCGCGCAAGCGCCGGTTTCAGGAGGTTGGACGCATCCATCGCGCCATCCGCCTTGCCCGCGCCGACGAGCGTGTGCATTTCGTCGATGAACAGGATGATGCCGCCGGCTGCCGCTTCGACTTCCGACAGAACCGCCTTCAGGCGCTCCTCGAATTCACCGCGATATTTCGCACCGGCGATCAACGCGCCCATGTCCAGCGCAAGCAACTGCTTGTCCTTCAGGGATTCAGGGACATCGCCATTGACAATCCTGAGCGCGAGACCTTCCGCGATCGCCGTTTTGCCGACACCGGGCTCGCCGATCAGAACCGGGTTGTTCTTGGTCCTGCGGGACAGAACCTGGATCGTGCGCCGGATTTCCTCATCACGGCCGATCACCGGGTCGAGCTTGCCGTCACGGGCGACTTCCGTCAGATCCCGAGCATATTTTTTCAGGGCTTCATACTGGTTTTCAGCCGTCGCGCTATCCGCGGTGCGGCCCTGACGGAGCTGATTGATTGCCTCATTCAGCCCGTTCGCCGTCACGCCGTGGCGTTTCATCAGCTTGCCCGCTTCGCTCTCGCCATCCATGGCAAGGGCGAGCAACAGGCGTTCGACAGTGACAAAGCTGTCGCCCGCCTTCTCGGCAATCTTTTCAGCCTGTTCGAAAAGGCGCGCAGTCTGCTGCGCCATGTAGAGCTGTCCGGAGCCGCCGGAGACCTTCGGCATCTTGTCGAGGATCCCTTCCAGATCCCCTTTCAGGGCTTTTGCCTTGCCGCCGGCGCGGTCGATCAGTCCGGAGGCCATGCCTTCCGGATCGTCCAGGAGCACCTTCAATATGTGCTCCGGTGCAAACTGCTGATGTCCGCGTCCAAGGGCAAATGTCTGAGCGGACTGCACAAAGCCCCGTGCGCGCTCAGTGTATTTTTCAAAGTTCATTCTCTACCTCCTACCCGTCCACACCACCCGAAGCATGGGGAACGTCGTTGGATATGGACCCCGAGGGTACGGACCCTCGGGCATCCATGCAGTCTCATTGAGCACTGCCTCCCTGATATAGTGTTGCATTTTCGTCACAAAAGGCCCAGCGGACCAAAATTCGCGCAACAAAAAACGGCGCCCGTCGGACGCCGTTCAGGATCAGTGTTTTTTGGCCGGTTGGCGTCAGTCGGACGCGGTCGCGGTTTCTGCCGGCGCGTCCTCACTCACCTTGGGACGGCGGGTCCGCGTGGTCCGGCGGCGTGGCTTGACCTGATCTTCATCGGAAGCCTCTACCGGGCTATCACCGCCTTCGGACGGGGCTTCTGTTGATCCGTCGGTCTGCTCGCCGGCAGTGCGCCGCGGTGCCCGTGATCTTGATGTCCGTGTCCGGCGGCGCTGTTTGTCGTCACCATCGCCGTCATCGCCATCCGCTTTCTGACCTGCGCCGTTGACCTGGCCTTCCTGGTCGATCACCGGCATGTCTTCGATGAAGGGCTGCGGGCTGTTCGCGTCAACGACGTCCCCGTCTGCAGCGGCGCGTTCCTGCGAAGGCCGCTCCGAACCGTTGACCGGCGGCGTGGCGCCGTTCGTTCCGTTGGCGGCTTCACCTGACGTGTCTTCGCTGTCTGCGCGCACGGCCGGCTGAGCCGAAGGCTGCTGCTGCGGCTGAGCTGCGGCGACGATCCGCAGATAGTGCTCCGCATGCTGGTTGTAGTTTTCGGACATCACGCGGTCGCCGGATGCCTGGGCATCCCTGGCAAGCTGCTGGTACTTCTCCGCGATATGCATCGCTGTGCCGCGGATTTTCACATCAGGACCGTTTGATTCGTAAGTCCGGGTTAACGGATTGGGACCTTTGCGGCCCCGACCGCGCATACGCTTATTGCTCTGATTTCCTGGTCTCATCCTGCCGTTTTCTCTTGCGGAACGGCGGTCAGCGAAACGCTGACCCAACATCGGAATTGCTTAAACCGATACGAAATACACACCGAAACCAACTATGCTGGTTCGCGGCTGCCTTTCAAAACACGCGCAACGCATTCCAGGCCGATGGCCAGCGCTCACGTCTTCCTCGTCGACAGTCCAAAACACCGGAAGGCCCGATTTGCAGCTGAATACTTCGCGCGATAAGCGTGTCTCGTTTTCACACTGCCGGATGCGTATGCCCCGCTAAACGCTGTTCACATTTCCGGTTTCGGCAAGTCGAACCTAACCGTTTCCGCTGCAATTTCCAAGTGCTTTTTCGCGTTTGGATCAAAACAGTAAAATTATGTCCTGTGCGCAAGCACGACACGGTCGTTCCCGGCAAGATCCTTAATGATTTCAATCTCTCCAAGACCATGTTGACGCAAGAGTTTTTCAACAGATGAAGCCTGATCGTAGCCAATCTCAAGCGCGATTCGCGCACCGGGCCGCAACAGGCCCGCCGCCTGCGGAACAATGGCGGCATAGGCGTTCAGACCATTTTCACCGCCGTCGAGAGCGAGTCGGGGGTCGTGATCGATGACCTCAGGGCTCAGCCCCTCCAGAACGCGGCTGCGGATATAGGGCGGATTGCTGACGATCCAGTCCGGCCCGCTGGTCTTGCCGTTGCTCAGGCCGGCGAGATAGTCGGCGCAGAGGGGGTGAAAGCGGTCCTCAACCGCGTGAAGGCGCGCATTGTCGAGGGCACAGGAAAGGGCGTCTTCCGACAGGTCGATCGCTACGGCATTGCTCTCGGGAAGTTCGGCAAGCAAAGTGACCGCGATCGCGCCCGATCCGGTGCCGATGTCCCATATCGTGACCGGCCTATCTGCCGCGGTGCGCCGGAGAACCGCGTCAATGAGCGTTTCCGTGTCAGGACGCGGTTCCAGCGTCGACCTGTTCAGCTGGAAGCGGCGTCCGTAAAACTCACGCTCGCCGAGGATGCGGCCAAGCGGCATGCCACCGGTCCGAAGGTCCGCCTTTTGCTCGATCTTCCGAACTTGCGCCTCATCGACCTCCCGCGCGTCATCGAGAAGAAGGTCGGACAGGCCAATCCCGAGAAGCGTGCTGACCAGCAGTTTTGCATCAAGCTCGGGATCGGAAACACCCGCTCCGCGGAACCGGTCCCTGATCTGCCGGTAAAGTCGGCCCGCCTGCATCGTCAGGCGTCTTCGGAGGCAAGCAGATTGGCCTGATGGTCGACAATCAGCGCTTCGATCACCTCCCCCAGGCCTTCCCCGGCAACAATCTGCTCAAGCTTATAAAGTGTAAGGCCGATCCGGTGATCGGTGACCCGGCCCTGGGGGAAATTGTAGGTCCGGATGCGTTCCGACCGATCGCCGGAACCGACCTGAAGACGGCGCGCCTCCGTCCGTTCGCTCGCGGCCCGTTCACGCTCCTCGTCATAGATGCGGGCGCGCAGCAGCTGCATGGCGCGGGCCTTGTTCTTGTGTTGCGACCGCTCATCCTGCACCGCGACCACGATCCCGGTCGGGATATGCGTGATGCGCACTGCGGAATCGGTGGTGTTGACGTGCTGGCCACCGGCCCCGGACGCACGGAACGTGTCAATACGCAAGTCGCTGTCCTGAACATCGATATCGACGTCCTCGGCTTGCGGCAGAACGGCGACGGTGGCTGCCGAGGTATGGATACGGCCGCCCGATTCCGTTGCCGGAACCCTTTGCACCCGGTGCACACCGGACTCGAATTTGAGCCGGGCAAACACGTTTTCACCCGATACGGACGCGATGATCTCCTTGAAGCCTCCGACCTCGCCTTCGCTCGCCGACAGGACCTCGACCTTCCAGCCCTGCAACTCGGCATAGCGTTGATACATGCGGAAGAGATCGCCGGCAAAAAGCGCCGCTTCATCCCCGCCCGTTCCCGCACGGACCTCGAGAATGGCATCGTTCGCGTCCGCTTCGTCCTTGGGCAGCAGGCCGATACGCACATCCTGCGAAAGCTGCGCGACGCTTTCGCTCAGCTCGTCACGTTCAAGCTCGGCGAGTTCGCGCATTTCGGCGTCCGTCTCCGGATCGTCAATGAGCGCACGGGCACCGGCAAGATCATCTTCTGCCTTGATGAGGGCGCGGATTTTCTGAACGAGCGGTTCAAGCCCGGCATATTCCCGCGACAGCTTCACATAGACAGCCGGATCCGGTCCGCTCGACATCAGGTGTTCGATTTCGGCAAAACGGTCCAGCAGGACATCAAGTTTCTGACGCGCCAGCATAAGCGCAGGATCTCCTTGGTCGGGTCGGCGGCAATGGCAGCCGCGCGAGACAGGTCTTTTGCAAACGGGCGGCACCGGTCACAGCGGCCCGGTTTTCAGTTTTTTGCCCCGGCAGGACGCCCGCACCCGAATCTGTGCGTCGTCATCAATTTCCGACATATCAGCGCAAGGAGCGGATAGCTAGATCAGGGTATCCATCCATCGATCCGTTCGTCGGGCGACCGTCGCGCGTTAGAGAGCTACATCCGTTTCGGCGGCAAAGCGCTTCAGCACATCCCGGATGTTGTTGTCGTCATGCCCCGGCTCAAGCCTCGGCAGGAGACGCGCAGACAAACGGCTTGTGTCGAGAGTCCTCAGCATTGCCTTGACCGGCCCGAGCGCCGCCGGAGACATCGAAAGATCCCGGTATCCGAGACCGATCAGGGCCATCGCTTCGAGCGGCCTGCCCGCAAGCTCCCCGCAAAGCGTCACCGGAACATGGTGCTTGTTGGCGCTGTCCGCGATGGATTTCAAGGCCCTGAGAAAGGCGACGTTGAGCGTGTCGAAACGCTCCGCGACCCGTGTATTGCCGCGATCGACGGCACAGAAGAACTGGAAGAGATCGTTGGACCCGACCGAAACGAAATCGACATAGGTCATGAGTTCGTCGAGCTGGAACAGCAGCGAGGGAACCTCGACCATGACACCAAGGCGAATGTTCTCCGGAACCGGGTGGTCGTGACGGCGCAGGTGTTTAACCTCACGGTCCACCAGCGCGCGCGCCTGCAGGAATTCGTCGACTTCCGCGACCATCGGAAACATGAGCTTCAGGTCGCGCCCGGTCGCTGCGTGCAGCAAGGCCCTGATCTGCGTGCGCAACAGGCCCGGCCGGTCGAGGCCGAGACGAAGCGCTCTCCAGCCCATGGCAGGATTTTCCTCCTGGATGGACCTGAGATAGGGCAGCACCTTGTCACCGCCAATGTCGAGCGAGCGGAACGTGACCGGTTTGCCGTCCGCCGCATCGAGGATCTGGCTGTATTGCGCCTGCTGTTCATGCATGCGCGGAAACGAAGATGCGACCATGAACTGGAGTTCTGTCCTGAAGAGGCCGACACCGGCCGCCCCGGATTCTTCCAGATGCGGCAGATCGATCAGGAGGCCCGCATTCATCTGCAGGGAAAATTCGACCCCGTCCTTCGTCACGGAGGGCTTGCCGCGCAGCCTCCGGTACTGCGCCTGGCGCCGCGCCCTGAAACGGACCTTCTCCGCATAGGCGTTTTCCAGATCGACCGCCGGCCGCAGATGGATCTCGCCCGTGTCCCCGTCAACAATGATCGCGTCGCCCGCGTCCGCGAGACTGACGATGTCGTCGACCAGCCCGACCGTGGGTATTCCGAGCGCGCGCGCAACAATGGTGACGTGGCTTGTCGGTCCGCCTTCCTCAAGAACCAGTCCCCGGATCCGGTCACGGCCATAATCGAGCAGTTCGGCAGCGCCCATGTTGCGGCCGATGATGATCGCGTCCTGTGGAAGTTCGCCGATCCCCGGGCCATGCTCCCGGCCCATGAGTTCCCGGATCAGCCGGTGCGCAAGATCATCCAGGTCGTGCAGCCGTTCCCGAAGGTAGGGATCTGTCTGGCGCAGCATGCGTGCACGCGTGTCGCTCTGGACCTTTTCAACGGCGGCTTCCGCGGTCAGTCCGTTTTTGATCGCGTCCTCGATCTTGCGGATCCAGCCCCGGTCGTAGGCAAACATCCGGTAGGCTTCCAGCACCTCGCGATGCTCACCCATCGCGGCGATCTCGCCGCTCGCCAGCAGGTCGTCTATGGAGAGCCTCAGCCGGTTGATGGCCCCTTCCAGGCGCGCCGTCTCCTGGTCGGTGTCTTCTGCGATCAGGTTGGTGACGACCACGCGGGGTTCGTGCAGCACCACGTGTCCGAGGCCGACGCCCTCCGAGAGACCTGCGCCCGTCGCGGTGATCGGCCTCGACAGGTCCAGCCCCGTCGCTTCCTGCGCGATCGCCTCCAGCTCTCCGGCAGCGACCATTTCGGCAATGACCATCGCCGTTGTCTGAAGGGCCTCGACCTCGTCTTCGAGATACGTCCGGTGAGACTGGTTCTGGACAACCAGAACGCCGAGTGTCCGGCCGGCGCGCAGGATCGGCACACCGAGAAAGGAATTGTAGGCTTCTTCACCTGTTTCCGGCAGGTAGGTAAATCCAGGGTGGGCACTGGCATTCGGCAGGTTGAGCGGCCGCGCCTCGGCGGCGATCAGACCAACCAGCCCCTGGCCGACGCGCAGGGAGGCATTGTGAACCGCCTCCCGGTTCAGACCTTCGGTCGCATAGAGCTCAAGCACGCCATCCGCACGCAGGATGTAAACCGAACACACCTCGGCAACGACGTTCGACGCAATCAGGACGACAATCTTGTCCAGTCGCTCTTGCGCCGTTATCGGTTCCGCCATGACTTCGCGGAGCCTGCGGAGCAAAAGGCGCGGTCCGGCTAGGTTGCTGCGCATGGCGCCCCCGTCTGATTTCCGCCTCAGTCGGCCGGTGGTCCCGCTCGTCCGGTTCCGCCCGCCGGTTATACTATCCGTCTAACCCGTATAGCGAATGGAGAGTCCGGACCGCAAGTTCCGCATAGGCGGAATCGATCAGCACGGATATCTTGATCTCCGAAGTCGTGATCGCCCTGATGTTGATCCCCTTGGAGGCAAGGCCGCGGAAACACTGGGCAGCAACACCGGCATGCGAGCGCATGCCGATGCCGATAACGGAGACTTTCACAACGTCGATCGCACCTTCCAGATTCTGGAAACCGATCTCGCTGCGATTGTCGTCCAGCACCTTCTTGGCGCGCTCGAAATCACCTTCCGGCACGGTGAAGGTAATGTCGGTGGTCTTGCCGTCAGGCGAAATATTCTGAACGATCATGTCGACATTGATGTGGGCGTCGGCGAGCGGCCCGAACACCGATTCCGCAACACCCGGCTTGTCGGCCACGTCACGCAGTGAGATCTGAGCTTCGTCCTTGGCATAGGCAATGCCGGTGACAACTTGCTGTTCCACGAGTTCATCCTCGTCGCAAATGAGAGTACCAATTGGGAGGCCGTTCTTGTCGGCCTGCGGCGCATCCGGGTCATCGAAGCTGGACCGCACAAATGTTCTCACATTATGCACCATCGCCATTTCGACGGAGCGGACCTGAAGAACCTTTGCGCCCAGCGATGCCATCTCCAGCATCTCTTCGAACGAGACGCGCTCGAGACGCTGCGCCTTGGGAACGATCCGCGGATCGGTCGTGTAGACCCCGTCCACATCCGTGTAGATGTCGCACCGGTCCGCCTTGATGGCCGCAGCGATCGCGACCGCGCTCGTATCCGATCCGCCCCGGCCGAGCGTGGCGATGCGGTTGTCGGGCGAGATCCCCTGAAAACCGGCCATGACGGCAACCTGGCCCTGCTCCAGCCTTTCGACAAGAAAACCGGCATCAATCTCGCGGATACGCGCAGCGCCGTGATTTTCGTCCGTTTTGATCGGAACCTGCCAGCCCTGCCAGGAACGGGCGTTCACACCCATGTCCTGCAGCACGATCGCAAGCAGGCCGGATGTCACCTGTTCACCCGATGCGACAACGGCATCATATTCGCGTGCGTCGTGAAGCGGAGCGGCGTCGCGGCAATACTCGACCAGCTTGTTGGTTTGTCCAGCCATGGCCGAAACAACCACCGCGACCTCGTGTCCGGCTTCCACTTCCCTTTTCACGTGGCGGGCCACATTTCGGATGCGATCAAGATCGGCAACCGAAGTCCCCCCAAATTTTAAAACCAGTCGGGCCATACCACTCGTATTCAATCTAGTCTGTCATGAAGCGCGAGACGCTCCGGATGGATCGGCGCATGCATACAGTCTGTGCTGCCGCGCTGCAACTCCGCGTCACCTGCGCTCACTTGACAAATGGTCAAGGACGCTGAACGACAGCTAAACTATGAACGATGTTGAAGACGGTGTGACTTCGCCGAGGAAAAGGAATTGTCCAATGTCAGTCAAGGCTCAGCAGACCGCCGGTACCATCGACGAAAGCGAGGTCGCCCGGTTTTCCGCAATGGCCGATCAATGGTGGGACCCAACCGGAAAATTCAAGCCGCTGCACAAGTTCAACCCCGTCCGCCTTGCCTATATCAAGCAGGAAGTCTGCCGGAAATTCGGCCGGGACCCAAAGGCCTCCGACGCCTTCAAGGGCCTGCGGTTTCTGGATATCGGCTGCGGGGGCGGCCTGTTGAGCGAACCCATGGCCCGCCTTGGCGCTGACGTGGTCGGCGCGGACCCGTCGGAGACCAACATCAAGATTGCCCGGCTTCACATGGAAAGCTCCGGCCTCAAGATCGACTACCGGGCGCAGACCGCCGAAGATCTTGCCGCGGCAGGAGAGACCTTCGACGTCATCCTCAACATGGAAGTGGTCGAACATGTCGCGGATGTCCCCCTGTTTCTCCAGGCAACGGGAAGCATGGTCAGGCCTGGCGGCATGATGTTCATTGCGACCATCAACCGCACGCTGAAGGCCTACGCGCTGGCGATTGTCGGCGCGGAATATGTCTTGCGCTGGCTGCCCAAGGGCACACACTCTTATGAAAAGCTGGTCAAACCATCTGAGATCGAAGGCCCGTTGAATGCGGAAGGCCTCACGATCACGGACCGGTCGGGCGTCAGCTACAACCCGCTGACCGATGCCTGGGTCAAGTCCCGCGACATGGATGTCAACTACATGATGCTCGCCGAAAGGCCGGATGCCGCGTGATGGGGACACCCATTGTTTTCGTACCAGGACTGCTCTGTACGGAGGCGCTCTACGCGCCGCAGATCGCTGCGTTGTCCGACCGCCCGATCCTTGTTGCGGACAACCGGTCGGACGACACGATCGGCGCGATTGCGGCCCGTCTCCTTAACGACGCGCCGGAGCATTTTTCGCTCGTCGGGCTTTCCATGGGCGGTTACATCGCGCTCGAAGTCATGCGGCGCGCACCCGAGCGCGTCGGCAGGCTCGCGCTCTTGAACACCTCTGCCCAGGCGGACTCCGACGAACGCAGGGAACAAAGACAGGTCCTGACCGACCTGGCCCGGAAGGACCGCTTCCACAAGATCCCCGGCCTCTTCTTTCCCGGTTTCGTGCATGAGAAGAACGAGACCAGCGAACACCTCAGGTCGATCGTGCACGAGATGGCAGACGAAACCGGCGCTGATGCCTTCATACGGCAACAACAAGCCAACGCGGCACGCGTGGACTCGCGTCCATCCCTGTCGCAGATCAGTTGCCCCACCCTCGTGCTGTCGGGAGACGGCGACCGCCTGATCGCCCCGGATCTTTCGGTTGAGATCCATCAGCTTGTCACCGGCAGCGATCTGGTCATTCTGGAAGAATGCGGACACCTGTCGACACTCGAACAGCCTGACGAAGTGACCAGGAAACTGCGCGCGTTTCTGGGCTGAACCGGACCGGTACGCACACCCAAAAATCTGCGACCGGATGGCGCAGGGATAATTGATCCCTGTCAAAGATCCGAATTGCGAGCGAAGTAGAGTTGCCGCACGCTGATCCGGTCCCACCGGCTGGCCAGGTGCGCCGCAAGACAGCCCGCCATGCCGGAAAGACAGGATCACGGCACTGTTTCGGGCCACCGGCTCGAAAGACAGACAAGCGGAGGATCTCCAATGGCAAACAAACGCAATCCGGACGTATTCGACTTCACCGCGCTCAAGTTCGAGTGGCCCATACCCTCGTTCACCAATTGGGCTCTTGCCGAGCGGGAAGACAGGATCGAGGCGAAAACCGTTGCCGGTTTCCAGAAAATGGGAACGGCGATGTGGTCTCACGCCGAAAAAGCGTTCGACGAGCACATGGAATTCGTCAGCCACCGGCTCCACGAGGATTTCGAGTGTGCAAAATCCCTGACGCAATGTGTCGCCCCGGAGCAGACGCTCGCGACCCTTCAGGACTTCTATTCCAAGATGGCGACCGAATACCAGGAACATTTCGAGCAGCAGGCAGCGCTGTTCCGGGACAGTTTCTCGCAGGGCGCGGCCGCGGTTGAAGAACTCAATGAAGCGGCCATGGAAAATGTCGGTGAACTCGGCAAGGCGGCCGAGGAAACGCTTGCGGACTTGAAACCGGCCGGGGCCAAAACGCGCCCGCGCGCGTCAGCGGCAACCAAGACGCAGAAGTAGTCTGGAGCCGACACCTATCCGGCGGCGTCACGCTGAATGCCGCCGGACAGGGCACGCGATCAGTTCTTGTCTTCGGGAAGTTCCGGCAAAGGCATTACCGAGATGCCTTCCTCCAAAAGGTCGACGGCATCTTTCGGCGTCGTTTCGCCGTAGATGCTCCGTTCTTCTGCCTCGCCGTAGTGGATCTTTCTTGCCTCGTCGGCGAAGCCCGTCCCGACATTTTCCGAGTTTTCGATGATCCGGGCGCGCGCCTGTCTGAAGGCTTCGACAATTTCCTTTTGCCGGACGTCGCCGGGAAGCAGCGCGGACGGCTGAAGCGGTGCGTCTATCGATTTCGGTGTGGACGGGGCTGCAGACTCATGGGGTTCGTGCGGCTGCACGGGTGCGGCAATGCCGCGTGCTTCCCTGCTGCGCGCAGTCGACACGGCGGGGGCCATGAGCCCTTTTTCAACCTTGGCTGATCCACAAACCGGGCAAGTCACGAGTTGCCGAGCACGCTGGGAATCGAAATCGTCGGAATTCCGGAACCAGCCCTCAAAGCCGTGCCTGGCGTCGCAAACAAGCGTATATTTGATCAAGCCGGCTCCTCCCTGAACGCCTCGGTCATGCGGCAGTCAAATTCGCGCTCGTTGGCGATTGCCGGTATCCGCGCGCGCGCCTTGGCCACCTTTGCAAGGTCAATCTCGGCAACCAGGTGACCAGGTGCGTCATTGTCCAGTTCGGCAACAACACTGCCCCATGGATCGACAATGAGACTGTGTCCGAATGTCTCCCGCCCGTCCTCATGACGGCCACCCTGGGCGGCCGAGATGACATAGGCACCGTTTTCGATTGCCCGCGCGCGCTGTAGCACATGCCAGTGGGCTTGACCAGTTTGCCGGGTAAACGCCGCGGGAGCCGTCAGGATCTCAGCACCCAGACGCGCCTGGGCCCGGAAAAGGGCAGGGAAGCGGATGTCGTAACAGATGGCCATGGCGAGCTTCCCGAATGGCAGGCCAATCACCGGAACCGTGTCTCCGGGCCTGTATGTCGACGATTCCCGCCAGCTCTCGCCGCCAGGCAGGTCGACATCGAACATGTGGATCTTGTCATAGGTCTCGATGATCGCGCCGGTTGGCGCAATCAGGACCGCCCGGTTCGCGGCCTTGCCGCCGTCCGCAAGGACCCCTACCGATCCGACCTGGAGGAAGACATGGAGCTCGGCAGCCACCCTGCGGGCCATCGCGACGAAGAGGTCCCGCTCAAGCACATCGATACGCGCGACCAGTTCTTCACGGCTGCGAACCAGAACATTCGACATCTCGGGCGTCTGAATGAAGGTGGCGCCGTCAGCGGCGGCCGTTCTGATCAGGTCTTCCGCGCGCGCCGTGTTTTCCGAAATGTCCTTGCCACTTCGAAGCTGGATACAGGCTGCAACAATAATGGTCATGCGTTCGCTTTACCCGGAACAACAGAAGTCTTTGCCGGGATACTTAATCAGGAAGCAAGCAGAGCGTCCAGTTTGCCCGAATGTTCCAGATCGTGCAGATCGTCGCAGCCGCCGACATGGGTCTGGCCGACAAAGATCTGCGGAAAGGTCGAGCGGCCGTTCGCCTTCTGAATCATCTGCTTGCGCAGGCCGCCGTCAAAGGTCGCGTCATACTCGGTGTAGTCCACGCCCTTCTTGTCCAGAAGTCGTTTTGCTGCCGTACAAAATCCGCAGAGTTGCCGCGTATAAATTTCCACCTTGGCCATATCGTCGTCCCGTCATCTGTGTCACCGCCACCGGTCCCGGCAGCGCCAATCGAAGTCGGGCGATATATGCGGTCAGTTTGCCGAAACACAAGGTGGAAATCGTTGTGTCAGGGTTGGATGTCTCCAGCCGCATCGCTTCGCGAAGGATCGGCCAGCGCGAATGTGAGGACATCAACCGACGCCGCGCCCGCCGCAAGTAGGGTTTTTGTGCATGCGGTAATCGTCGAGCCCGTGGTGATCACATCGTCAATCAAAACAACGTGACGGCCTTCCAGGCGACCTTGCCGGCTCTGTTCGACGCGGAACGCCGACCGGACATTTTTCTGCCTTTCGTCAGCCGAAAGGCCAACCTGGCGACGGGTCCGTTTCCGCCGTTTCAAAATGTCGGGCGCGTAGGTGGCACCACAGTCATGGGCAATGACCTGTGCCAATGCGCCCGCCTGATTGAACCGCCGGGTGATCATTCGAACCCAGTGCAGCGGAACCGGTATGATCAGGCAGTCAGGATTGAGAAATTCGCGCCCGGCATTGCTCATCCATTTTCCCATGGGACGGGCAAGCTCCCGCTTGCCGCCAAACTTGAATGCAAGCACGAGCCGCTGCGCCGACCCTTCGTAAAATGCGACAGACCGCAGCCTGTCAAAGACCGGTGGAGACGCGATCGCGCGCGGGCTCCAGGCCTCTTTGCCGACATCATAGGCAAAAGGTGTCCCCAGCCTGTGGCAAACCGGCTTTTCGATGAAAGCCATGCCATGCCAGCAGACCGGACACAGCCCGTCATCCGACCCAACCCTGCGCTCGCAGCAAAGACACCGCAGCGGCAGCAAGGCGTTCAATGCCCCTCTGAGCGCTCCCGAGGAAACGCCCGATAGTCGTTCTCGCATGGAAATCACGTCATCAGCCCCCCACAAGTGCACCCAGCGCGCTGAGCAACTTATAATTGATAATGCTCCATTTGAACTCTTTTTTCGAATGCCGGAACTTTGACCTCAAAACCCAGATGTCCTAAGTGACGCATTTGAACGCTCATTGACCGGATCCGACGTGAACGCGCAAACCGATCTGTTTGACCGCGCCTTGCACAAAAAGAGGCGCCAACGCGCACTGAAGCGCGCAAAAACCGGGGCTGACTTTCTGCTGGCCAATGTCGCCGAAGACCTGCGGGACCGCCTGCTGCTGATTAACCGCACCTTTCGGACCGCGGTCGACCTTGGCGGCCACACGGGCCGCATTTCGACGGCGATCGGAGACACCGGGAAGGCCGGAAACGTGCTGCGGGCGGATCTGTTTTTCGCCGACCCGCATCTCCCGGCGCCGGATTTCGTGTGCGACGACGCTCTTCTGCCGTTGGCCGATGAGTCGGTCGACCTGATCGTCTCGGCTCTCAATCTGCATCTCGTCAACGACCTGCCCGGAAGCCTGATACAGATCCGGCGCGCACTTGCGCCCGACGGTCTTTTTCTGGCTGTTTTGCCCGGCGCCGGAACGCTTACCGAACTGCGCGACTGCCTGACGCGCGCGGAGCTTGAAACAACCGGCGGCGCGGCGGCCAGGGTCCTGCCATTTGCCGATACACGTGATCTCGGGAGCCTGCTCCAGCGCGCGGGATTTTCATTGCCGGTCACCGACATGGACACGGTTACCGTGCGCTATGACACGATGTTCGCCCTGTTGCGCGACCTGCAGGATATGGGAGCGACATCCGTTCTGAAGCAGGATGGAGCGCGTCCCCTGCCGCGTGAAGCGCTGCTTCGCGCGGCAGAAATCTATGCGCAAGACCACGCGGATCCGGACGGACGCATCAGGGCGACCTTCACGTTGATCACGTTGTCGGGATGGGCTCCGCATGAGAGCCAGCAAAAGCCCCTGCGACCGGGTTCGGCAAAGACAAGGCTGGCCGACGCACTTGGGGTTTCAGAAAGAAAAATCTGATCAGGGTCTGATAAAAAACTGCATAATCCAAAAACTGCCGGCGAACGCGACCTTATTTCGACGCACCGTCCAGGGCACTCGAAATCGTTCCGAAAACATCGTTGCTGATGGTGGTTCCAAGAGGCACCATGGCCAGAATGATAACCGAACCCAGCAGCCCGACGATCAGGCCGTATTCGATGGCTGTTGCACCGCTCTCGTCGCTCCGAAAGCGGGACAGAAGCCGTTTGGCCGATGTGTCCAGATATGACTTCGTTTTCATTTTCACACTCCCGCGCGACAGGGCCTTGCCTTGTTATTCTAAACTGCGTCGATCAGGTGCGGGATGAGAGGTTCGTCAGCCGCCGGCATCGGATAATCTCTCAGTTTTGTTGCCCGCACCCACTTCAGTGCCTGGTTTTCCCTTCCAATCGGGGATCCATTCCACCTGCGGCAGATGTAAAGTGGCATCAGCAAATGAAAATCTTCATAAGCGTGACTTGCAAAAGTCAGGGGTGCGAGACACGCCTCGTTAACCTCGATTCCGAGCTCTTCACCAAGTTCCCTGATCAGGGTTTCTTCCGGTCTCTCGCCCGCTTCCACTTTCCCCCCGGGAAATTCCCACAATCCTGCCATGGACTTGCCCTCAGGGCGCTGTGCAAGGAGGATGCGCCCATCCACGTCAACAAGGGCGCAGGCGGCGACAAGCACAATTTTTGTCATGAATTTCGTTCCAGTTTTCAACCGGGGCAAAAGGAGCCGTTAAGCATGGCAAAGATTACCCTGCGATATCTGCCAATTTTCACTCAGCTTCGGTAGTCGCCATTTATCGCGACATAGTCCTTTGTCAGGTCGCAGGTCCAGACCGTGGAACGGCCCGAACCGATCCCCAGATCCACCCTGATTAGGATGTTTTGCTCTTTCATCACCGCTGACGCAGCCTCTTCGCTGTAGCCGGGATCACGTTCGCCTTCCACCGCGACACGCACGTCACCGAACCAGATGGCGAGCTTGTCCCGGTCCGCCGGTTCCCCGGCCTTGCCGACGGCCATGACGATCCGGCCCCAGTTCGCGTCTTCCCCGGCAACAGCCGTCTTGACGAGCGGAGAATTCGCGATGGCCATGGCGATCTTTCGTGCCGAAACATTGCTCTCGGCGCTCTCGACACTGATCTCGACGAATTTGCGTGCGCCTTCACCGTCGCGGACGATCTGGTGCGCAAGGTCCTGCATGACCGCGCGCAGGGCCGCCTGAAGGTTCACGATTCTCGGATCATCGATTGAAACAACCGGTGGCACGCCGCGCTCGGATGCACGCCCCGTTGCAAACAGCAGAACCGTATCGGACGTTGACGTATCGCTGTCGACCGTGATGGCGTTGAAGCTGCCGCCCGTCTCTGCGCCTAAGAGGGCCTGCAGCACATCCTGCGAGATCTCCGCGTCGGTGAAAAGGAAGGACAGCATCGTCGCCATGTCGGGGGCGATCATGCCCGCGCCCTTGGCAATGCCGCTGACGGTGATCGCCTGATCTCCGAAGTCCACGTTTTGTGTTGCCACCTTGGGATAGGTGTCCGTCGTCATGATCGCCTTGGCGGCCTCAAGCCAGGCGGTCCCGTCTTGCCCGGCTTTCAGATCTTCGACGACGTCCTGGAATTTTTCGGCCGGGAGCGGCTCTCCGATCACCCCCGTGGATGCCAGGTAAATCTCGTTCACGGGGCAACCGAGCGACCTGGCAACAATCTGGCCGGAAAGTTCCACCGCGGCCTTGCCTTTCTTGCCGGTAAAGGCGTTGGCGTTTCCGGAGTTTACGAGAAGTGCCCGGGCGGTCCCCGTCCTGAGCATTTCCTTGCACCAGTCGACCGGAGCGGATGTGCACTTCGACCGCGTGAAGACACCAGCCACCGTTGTACCCTCGGCAAGGGTCGCAAGCAGAACGTCGGTTCGGCCGGCATATTTCAACCCTGCCGCTGCGGTTGCAAAGCGGACACCCGGCACCTCCGGCATGTCAGGATAGGTTTTCGGAGCGAGCGGAGAAACGGTCGTCGACATGACAGCTGTCCCGGTTGATTGAACTTTCAGCTGTCCTTAGAGAGCGCATTTGGAGAGCGCAAGTCTTTTCGTCTGCGCCCTGAAACGCAAAAACCCGGCGGCATCCGCCGCCGGGTCTTCCGTGCAATGCCGGAGTTTCTACTGCGAAGTCTCGGTCTGTTCGCTGGGCAGTTGAAGCGCATCATCGAGAATTTCGACTGCGACCGCATCCTTGAGTTCAGCCATCTTGGCTTCATATTGCTCGCGGATAAGGCGCTGGCGCAGTTCGCCGGCAACGGCTTCGAAGGCAGGCTTCTCCTGGCGGCGCTTGTCTTCCAGTTTGATCACGTGCCAGCCGAATTGTGTCTGCACGGGTTCCGGGGTGTAGGCACCGGGTTCAAGTTCGAAGACGGCGTCCTCGAACGGCTTGACCATTTGCCCCTTGCCGAAGTAGCCGAGATCACCGCCATTGGGACCCGAAGGACCGGTCGACTTTTCCTTGGCGAGTTCCACAAAGTCCGCACCGCCATCAAGCGCCTTGATGAGGTCCTCGGCTTCTGCCTTCTCGTTCACCAGAATGTGACGCGCGTTGACCTCTTCCGGACCCTCGTAGTCTTTGAATTCCTCCTCGTAGGCGGAATTGAGCACGTCGTCGGTGATGGCCCCGTCGATTTTCTGGGCGATATAGGCGTTGCGCAGCGCCTGCAGCTCAAGGAACTCAAGCTGTTTCTTGAAGTCCGGGTCTTGGTCAAGGCCATCTTGACGTGCGGCCTGTGCGATCAGCTCCATGTCGATGACCACGTCAAGCAGGAGTGCGCGCCACTGATCGGGTGGAAATTGCTGCAATTGCTGGCCAAGGTCTTGTGCCGCAAAGGCAATATCGGCTTCCGTGATGTCCGCATCGCCAACCTTGGCAACCACGTCACCGGGTTCGGCGGCACTGAGCGAGGCGGATCCGAGCGTCACGGCCAGCAGGGAAACGGCAACAGCCCGAACCGGCCTGCGCATCGAAATTCGGAACATGAGAAGTCCTTTACGTATGGGAACAGTAACTTTCATTCCCCCAATCGGGAGGGCGTGGGTACTTTGCCTATTCCAGCGGCGTTGACAAGCATAGAGCCCCCTCTTATCTGTCGGGCGTCCCTGCTTTTGGGCGGGATGGCATCTTTCAGGCCGCGTTCACCGGCCAGCGCGTTGCGCCTGGCGGCAACGTGGACAGCAATTGAGACGATTTCAAGGGCGGGCGCCATATTGCCATTGTAGGCGCCGCCGGGTAGGGAAGGACCGCCACATGGCTGGCCTTGGCGCACTAGCACGTAAGCTTTTCGGGTCTGCAAACGACCGGAAGATCAAGACATTTCGAGCAAGGGTCGACGAGATCAATGCGCTCGAGCCGGAAGTTCAGGCCCTGTCCGACGAGGCCCTCAGGGCCCGGACCGAGGAATTCAGAAACCAGCTGAAAAACGGTGCGAGCCTCGACGATCTCCTCGCCCCGGCATTTGCGACCGTGCGTGAAGCCGCGCGGCGCGCGCTCGCACGAGCGCCGCTCCGCCGCGGCTGGACTGTGGCAGGCGCTCGGCCCTGCGCCCGCGTCGTCGCCAGTCGCGCCGCTCAAGGTGAACGTGGCGGCAATTGCGCGCGCCGCAGATGCGCACGGCGCGGGAG
>JBCBUA010000057.1:0-22220 GCA_039818365.1 Pseudomonadota bacterium
CCTCAATCTGCTTGTGATCATCGCGGGCATCACCGCGTTGAACGGCGTGGAGGTGCGCGAGTTGCCGAACGTCTCCAGTCAGGTCATTTCGGTGCGCGCTAGCTATCCCGGCGCTGCCGCCAGCACGGTCGATTCGGAAGTGACCAGCGTGCTGGAAGATGCGCTGGCGCGGCTGGAGGGGCTTCAAAACATCTCCGCAACCTCCTCTTACGGCAGTTCAAGCCTGACGCTGGAACTCAATGCCTCGACCGACGTCACCAACGCAGCGAATGACGCACGGGATCTTGTCTCCCGGGCGCAGCGAAATCTGCCGGACGATGTCGAAGACCCGACGGTTCAAAAGAGCGACGCGGATGCGGATCCGATCATGCGTCTGGCCCTCAGCGGGCGACTTGCCCTGACGGAACTGACCTCGCTCGCCGAAGGCATCGTCTCGGACCGGCTGCTTTCCATAGACGGCGTTTCGGAGGTGCAGGTCGCCGGCGACTATGCCCGGATCATGCGCGTCACATTTTTCCCGGTCGCCCTTGCCAGCCGCGGCATCTCCCTGGCCGACATGCGCGCGGCCCTTGCCAGCGCCAATCTGGACATACCGCTGGGAGCGCTGGAAACTGGCACCCAGGAACTTGTCGTCAGGTCCGTTGCCTCAACCACGACAGAAGCGGAAATCTCCGCGATCCGCCTCAACCGGGAAACAGTCATCGGTGACGTTGCCTTTGTTCAGTTCACGTCCGACGACCCGTCGGTCATCACCCGCATAAACGGTCAGCCTGCCGTCGGGCTGAACATCATCCGTCAGTCCCATGCCAACACGCTGTCGATTTCCAACGCGGCACGCATTGCCGTGGCTGGGCTGCAGGAAGATCTGCCGGACGGCGCGCATTTGATGATCGTCGCCGATGACGGGGTTTTTGTTGAGCGGTCCATTTCCGGCGTGGTCACCAGCATTGCCATGGCCATCGTGATCGTGGTTGCGGTGATCTTCCTGTTCCTGCGCTCGCTCCGGGCGGTCGTCATTCCTGCCGTCGCCGTTCCGATTGCGCTTACGGGCACCCTCGGCGCGATCTGGGCGGCGGGGTTCTCCGTCAACACGATCACCCTGCTCGCGCTTGTCCTGGCAACGGGAATGGTTGTCGACGATGCCATTGTCGTTCTGGAAAACATCGTGCGCCGCCGCAAGCAGGGCCTTGGTGCGTTCGCAGCAGCGGCCGTCGGCACCCGGGAGGTCTTTTTTGCGGTCATTTCCACGACAGCCACGCTTGCCGCCGTCTTCATCCCGATATCCTTCCTGCCGGGACAGGCTGGCGGCATCTTCGGTGAATTCGGCTTTGTCCTGGCGTTTGCCGTCGCCCTTTCCTCTTTCGTCGCACTCACGTTGGCACCCGCTCTTTGTTCCTTTGTCGACCCGGGAAAGCCGGACTCGGAAAAAGATCGGCGCGAGGACCAGGCCGGCGAAAGTGCGCTCCTGACGGGCTTCGGCAACCTCATCGGCTTCATTCTCAAGGCGCGCTATCTTGTCCTGTTCGGTGCGCTGGCTTTCGCCGGCGGATCCCTGGCACTTTACGGCTCCCTTCCCCAGGAAATCACGCCTTCGGAAGATCGCGGCACCGTGATGATCGCGTTGAGAACCCCCTCCTCCGCGAGCCTCGACTACACGAGCCAGCAGGTCGCCCGTGTCGAGAAAATCCTCGAACCGCTCGTTGCCTCCGGCGAAGTTGTGGCTGTCCAGTCCCTGATCGGCCTGCGATCGACGAGTTTTGCCCTTGTCTTCGTGCGCCTGGCACCCTGGGAGGAGCGGGTACGCAGCCAACAGGAAATCGCCGCGCAGATACAAGGACCGGTCAGCCGGATTCCAGGTGCCTTCATAGCGCTGCGCGCATCGAACAGTCTCGGCATTCGAGGCGCCGGACGGGGTGTCCAGTTCGCTGTTGTCGGCAAGGAATACGATGTTCTCGGCGATCTCGCGGGCGAATTGATCGCAAAGATGGACGGCGACCCGGCCTTTGCAAATCCCCAACTCGTCAACGAGGTCAATCAGCCGCAACTGCTGCTGGAGGTCGACCGCGACCAGGCGGCCAATCTGGACATCGAGCCAAGGGATGTGATCGAGACACTCAACACGGTCATTGAGGGTTACAAGGCGTCCGAGATCTTCCTGAACAACGAGACCGTCGAGGTTCGGCTGGAACTCGGCGGACGGCCGATCAACGATCAGGGTGACCTGGAAAACACGTTCCTGCGCGCCGGCAACGGCCAGTTTGTGCCGATCTCGTCCGTCGCAACGTTGTCGGTCGCCGCCTCCGCCTCCACCTTGAGCCGGGAAGCGCGCGAGCGTGCCGTGACGGCGCAGGCAAATCTTGGAAGCGGCGTCGACCTTGGAACCGCAGTTGACCGCCTCAAGGAAATCGCGCCCGATATTCTCGGCAACGAGGGACGTCTGGTGTTTCTCGGCGAGGCCGCAACGCTTGAAACGGGCGAAACAACCACGCTGCTTGTGTTCGGGGCGGCCATCCTCATCGTCTTCCTCGTACTCTCTGCGCAGTTCGAAAGCTTTTCCAGCTCCCTGATCATTCTGATCACCGTCCCCTGCGGCCTTGGGACCGCGCTGCTGGCGATCCTGATCTCCGGCGGAAGTCTGAACTATTACAGCCAGATTGGCCTGGTGATCCTCGTCGGTATCATGGCGAAGAACGGCATCCTGATCGTCGAGTTCGCCAACCAGCTGCGCCAGCAGGGCGAGGACGTGGACACCGCCATCCGCAACGCCATGCGGATCAGGCTCAAACCGGTGATGATGACCATGGCGTCAACCGTAGCCGGCAGCATACCGCTGGTGCTGGCGACCGGTGCCGGCGCGGAGGCGAGAACCGCCGTCGGCTGGGTTGTGGTCGGAGGCCTCGGTCTTGCAACCATTTTCACCCTGTTCCTGACACCGGCAGTCTACCGGATCATTGCCGGCTGGTCGCAGCCTCCCGGCGCCTCGGAAAGACGCCTTGCAGAGGAACTGGACGGCGGCAATGCCGCCTGACGCGAGCCTGTCCGCAAGTGGAACAGGCTCGCAGTCACCTTTATCTGAAGTTCGGCTCATTTAGCGGCGGGCTTCGAACGAACTTCAGATTCACCGTACGAGCGGGTCAAAGTATGGCGAAATCGTCCGGCTGGTAGACCGCGCCGAATTGGAACACGAACTGATCCAGATGCGCACCGGCATCGTTGATTGTCACGCTTCCGGCGCCGTCGGCCCCAACGTCCCATGACAGGACCATCTTGTCGTTCGCGTTGATCGAGACGTCGACATCCGACCTCTTGAGATCCTTGAAGATCAGCTTGTCGTTGCCGTTTCCGGCAAGCTCGACAATATCGACCCGGCCTGATTTCGAAGTCACCACATAGGTGTCGTTCCCAGCTTGGCCCGAGAGTTTCTGGACCCCGCCGGAGGATGCCCCCGGGTCCAGCCGGTCATTACCTGCACCGCCGATCAGCGTGTCGGTTCCCGCATTGCCTTTCAGGAAATCATTGCCGCCTCCGCCTTTCAGAACGTAGTCCACATTGCCGCTGTCACCGACAACCCTGTCGTCCTTGTCCGCGCCGGTGAACTTTTCGAACCCGTATTTGGAAAGAGCCGAGGTGTTGAACCGCGAGCCTGCCTCGACAACCAGGGTGTCGACACCGGAGCCGCCGATGTTTCGGGGCGTTCCATTGTCCCAGAAGACATCGCCGTTGCCATAGTGGATCTCATCATCGCCCACGCCGCCATACATGACGTCCCGTCCCGCGCCGCCCTTGATGACATCGTCCCCCGCCTTGCCGAAAAGTCGGTCGTTTCCGGGGCCCCCGAGCAGCGTATCGTCTCCGGCATTGCCCTGTAGCGTGTCGTTGCCGCCGGCACCGCTCAGGCGGTAGTCGACGCTGGCATCATTGCCGACGACACGATCGTTGCCGTCCGCACCGACAAAGCGTTCGAACCCGTACCAGGAAAGCCCGGACGTGTTGAAAACGGACCCCTTGTTGATGATCAGGGTGTCGATCCCGGCCCCGCCAACGTCCTTTGGGGAACCGTTCTCCCAGAAGTCGTCGCCGTTCGTGTAGTAGATCGTGTCGTTGCCGCTGCCACCCGTGGGTGGAGGCGTGGTTCCTCCGCCCTCCGATCCGTCCTTCACGTCAACCTTGACGTTCTTGCCGGAGATGGAAAACGACTTCTCGATTGTGCCGTCGATGCCGGTCCCGGTGTATCTGGCAGTATAGGAGCCGTTTGCCAGCGCAATGCTGTAGCCCCCGCCAGGATCGGTTGTGGTTGTGGCGACCGTCTGACCCGACCCGTTGACGATCGTGACCTTCGCCGATCCGAGTTCCTCTCCGATGTCAAAGAACTTGTCGCCATCTGCGTCGTCGAACACCACGCCGGTGACGTAGTTCTTCGTCGTGCCGGCGAAATTCTGTGTCGCGTAGCTGGTTGAATGGTTCGGAGCGCTCGGATGTCCCCCGATCGCGTCGCCGATGCCGATGACGGTGTAATTCGCGCTCAGGATATTGGCCCTGTGGCCGGAGGAATTCATCCAGCCGGTATGCATGCCCTCAACGATCGCCTGGGGAACATAGGCACCGGAGATCGGCTGATGCTGGTTGAACGGATTGTAGGCGATGTTTTCGCCCATCGGATATTCCGTCCAGCCCTCTGCCTTCATACGGTCCCATGGACTTGATCCGCCCGAGCCGGTGTGATTGAGCACCCGCCCGTCCGCCATCCATTCGGAATGCTTCTGCGCGGCCGCATTGATCCGCCCGTCCGTTGCCAGCGGTTCAAGCCCCGCCGCCGCCCGTTCCTTGTTGACGAGCTCCAGGATCAACTGCTCGCTGGCACTGAGCGCCTTCACGGGATTGTCGACCATAGCGTTTCCTTTCTTTTCTCACATCGCGCCGGAAGGCTCGCGATGAATTCGGGCGAAAGAAACGCCGCTTTGCGGAGGGATTTTGCTAAAGATGTGTCAGAAAAACTGACCCGCGATACGGGCATGGGTGGTTGTCGGCGGTCCGGCTTAAAGAAACTTTTGCAAATGTTTCCAAACGCTACGAAACCGGTGTCGTCACCATTGAAGTTCGGCTTTGAAACAGGGGCAACGGACACCCTTTTTCCAGTCGAAACATGATATCCGGTTGCAAGGATATCCTGACGAAATTGAATCTAAATTACTGAAAACAAAGAGCATAATTAAAGCACTGTTCAAACGGCTTTCGCATACTCCGCCCGAAGGCTCGGTGGGGTCCACCCGCAATTTGCGCATTCACGAGGCCTGCTTGCGCCGGCACGGTCCGATCTTGGAAAACGGCGGATCGCCAGCCGTTCGCCGGTCCGCGCCTGCGCCGGTCAACCCCGGATTTTTGCACCTTCATTGCAAAGGAAAGTCAGGTTCTGATGCCTGAAATGACAAGCCTGAGCAGCCTCAGACATACGCAAGAACACCAAATTGACGCTTCGGAAACATCAGGCAAGATGGACCGCAACGCGTCCGGATTTCGCAACAGGTCCGCCTACGAGACCGTGTAATCCCTTGAAGATGCGATCATGTGGGGGGGGTGTATTCGTGGCTTTGTTCGGAAATCTCTTATTCTACGCCGGCCTTGCCGTTTCCCTTGTCATCGGCCTCCTTTACTTCCGCGACCTCGGCGACGTTACCCAGATGGTGCATAAGGTGAAGCGGGAAAACATGGCCCGTTTCATCCGCAACGAGCACCGCCTTCTCGCCATTGGTCTGTCGGCGGCAGCAGTGATGACGCTGTCGCATTTGCTGCTCGGCGGCGGCCCCTTCTGGCTCTGGCTGGTGTCCATTCTGCTGATCATCGTTCTCTACGCCTTTCCTTATGTGTGGGTCCATGTCGGCCTCAGGAATCAGAAGAACTCGGCAAAATACCTCCCTGTCAGGGACGCGATGGAATGGGTCAGCCCCTCCAGTCCGGTGCTTGTCATTGAAAACAACGGCATCGCCCGCGCGCATCCCGATGCCCAGATCATGCGCCCGCACCTTGCCGGCAACCGGGAAGGACTGGACGGCGAAAATGTCGTCATGACCTATTGCGCCATGGCCAACCTGGGGATCGGCTACACGCCAAGGATCGAGGGACAGGATCTTGACCTTCAGGTGCTGGCGCAGCACGGCAACAACCTGATCCTGCGGGACAACCGGACGGGCGAGCCGATCCAGCAGATCTACGGTTTCCGCGACCGGGACGGAACTTCCTCCGAAAACGGCCCTGCCTGTCCCGTTCAGCCGCAGCTGGCCATGCGTCCCTGGCCAACGTTCCGGATGACCATGCGCGGCTTTCAAAAGGCCTATCCGGACGGCAAGGTTTTCATCAACATGCCGTCGGAAAATCCGATCCTTTTCCTGTTCGACCTTGCCATCGAGACCATCTTTTCATCGGAAATCTCGCGTCAGCACCGGGTGAATGAACCAATCATCCAGAACATGAACCGCGCCGCCGACAAGCGCCTGCACAACAAGACCTATGTCTGGGGCGTCGACATTGACGGCGACGTGGTGTGCTGGACGGACGACTTCGTTGTCGAGCACGGCAATATCGTCAATACCACCGTCGGGACAAGGGATCTCGTTGTTGCTTGGGATCCTAAATTCGAAAGCCTGGGTGTCTGGTACAACGACACGGGATCACCGGTCACCGAAATCGATTTTTTCGGCGTGACACCTGCCGGAAAGCTCCGGCGTGTTGAAAACGTCCGCCCCGGGATGTTCTGGCATGTCTGGGCTGAGTTCTTTCCGAATACCGACATCAACCGCATTGGTGCTGGGGCCCATAAGAACGCGGCAGACACCGCGACCGAGGTCGCTCAATGAGCTGCCGCAGCCACCAAGCCATTGCTCAAAAAAACCGGGAGCCTGGAATGAACAGACTGCTGACGACAATGCTTCTCGCACTCCTGGCAATGCCCGCCAATGCACAGGATGCGCCGATCGTTCATGATGCCGAATTTTACATTCTCCAGGCCCAGAACGGCGAGAAATGGGCGCAGGAGGATGCCGCCCTGGACGCCGCTCTCGCCGAAATCCGGGAACGCAATGACGGCAAACCGCCGAACATCTTCTACATCCTGATCGACGATATCGGCTTTGGCGATCTTGGAAGCCCTACGCTGAATGCCATACGCGGCTACAAGACGCCGGCGATCAACGAGTTGGCCAGCGAAGGTATGCGTCTGGCGCGGATGTATACCGAACCCTCCTGCACGCCCACCCGTGTCGCCTTCATGACCGGGCGCCAGCCGCACCGCAACGGCATGGGCAACACCCAGGTCGAGCTGTCGGGGTTCGGTCTTGCGGACGAAGAAGTCACCCTTGCCGAGGTCTTGTCGGAAGCCGGCTACAACACGTCCCATGTCGGCAAATGGCACATGGGCGACATTCAGGCATCCTGGCCGAATTACCAGGGCTTCGACTACGCCGCCTTTCCGGTCCATCAGCAGGGACAGCTGACCATCTATCACGATGATGCCGCCAACGAGGAAGTCTCGATCGGGATCGGCGACAACAACTACAACGACCGTTTCACGCTGGACCGCTGGTTCCGTACCGATGCATCCCGCCTTGTCACCGGTGTCGAGGGCACACGCAACGAACCTGTTCAGGAAGTGGACATGGCGGCCGGCGAGCGCTGGACCGAAGCCAAGTACCATGACATGAACGTCCGCTATCAGAACCAGGCAATGGCGCAGCTGCGCGACCTCGCGGCAAGGGACGAACCCTTCTTCCTGCAATACTGGCCGCTTTATCCCCTGACCGGCCCACGCACCACAACGGACGAATACACAACCGCGAATGGCGGTATCTACGTCGAGAAGATGAAACTGGTCGATCAGTGGATCGGTGATCTCATGAGCGAAATGGACGCGCTTGGCGTTGCCGACAACACCATCGTCATCGTCATGGGCGACAATGGCCATTTCACGAAATATTCGCCGCAGTCCGGCTACACACCGATGATCTTCAAGGGCGGCAAGGGCAAGACAACCGAAGGCGGCGTGCGTGTCGATGCCTTCGTGCGCTGGCCAGGCGTCATTGAGGCGGATTCGGTGGTCGGCGACATTGTCCATGTCAGCGACCTCTTCACCACTCTCGCCCGGCTCGGCGGCGCGAAGGATAACATCCCGACCGACCGCATCATCGACGGGATCGACCAGACATCCCTTTTGTTGAACGGAGAGGAATTCGGTCGCCGGGATTACGTTTTCCTCTACAACATCAACAAGCTGGAGGCAGTGGTCAAGGAGCAGTACAAGCTCGCGATCCCGGGCGGCAGCATCGAGAATGCCATTCTCGCCGACTTCTACGATCTCTTCCGGGATCCGCAGGAAAAAAATCCGGTCTCGACGGAGATCGGGGCCTGGGGCAGCGCGAAATTCGTGAACATGCTGCAGCGCCACCTGATGCGGAAGGAGAAATATCCCGACATGAAACCCGACATCGGCATGCCGTATGACGGGGTGACAAATCTGCGCCCCGAAACCCAGGCCATGCTGGAGGAATGGCTGTTCATGCGCAAGACTCCGGAGCAGTAGGTCCCGATCATAAGGCCGCTGGAAATCCGGCATCCTCAGCTCTGACGGTGTTGCATTTCCGCCATGCCCCGACACTTATTGTGTGCAGCCGGTGGCGGCTGCATCTTGCATATGTTTAAATAAAATCAATCAGTTCGAATGAATTGAAATGAAAATGCGGCAAGAAGGCAAGATTTCATGCGTATTTTTTACAGTATTTCTGCAAAATCATGCAGTCTGGGATTGGCTTTACTCGCTGCAAGCTTTTCTTTCTCAGCGTCATACGCAGCCGATCTGCCGCAGCCGGCGGCGGAACCCGTCCAGGTGAACGAGCGGATCAACCGTGCCTGGGAGTTCATGATCGCACCCTATTTTGTCGCCGCAAACATTACCGGCACCACGCAGGTCGGGCGTCTTCCGGCAACCGATATCGATGTCGACACGGGAACGATTCTCGAAAACCTGCGTTTTGGCGCGATGGTGCGGGCTGAAGCCCTTTACCAGCAGAAGGTCGGCGCGATGCTCGACATCGCCTATATGGGGCTTGGCGCATCCGCGGACGTGCGTGCCGGAGGCGGGCGCGTCAGCGTCGGGGTCGACCAGCTGATCGTCGAAGGCATGCTGTTCTACCGGGTTTACAATTCGCCGCAGACCTCAGTCGATGTCTACGCCGGCGGGCGTTACTGGGACATCAATCTGGACCTCAACGCCCAGGGCACCTTTGTCGGCAATTTCGACATCTCGCGCGGCGACGACTGGATCGACCCCGTCGTCGGTATACGTGCCTTCCACATGTTCAACGACAAATGGTCCGCCAACGCCAGGGGCGACATCGGCGGCTTTGGCGCGGCGTCCGACTTCACCTGGAACGTTCAGGGCGGTGTCGGCTACCACTTCAACAAGACCTGGTCGGCGCATATGCAGTACAAGGCCTTGAGTGTGGACTACGACAACGACAAGACCGGCACCGACAGCTTCGCCTATGACACCATCACTCACGGACCCTTGCTTGGTGTCGTCGCCCGCTTCTGACCATTGACGCCGTGCGGAGCACTCCTCACCCCTTGACCGGGTAACGGTGCGCCTCCTCGAAGACGTCGATCACCTTCGTGCCTGCCTTGATGACAGCGCCATGCTCGGCACCGCTCGGGATGTCGTAGATGGCACCCGGACCCAGGGTCCGCGTCTCACCATCGATCGTGAATTCGATCTCCCCGTCCAGAACCGTCCCCCACTGTGCAAGATGGGCGTGGGGCGGCAGAACGAAATCCTTCTGAAAATCAAAGAAGACGACGAGCCCCGCATCCGACTGGATGGCATGCGAAGTCACGACATCCTCGGGAAACGGGATGTCCAGTGCTGGAAAATTCTTGATGAAATCCGGTAACTGCATGTTTCTTCCCCAACTGCGACAACACGAATGCAAGCAGAGTGCCTGCTTGCGCGGTTCCGTTCAAGCGCGCGTGCCCGATCTCCCCGCAGAGGAAGGCCCTGCCTGTGGAGCAGTCGCGAGACGGGCAGACCCGGACCTTCCGCCAACCATACATTGCGTATCAAAAACAGGATGCTGGACCCGGATCCGGACTCAGTTTCTGATCCTTGCATCACCTTGCCCCGGGCCGGCATATCAGCCGGCGTAAGACAGGAACACGCCACCGAGCGCAGCTGCCAGCAAGGTCCAGATCAGAGCGACGTGGAACCTGAGCAGCAACAGGCCGCTGAGTGCGGCAAGCACGGGGACTCGCCAGTCCAGGCTTGCAGGATCGGGCACCCAAAAGGTGAGCCATCCCCACCGTTGGGCGCTGACGGACGTGAAGAAGACATGCAGCGCGAACCAGACCGAGAGATTGAGCACAACCCCTACAACGGCGGCAATGATCGCCGAAAGAGCCGACTGAAGCCTCGGCAGCGCAGCTATCCGGTCTATGTATGGTGCACCGGCGAAGATCCACAAAAAGCAGGGAACAAATGTCGCCCAGAGCGCAACAAGCCCCCCGGCCAGCCCGATCCAGAACCCGCCCCCCTGATAGGCGGCGAGAAATCCGACAAATTGCGTCACCAGGATCAGCGGACCAGGTGTTGTTTCGGCAAGGCCGAGCCCATCCATCATCTCGCCGGCGCTAAGCCAGCCATGCAGGGTAACAACGTCCTGCGCCATATAGGCGAGAACGGCATAGGCCCCGCCGAAGGTGACAACGGCAAGTTTTGAAAAGAACCAGCCGATCTCGCTGAGGATCGGCGCACCGCCCCACCAAGTCAGCAGAGCAAGCGGCCCGAGCCACAACGCCAGCCAGGTGGCAATATGCACCATGGTCCGCACAGGTGGCGGTCCCCCACCCGCACCGGCACCTGCAACAGTGTCGCTCGCATCGCCGCCGCGGGTCTGGCCGGACGCGGCACCGAACAGAGCGGCGGCCAGCACGATCAGGGGAAACGGCAGCGAGAAAAAGAAAATGGCCACGAAGGCCAGACCGGCAATGAGCCACGCACTGCGCTGCGTCAAGGCCCGTCTTGAAAGTCTCAGAAGCGCTTCCAGCACAACGACGAGAACGGCAGCCTGGATGCCGACGAACAGGTGAGACATCAGGGCCAGGTCACCAAAGACGGCATAGGCGGCAGCCAGGGCAAAGATAGCGGCGGCGCCGGGGATGACGAACAGCAGGCCCGCGACGAGGCCGCCCCGGACGCCTCTCAGTTTCCAGCCGCAATAGGTCGCAAGCTGCATGGCCTCCGGTCCGGGCAGGAGCATGCAGAAACCGAGCGCATTGGCGTAGGTGCGTTCGGTAAGCCAGCCAGCCTCCTCGACAAGCTTGCGATGCATCAGCGCAATCTGGGCCGCCGGGCCTCCGAATGACAGGAGACCGATGCTGCCGAAAACTGCAAACAGGTGTTGCCACGAGACCGGTGTGCGCGTGCACAGCAGAACGGTCCCGGCGGATGACCGGGTGGACGATGACTGCGTCGGCATGAGATCAGCCCTTCCTGCCTGCGGTGGGCCAATCGTGTCCTTCCCCGGTCGCATCGCGCGCCCAGCGGTAGAGGGCATCATAGAGCCCCATGCCCGCCTCGAGCTGCCGCAGGTCATCCTTGTACATGCGCGACAGACCGAGCGAAGCCGCCAGCAGTCCGGCGGCCTCCGGTGCCAGGTCGTGACGATTGGTATCGGCTGCGCGCACGATCGTGGCCAGCCTCAAAAGCGGCTCGGTCTGAAGCTGAAATTCCTCCAGCATCGTATCGAAACTGCACTGCTCGCCCCGATGGCTCCAGAAAACATGTTCAACGTCAAACGGTGTGGCACCAAATCTGTCGGCAACCGCATCGACCTGCGCCGGCGACACGAACAGAAACCGGGCTTGCGGATCGACAAAGCGGCGGATGAGCCACGGACAGGCGATCCGGTCGATCTTGGGCCGGTGGCGGGTCACCCAGACGGTCTGTCCTTCGGAATTTCTGCCAGGCAGTATTGCCTCGGGGACCATGGGCTGCCCTGCATCGCGCCACCCGGTGCATCCGCCTTCCAGGAACTCGGCCTCAATGCCGCTGGTTCTGAGCACCGCGGCCACCCCTTCCGACAATTTCAGCCCTTTCCAGCAGGCGACGACCACCCGCCTGCCCTGTAACCGGCCGGCAAGGTCTTCAACTCGCTGGAACGGATGCCGGAAAGAGGACGGGATGAAACAGGGATCTTCGGTGAAGTCCTCGTCGATGCGCACATCAAGGATCACCGGTGCATCGGGCGTGCCGACCAGTCGTGCAAGTTGGGAAACGGTTATGGAATTCAGAGACGGCATGGCGCGTCCTCCCGCTGAAATGGGTTACAAGGACGCGAAACTTCAGCTTACGCCTCACGGGGTGTTCGCTCGCCCCATGGGATTTAAGTGCCAAATTGGCGATTGGCTGTCAAGAAAGCCAGCTCCGGAAGCATTCCTTACCCGTTCAGAACATCCTTCACCGTCGTCGCCAGCTGTTTCAGCGTGAACGGCTTCGGCAGGAAGAAGAACTGTTCGCCCTCCGGCAGGTTCTCTTCGAACGCGTCTTCAGCATATCCGGAGACGAAGATGATCTTCAGATCCGGCTGGGTCTTGCGAAGCTCCACGAGAAGCGTCGGGCCATCCATTTCCGGCATCACAACGTCGGACACAACAAGGTCGATACCACCCCCGACCTCTTCCATCACCTCAAGCGCCTCGTTCCCGGAGCCTGCTTCGTGAACGGTATACCCTCTTGAAGCCAGCGCGCGGGCGGCAAAGGCCCGCACCGCTTCTTCGTCCTCCACGAGCAGGATCGAGGCCGTCCCGGTGAGATCAGCAACCTTTTCCGGTTCCGCTTCCTTCGGCTCGGGCTTGGGATCTTCGACGACGTCGGGAATGTGGCGCGGCAGGAACAGCCGGAAAGTCGTGCCGGCATCCACCTCGGACGTGCAGAAAATGAAGCCCCCGGTCTGTTTGACGATGCCGTAGACCGTCGACAGACCAAGTCCGGTTCCCTTGCCGACTTCCTTGGTGGAAAAGAACGGGTCGAAGATCTTCTCCATGATTTCCGGTGGCATGCCGTGGCCCGTGTCCTCCACTTCGACGAGGGTGTATTCGCCAGGCGGCATGCCCCGCGTATTCTCGAACTGCGTTGACTGGGCTTCTTCAACATTGCTGGTGCGGATGGTCAGCCGGCCGCCTTCCGCCATGGCATCCCCCGCGTTCACCGCGAGGTTGACGATCACCTGTTCAAGCTGGTTGAGGTCGGCCATCACCGGCCAGAGGTCACGGCCATGAACCACTTTCAGCTCGACCTTTTCGCCAAGCAGGCGATCCAAGAGGATCGACAGATCCGCCAGAACGTCGTTCAGTTCAAGCTGTTGCGGACGCAGCGTCTGGCGGCGCGAGAAGGCGAGCAGCTGCCGGACCAGTCCGGCGGCGCGGTTCGCATTCTGCTTGATGTTCATGATGTCCTGGAAGGACGGATCGGTGGGCCTGTGGCTTGCCAGCAGCAGATCGGAGAAGCCGATAATGGCCGTCAGCACATTGTTGAAGTCATGCGCGACACCACCGGCCAGCTGACCGATCGCCTGCATCTTCTGGCTTTGTGCGAACTGGGCTTCAAGGGCACGTTGTTGGGTTGTTTCCAGCGCATAGACGATTGCCGTCTCCCCGTCGCCCTCGCCGTCCTGAACGGCGGACACGTAGAAGGTCGCTGACCGCGGATCGTTCCCTTCCACCAGGGGAATGTCGATCGGGGAGATTTCACCAATGCCCTTGGCGGCTGCCGAAAGCGCCTTCGACAGCTCCTCACGCCCGCTCTCCGCAACATAGGCTTCGAGTTTCGGCGATTCCTCAACCGTGTCGGCTGCCCCGAACAATTTCAGGAACGGCGCATTGGTGCGCAGCACCCGGCCGTCATTGTTGAGCGAGGCAATCGAGATGGGCGTGTTGTTGAAGAAGCGGGCGAAACGCACCTCGGCGGCGCGCAGCGCCTCTGACGCTTCCTCGCCCTCGCCGCGCGAGCGGTTCAGGACCAGCGTCCGGCTGTCGCCCGGCTGACCGTTTTCGCCGAAGGGAACCCGGTGCAGCAACCGGACGGGCAGTCCGCGCCCGTTGCGCGTCACGAAGTCGAGATCGAAGGTTTCGCTCTTCACCTCACCGGCCTGCCCCTTGACGGAGCGGATCAGCTCCGTGCCGTCGCCACGCACGATTTCGGAAAGATCGAGATCGCCGGCATCGAACTGGGCAAGGTCGTAGCCGAGCCAGTCGGCCAGCGTCGCATTCAGATAGACGATCCGCCCCTGGGAGTCGCTGGAGAAGAACCCCGCCGGCGCATGATCAAGGAAGTTGATGACCCGTTGAAGCTCCTGGAAGGAATTTTCCTGCTCGGCCCGGTCGCGTGTGATGTCGGCAAGCTGCCAGATCGACATCTGCTTGCCGCTGCGCTCCCTGGACGGCTGCAACGGCCGGACGGAGACGCGGTACCACCGCGCCGATCCCTCGACGCGGCCGAGCGGGAACGGCATCCGGATCTCTTCCTGGGCCTTGCGCCCCTCGCGCATGGCCTGGGTCAGGCGGAAGATGGCGTCCGCGGCATCAGGATCGGACGAAAACACGCGTTCAACGACACGGATATCGGACGGCGTGTCCGCACCTGTCAGCTCGGCATAAGCAGTATTGGCATAAACCAGCCGGCCATCGGTATCTGTGATCAGGGCGCCGTCATCCATCGTGTCGACGAAGGCGGCGGCCAGTGGGTTGGCTTCGCCCGGACGGGCCGACAGACGCAAAAAGCCGATGGCACCGGCAAACAGGCAGAAGACGCCGACAACAGCCAGGATGCCAAGCAGTGCCAGGATGAACGGCTGCGCGACTTCGCGGTCCATGACCGCAAAGGCGGCGGCCGCCCCGACCAGAAGCACAGCCAGGCCTATTAGCAGGCCAATATTGCCGGAGCGCTCCGGCCGGCTGATCATCGGCCCGCCTGGCGCTCCGTCCGTGTCACTCATACGTCCTGTCTCCCGGCCCGATTCGGTTTGCTTGGGGCCATCTACAAGCATTCTGCGCTTGCCCCCCAATTTCAACTGATAGGAGGCTGACTTCTGTTGAAATTCACGCGTATGAACGTGTTTTTTTACGTCTCGTGGCGCAGCTGACCCGGGCTGCCCCTAGTTCGCGCGCCAGGAGGCGCGATTGCGCATGCGGAAGACGAAGCCGATCACCTCGGCAACCGCCTTGTAGTGCTCTTCGGGGACTTCCTGGTCAATCTCCACCGTCGCGTGGAGTGCCCGAGCAAGTGGCGGATTTTCAACAACGGCAACTTCGTTTTCCTTGGCGATCTCGCGCATCTTAAGTGCGATGGCATCCGTTCCCTTGGCGATGCAGAGCGGCGCTCCCATTCCCTCTTCGTATTTGAGTGCAACAGCGAAGTGGGTCGGGTTGGTCACGACCACGGTCGCCTGGGGAACCGCTGCCATCATGCGCTTGCGCGAACGCTCCATACGCAGCTGCCGGATCTTGCCCTTGACCTGCGGATCGCCCTCCGTCTGCTTGAATTCTTCCTTGACCTCGCGAAGGGACATCTTCTGTTTGTTGAACCATTTGTTCTTTTGGTAGGCGTAATCCGCCGCTGCGACGACGGTCATGACCGCAAGAACGGCCGCGAGCAACTGCAGGATCAACACCTGCGCCTCTTCCAGGATCACGCTCGTTTCGGCAAAGATGATGATTTCGGCCTCGTCACGATGCGGCCACACCACGGCAACCATCAACGCTCCAACGATCGAAATCTTGAACATTCCCTTGGCAAAGTTCACCAGGCTGTCGGCGGAAAAGAGCCTCTTGAAACCGGAAAGCGGCGAGATCTTGGACAGCTTTGGCTTGATCGTCTCGGCGGTAAGCAGGGGTTGATGCTGTATCAGGTTTCCGGCGACAGCCATGACCAGCAATGCAATCAGCGGCAGTCCGACAATGAGCGCAACCGACTGCCCCGTGTCACGCCAGAGTGCTTTGAGGGCAAAGCCATCGACCGAAATCTGGTGTGCGTGTTCGATGTAGCCCTTCATGAGATCACCGAGTGACGCTGCCGCTCCGGGCGCAAAAAGCGCGATCATCAAGGTTGCCCCGGCAAGGGTGAACCAGGTGCTGACTTCCTGCGATTTGGGGACATCCCCCTTGTCATGCGCTTCCTTCAAGCGCTTTTGCGTGGGGTCCTCAGTCTTTTCTGAGTCGTCGGTATCGTCAGCCATGTCGACCCGTCACCCTATGATGAACTTGCCGATCGATTCCTGAAAATGCTCGAGGTAGAACATCATCAGCGTCGCGACCAGCGCCATGAGAAGGAACAGACCCACGGCGATGTTCACGGGCATCGCGATGAAGAAGATCTGCATTTGCGGCATCAGCTTGTTGAGCAGCCCGAGACCGAAGTAAAAGACCAGCCCGACCACCAGGAACGGCGCACTCATCCGCACGGCAATCGTGAACACATGCGCGACCGTTTCTGTCGCATTTTGTGCAAAATCGCTCATGGGAGGAAGATTGCCGGGCGGGAAGATCGTGAAGCTGTCGTAAAGAGCGGCAATGACGAGGTAGTGCGAATCGGAAACGAAAACCAGCGTGATCCCCAGCACCGCCAGAAAGTTGCCGTAAAGCGCGCCCTGCTGACCTTCGTTGGCAATATCCGTCCCAAGTGCGAACGCCAGCCCCGACTGGTTCGCCATGATCATGCCCGCGATCTGCAGGGCGGAGGTGATCAGCCGCGCGCATAGTCCGATGCCGAAACCGATTGCAAGCTCACCGCCGAGCAGCAGGAGCAATTGCATCATGTCGGAGGTGAGATTGTCCGGATAAAGCGAAGCTGCGACCGGGTACATCACCAGCGTGAGCGCAAGCGCGATTGTCAGCCGGAATCGCATGGGAATGGAGCTTTCGCCCAGCGCGGGAAGAAGCATCAGCATCGTGCCGAGACGGGCGAACATCAACATGAAGGCAGCGGCGACATCAGGCAGGAAGTCAAGCTGGATGGTCATGATTTCGCGCCCGCCAGGTGCGTCAGCCGGTGGTCAGGATCATTTCCGTGACCCGTCCCATGAAAGCCTGGAGCAACTGGCTCATGAAGGGCAGCGTCACGAGGATCGTCACGAAGATCGCCAGGATCTTGGGCACGAAGACCAGGGTCATTTCCTGGATCTGCGTGAGCGCCTGGAACAGCGCGATCACGACACCGACCACCAGCCCGATCAGCATCGCCGGCGCCGCAACGAGGATCATGGTCCAGACGGCTTCCCGCGCAAGATCAAGGACTTCGCCACCAGTCATGTCAGTTCCCCCTGGGCGCGATCAGATCGGCATCCGCATGATTTCTTCATATGCGGAAATGACGCGGTCGCGGACCGCAACCATGGTTTCCAGCGCGACCTCGGTCTCGGCCACCGCCGTGACGACGTCGACCACGCCGGTCTTGCCTTCGATCATGCCCATTGTCTTCTCGTCGGCCTGCTGCCCCTTGTCGACAACCGTATCGACCGCCTCTTTTACCATTTGCCCGAAATCCATCCCTGTGGTTTCCGGTGTGGTTTCCTCGACGGCTTTTGCCTGTTGCTGGAGTTTGGCTGCCAGCTGGTAGGCATTGTTTGCAATTGACGGAGTGGTCACGGCTCCGGCCCCTTTCGGTGTGTGTATTCCAGGCTTCAGGCGCGCAGGATGTCGATCGTTCGCTGCAACATCCGGCGGGTGGACTCAATGACGTTCAGATTGGCCTCGTAGGATCGCTGCGCCTCGCGCATGTCGGTGGTCTCGATCAGCGTGTTCACATTCGGCTGCAGCACGTATCCGTTCTCGTCGGCGGCAGGATGCCCTGGCATATGCGTCGACTTGAAAGCGGAAGTGTCTTCGGCGACCTTGCCGAGCTCGACGGTTTTTGCGCCGAGTTCCTTGTCGAAGTGACTCTGGAAGGTCGGGATCTTGCGCCGGTAAGGCTCCTCCTCCGGCGTGCGCGCCGTTGAACTCGCATTTGCGATGTTCTCCGCGATGATGCGCATCCGGCCGTTCTGGGCTTTCAGTCCGCTCGCGGAGACGAAGAGAGATTTGATCAGGTCCAACTTGCCAATCCTTTTTCAGTCTGCCGCGCTAAACGCTCTTGGATAGCGCTGTCCGGATGAGCCCGAGCCCCTTGGTGTAAAGGCTCGTTGCGGCTTGGAAGTCCATCTGGTTCTGCGTGATTTTCATCATCTGCTCTTCCAGATTCACGTTGTTTCCGTCGGGTGTAATCTCAAAGGAGTCCAGTTTCTCGACTTTGGCGGGCAGGTTTCCGGATACGGATCCCGATATGTGCCCGACTTTGGTCAGCGATGTGCTGATGGCTGCATTCTGAAGCCCGATGTGATCCTGAAAGGAGTAGGACTTGACGTCCCTGGACACATATCCGGGCGTGTTCGCATTGGCGATGTTCTCGGCCAGAACACTCTGGCGGGTCTGGTGCCACTGCATTTTTGACTTCAGCGCCTGAAAGAGCGGCAAGTCCATTGCGGCCATCTTTGTCACCACTTGTTAACCAACTAGGCAATCATTGCCGCCTAAATGGTTAACGAATAGTTAATGCTAGATTTCCAGAATGGCGGAACTTCTACAAAAAACAGTGGAATAGGATGACAATCTTTTGCAATTCGCAATTTGGAGCCGCCCCAAAACAGGCAATATTTGCCCACTTCTGTTAATTTTAGGCCGGAAAGAGATTCGAGTTCCACCAACAAGCGGAACGGGAAATTGTGACGATTTGCGGGCTTGAAGACACAGTCATCGACCTTGGACGCAGTTTCCGCATGGCGATGAACGCCGATCCCGCGCGGTCCCGAATTACTGGGGAAAAACGGAAAACACCCCAAATGCGGCGCCTTCGCGGTGTAACGGCAAGAAGGCAAAACTCCGCTGGCGGGGCGGCACGAGGTCAAAATGTACAATTGGATTGAATCGACATTCAACGTAAGCGGCGGCGCGACCCAGGTCATCGCCGCCATTCTGGCTCTGATCGCCGTCTTGTTGCTGTTCAGCATTTTCGTTTTCGTTCTGAAGCGCCTGACAGGCGCCAACACGCCGCAAAACAGAAGCCGGCAACCGCGTATCGCCGTCATGGACAGCACGAATGTCGATGCGCGCAGACAGCTGGTTCTCATCCGGCGGGACAATGTCGAACATCTGCTTCTGGTGGGCGGGCCGAGCGACCTGGTGGTTGAACAGAACATCGTGCGCAACGCCCCGGTTGCCGCGCAAAGACAGCCAGTGAACACCGTGCCCGCTGGTGCCGGTGTTGGTGCAGGTGCCGGTGCGGGTGCCGGTTCAGGGCCAATGAAGATGCCGACAGCCCCTGGCCCCGATATCCCGGCAAGACCGGATGATGTCGAACGGCAACCCTTGGCGGCGATGCTGCGGCAGGAGCCGGTGCCGACCATGCCGCTGAAAGCCAGGGCGGAGACAGCCGTCAGGCCAACCCCGAAGGCCGCCGCCCCCAGTGCAACGGTTCGGCCTGTCTCCCCGTTGAAGACCGAAGACAAGACCCCGCCCGTGGTGCCCCCCGTGAGCCCGCCGGTCGCCAAGCCCCCACAGGAAAAGAAGACCGTGGCAGGCCAGGACAGGGCCGCAGACCTTCTGAGAGCGGCCACTCAAAACGGCTTCAACCGCTCCACGAGCGCCGCGCAAACTGGAGCCGAAGACACACCCGCGGCAGAGCCTGCGATCGGTGCCGCTCCGAAAGTCAGGGCGGAACCTGAGATGGGCGCTGCCGTGAAGCTCAAAGAGGAGCCGGAGGTCAAACCGGCAGCGGCACCTGATCCGGAGGAAGCCTCATCGGAGCCTGAGCACGGCGCATCGGCGCCGCTCAAGAGCCTCGGGCGTTCGATCGCTGCGCGTGAACGCTCCACGCAGATGGCTCACACGATCACGCCTCCCTCGTCGGGACCTGCCGCGCGCGCCAAAACCGCGCTTCTCAATCCGGTTCAGGCTCCCAGGGAGACCGACGACAGCGGTTTCATGTTCAAGCAGACAAACCCCTTGGACGAGGACACGGTTGACACCGCCGGAGGAGAATCCGGTCCGGATGGCGCAAGCAACCCCGAGGGCGAGAAGCTCAAGCTCTCCGAATTGTTCGACAACACGGAAAGATTTAACTGGGGTGACGACGAACCGGCGGGACAGGCCGGGGCAGACGCCCTCAGCGAGTCAGAGCCCGTTGAGGAGGAAGCACCGCGCGAGAAGGAGACTGTGACCTCCGAAGACGCAGCGCCTCGCAGGGAGATCGAACTGGATCTCGAACTGGATGATCTCATTGACAGCGAAACGCCGACGCCGGCGCCCATCGGTACAGCCGAAGACGTTTCCGTCACACCGGTCATGCCGCAACCGGATCCTGAGGTTAAGTCCAGGGAACCGGACCCACAGCCCCCGAAACAGACAGCGACCCTGGACATCGTCCCCGGAGCCGATCCGGCCGCATCGCGGGTGGTTCAGGGACTGGGCGACAAGAACCCGATCGAGGACGAAATGGCCAAGATTCTTTTCGAATTGGGCGGACAGCAAAATCGATGAACGATAAGCGTCGCGTAGCGGGGCATTGGTGGCGGTACCGGTACGTGAGCCTGTTTCTTGTGCTCACGGCGATCCTGTCCGTTTTCGCGTCGCCCACACTGGCCCAGGAAATTTCTGTCGGTTTCGGTGATGACGCCAGCCTGACCGAGCGCGCGGTTCAACTGGTCATCCTGCTGACCGTTCTGTCGCTTGCGCCATCCATACTGGTCATGACCACGAGCTTCGTACGCATCGTTGTCGTGCTGTCGTTGCTGCGGTCGGCGATTGGACTTCAGACCGCGCCGCCGAACATGGTCATGGTCAGCCTGGCCCTGTTCCTGTCCGCTTTCATCATGATGCCGACTTTGCAGGCGGCTTACGATGCAGGTGTTCAGCCGCTGATTGAAGGCGATATCGAATTCGATCAGGCCTATGAGCGGGCGGCCGATCCTTTCCGTACCTTCATGCTGTCGCAAGTGCGCGAAAAGGATCTTGAGTTATTTCAGGAACTCTCGGGCCAGGACGCACCGGAGGGGCCGGAAGACCTTGCGATGGCAACCCTCATTCCGGCTTTCATGATTTCCGAATTGCGGCGCGCGTTTGAAATCGGCTTTCTGCTCTACCTTCCCTTCCTGATCATCGACCTTGTGATTGCATCGGTCCTGATGTCGATGGGCATGATGATGTTGCCGCCCGTTGTCATCTCCCTGCCCTTCAAGCTAATATTCTTTGTGCTTGTGGACGGCTGGAATCTGGTGGCCGGATCGCTGGTCAAGAGTTTCGGCGGCGGGTGACGAGGCATCAAAAATCACTCATGTGTGCAACACCCTGCACGCCATCACGCGCGGTCATTCCACAATCAGGCACTCAAATCCGCAATGCCACACTCTCAATCCTTCACTACGGCTGGTAATCATTAAGCGGCCTTCCAGACAGGTTCGGGCTGAGAGTTTGCCAGCTCTTCTCCCTAGTAGAACGTAGGTGATACCGCGACTTCTGACCAGTATTGGATAATGACATCCATGGCCCTGACAAACTGGTCGTAGTCCTGCGGCTTGCAGACAAAGGCACTGGCGTTTCTTTTGTAGCATTCGTGCATTTCAACCGCGTTGACCGAATTCGAGAGCATGATGATGGGTTGGTTCCAGTAGTTGGGGTTGCGTGCCAGTTCCCGCAGAAAGTCAATCCCCGACAGTTGCGGCAAACGGACGTCGAGAAAGATCAGATCGGGCGGAACGATGTTGCTTCCGGGTTGGCCAATTTTCCTGAAATGGGCTTCGGCTTCAACCGCCGAACCATAGCAGGTGACGTCGACTTCCCGCCGGCTTGCCTCAACGGCCTTTACAAACAGCAACTGATCATTGGCATTGTCTTCAATGAGCATCACGTTGAGTCGTCGCAGACGCCTTGGCGAAATGATATCTTCCTTGTTCGGGACCCGGACCGGACCGTTCTCGCTTGTCTCAAGCACCTCGAAGAAATAGTCGACGGCAACCCCAAGCGCCTCAGACAGCTTGAATATCTGGAAAGCCGAGATCCTCGATTCGCCGACTTCCTGTTTCTGGACAAGTTGAGGTGAGACACCAAGACGTTTTGCAAGTTCGGCCTGGCTGAGCCCGAGTTGTCGACGTCTCTCC
>JBCBUA010000058.1:0-21838 GCA_039818365.1 Pseudomonadota bacterium
GCCAGCTGTCCAGCGTCAGGTCGTGGAGGCTGTCCGTATTGAATGCCGAGGCGGAGTTGACCAGAACCTCGACCGGACCGCCAAGGGCGGCCGCGGTTTCCGTGACCAGTTCTCCCGCCTTTTCCGGGTGACTGAGGTCCTTTTGGAGCAAGACCGCACGGCCGCCCCGTGAAAGGATCTCGTCGTGCAGCTCTTGCGCTCCGCCAACGGAAGAATTGTAGTGGAGCCCGATCGCGTAGCCCTTGCCCGCGAGGCCGGCGGCTATCGCCTTGCCGAGCCGCTTTCCCGCCCCCGTCACCAAGGCAATCCTTTGTGCTGACATATGACTTCTCCCGGTTTTGACGTCAGGCAAAATCCTGCAGGTTCAGGACCGGCTGGACACGCGACACTTCGTGGCTGCGCACGAGATTTGCTTTCGACATCACGGCGATCGTTGCCGCACTTGTCTGCGCGACCCGGACCTCGTCGCGAAACAGGTAAACGGCGCCCGTCAGCTGAACCGTGACGGGCCATCCGAGTTCGCGCAGGCGGAACGATTGCAGGATGCTGTCGGTCTGGTACCGGATCCTGTCGGGACCATCGGGCAAATGCAACGCAAAACCGAACCCGGGATCGACCCAGAGACGCTCCACGCCGGCATCGGTTGCAAGATCAATGCGCTCTTTGAAGAATGTCAGTTGATGATCGAAAATGTCTTCGGCCGGCGGCAGGTAGTCCGCCGAGCGCGCATTTTCTCCGGGCGTATAGCACAGGATGAGACCGGCCTCATGCTTCGCGATGGCCTCGTAGAAGGCGCGGTCATCGACACGCCCGGTCAGATTGATCACGCCGGCACCTGCCTCCAGCAGCGCGACACCGACTTCCGGGTGATAGGTCTCGACGGAAACAAGAATGTTCTCATCGGCAAGCGCCTTGACGACCGGCCGCATCCGGTCGATCTGCCGCTCGATCGAGACGAGGTCGGCCGTTTCACCCGTTGATTCCGCTCCGATATCGACCATGGCCGCTCCTTCGAGCGTCATTCTCCGGCCGCGGTAAAGCGCGGCTTCGAAGGTGTGGCACACGGTTTCCCTGTATGTGCTGTCCGGCGACAGGTTGAGCACACCCATCTGATAGGTCCTGTCTTCGAACCTGCGTCCGAATTTCGGAAACTCAAACGTTCTGACCGGGGTTTCGAGGGCCTCCCTGTATTTCAACCACAGCGGAAGAATGCGATCAGCGGAAATCATGAGACGGGCTCCAGGTAGTCGGCAAAAAGGGGAAGGTCCGCGCGTGGCGGCGGATGGCTGGCGCGAGAGGACAGCAAAGTCAGGCACGTTTGCGCGTAATCCGGATACCGACAGCGCCGGCATCTTCAAAAATGTCCGGTTTCGTCACCTTGACCGTGACCCGGGCCGCAAGCGGATTGGTCAGGACGAATTCGGCGATCGCCTCCGCCCAGTCCTCGACAAGATCGACGTGGCCGCCCGCGCGCGCCTTTTCCTGAATGAAGAAGACGGTGTCCGCATAGGAAATGAAAGTGCCCGTCTTGCGGACCGAGTCGCGATATCCGGGCACCGTTTCGATTTCAACGCTAAACCGGACGGACTGGCGGCGCCCTTTTTCGCTGTCGAGGATGCCGATTTCAGCGGGCAACAGAAGATCTTCGATCAGAATGGTGTCAGCACCGTCCTCAACCAGGGTGCGCGCAGCGTCCGTCGTTTCACTCATCAACCAGTTTGCCCTTCAAAATCAGTTTCAGGACATGGATGTAGCCGGAAGCCCGCCAAGGTCAAGAGAGGCAGGGGAAGGAGACCCACGGCCGCATTCAATGACCGTCAAAATAATCGACGGCCCTGAGCACGCCGCGCAGCTCAGAAAGCCCCCTCAAACGCCCGATGGCCGGATATCCGGGCGTGGACGTGCCGCTCAGATCATTCAGGATCCGGTGCCCGTGATCGGGACGCATCGGGATTCGTTTCCCGGAGCCGGTTTCCATGCGGCGCAATTCCCGGACAACCGACACGATGTCGATGTCGCCCGCCAGATGGGCGTCTTCGTAGAAACTGCGCGGATCATCCTCACGCCGCGTCGCCCTGAGATGCGCAAAGTGGATGCGATCGCCCAAGGCGCGCGCGATTTCCGGAAGATCGTTGTCCGGATGCACGCCGAGCGAGCCGGTGCAAAGCGTGAACCCGTTCGAACGTGACGCGTTCATGGAGGCTATGTGCTGTAGATCAGCCAGCGTCCCTGCAATGCGCGGCAGGCCGAACAGGGACCGGGGCGGATCGTCCGGGTGGATCGCGAGGACGGCCCCCGCTTCCTCGACCGCCGGAACCACGATATCGAGGAAATTCCGAAGGTTGTTAAAAAGCTCTTGCCTGCCGACAGTGCGGTAGGCGGCCAGCCTCTCCCGGAATGTCTCGAGCGTGTAGCTTTCTTCCGATCCCGGCAGGCCCGCGATGATGTTGGCCGTCAGCCGGTCGCGCTCTTCTTTCGACGCGGCGTTCAAAAAGGTCTCCGCAGCGGCAATATCAGCCGCGCTGTAGTCGGACGCGGCGCCTTCTCTTTCAAGAATGAAGAGGTCGAAGGCCGCGTAGGCGGCAAATTCAAACCGGAGCGCAGTGGCTCCATCCTCAAGTTCAAAGTCCAGGTCGGTCCGCGTCCAGTCCAGAACAGGCATGAAATTGTAGCAAATGGTCCTGACGCCCTGGTGCGCGAGCGCGCGGGCCGTGTCCGCCCAGTTGCGGGCCCACTCTTCCCAGCCGGGAGCCCCGGTCTTGATGTCCTCGTGAACCGGAATGCTCTCGGCAACGACCCAGGTCAGACCCGCGGCCTCGATCATCCGGCGACGCGCTGCAATCTCCTCTTCCGGCCAGAATGTCCCGTTGGGAATTTCATGCAGCGCCGTCACGATGCCGCTGGCACCGGTTTGGCGCACATCGGTCAGCGATACCGGATCCTGGGGTCCGAACCAGCGCCAGCTCTCGATCATCGCCTTGCCTTTTCTTTTCGTTCTTAAGGAGACGCCACCGCAGGCGTGTAAAGGTAACCGTCGAATTCCGGGTCTCCGACATCAGAGAGTTCCAGCAAGGTGAGGCGCACATTTTCAAGATGCTGCCACATGGCGCTTCTGGCCTGGTCCGCATTCCGGTGACGCAGCGCTTCCAGGATCACGGCGTGATCGTCGAGCCACCTCGTCCGGTAACTGATATCGAAAATCCGGTCATGCAGCCGCGCCCACATGGAACTGTTTTCCCGCTTGGTCCACAAGTCGGCCACCTGGTCGACCAGAACGCTGTTCTGTGTCGCTTCGGCAATGAGCAGGTGAAACTGCTTGTCGGCAAAATAGTCCTCGACCCCGTTCTCGATGGCCTTGCGTTCAAGCTCCAGGGTTTCGCGCAGCTTGATGATGTCATGCTTGGTGATCGTGGACGCGGCGAAACCGGCAATGCTGCTTTCCAGCAGCTGGCGGGCCTGCAGCAGTTCAAACGGGCCGAAATCAGGCTTGTACACGTTGAGGGAAATCTTCTCGCCGGCCGCGACATAGCTGCCGGAGCCCTTGCGCACGTCCAGATAGCCCTCGATTTCAAGCACGATAAAAGCCTCGCGCACGAGAGACCTGCTGATGCCCAGTTCAAGCGAAATCTGGCGTTCGGTCGGAAACTTGTCACCCGGCCGATAGCCTTCGTCGGTAATCCTTCGTGCAAGCAGCTCGGCAATTTCCTGGTAGCGACGTTTTCCACCCTCGCCGGTCATGAAGCCTTCCTTGCGTTCTTCTCAGCGCCGGCGATCTCATGATAGTAGTCCGCCAGAATATGGAACGCTTTTTTCTTGGTTTTCTTGTCCGCGGCAATCAGCCCCTTATGATTATAGCCATTCTGGAAGATGTTTTGCCGGCGTTCAACGCGAAAATCATAAAGGATCCACGGAGACATGCCCTTGACGTAGTCGAGTTCCCGCAAAACAGCGATCTGCTTGCGGTAGACCTCGGCCATGTAGTCTTCGCTGAAAAGACCGCGTTCCGGTCCGTTTTCACCGATAACACCGTCGGCGCCGGTCTCCGAGATGACCACCGGCTTGCCCGGGTCGGAGTTCCGGCCGATCGCGGCCAGATCGTCAAAATTCTCTTCGTACCAGCCGTAGTATTCGTTCAGGCCGATGATATCGATATGGTCTGTCAGCCGGTCCTCGATCCGGTTGGCGGCGTGGTTCACCAGACAGGCCGCCGATGTCAGCCGCGTCGGATCGAGTTTCCTGGCGGTTTCGGCAAGTCCGCGCATGAAGTCCAGTCTTGCATCCGTGTCCGGATTTTCGTTGCCGACGGACCAGATGATCACACTGGCCCGGTTGCGGTCCCGCTTGATCAGTTCGGTGAGCTGGTTTTCCGCGTCACGCAAGGTGGCCGGGTTGGCAAAGTCGATCGCCCAATAGACCGGGATTTCCTCCCAAAGAAGGAAACCCAGTTCATCGGCCAGGCGTGCCGCAAGACCATCATGGGGATAATGTGCCAGGCGCAGGTAATTGCAGCCTAGGTCCCGGGCATGCTCGAACCTGCGCCGCAGATCGGCTTCGTTGGTCACCTTGCCGAGCGCGGCGTCATCCTCGTGCACGGATATGCCGCGCAGGAACAGGGGCTCGCCGTTCAGCAATATCTCCGTGCCGTCCCGCTCGATCTGGCGGAACCCGACCCGGTCCGAAACGCGGTCCGCGCCGAAAATGAGGTCCGTATCATAAAGCACGGGGCTGTCGGGGCTCCAGAGCTCCGGCCTTACGGCGAGCGTGATCCGGCCCCTGCCGTCGCGGACCGGGATCGTTGCCTCGACCGAGAGACCGGGAATGGAGAGCCTTGCCTCGCCCGAAGTTGCTCCGCAGACTTCGACCTCCGCGCAGACGTTCGAAAACGTGCCGTCGGGCACGAGGTAGAGAAAGAAATCCTTGATCAGGGCGCGCGGTGTCTCAAAGAGGCTGACATCGCGGTAAAGGCCGCCATAGTTGAACCAGTCCGTGTTGCGCATCGGCACCCGGTCGCGGGTGCGGGTGTTGTTGACGCAGGCCATGAGCCAATTTCGGCCCGGATTCAACAGGCCCGTCAGTTCCACGCAAAAGGGCGTCGATGCACCATAATGATTGCCCAGGAACGCACCGTTCAGAAAGATCTTGCAGTCGTAGCTGGCGGCACCGAAATGCAAAAACCGGCGCTTGTCTTCGTCTAATGTCTCAACGTCGAGCGGCCGGGTGTACCAGGCACTGCCCTCAAAGAAATACCATTTGTCTTTCAGCACCGCCCAGTTGGACGGCACCGGCACCGTCTCGCCCATATAGGGATCGTAGTCCCAGGGCTCGGTCCGGTTTTCCGGCGCCTCCGGCAGCATGGCGAACCATTTCTGCCGGAGGCCGGTGTCCAGGAGATCCACACAGAAGTTCCAGTTTCCGTTAAGGCTTTCACATGCCCGCCCACCCATGAAAATCAGACTGTCATGGTTCAGCGACTGCGTGTTGAACGGAAGATCGTAGTCCTCGTCATGCAGCGCCTGAAGCGCATTTTCGGCGAGTTTCGAACGTTCGAGCATCTGTCCGGCTCCGGTTGGACCTTCCTACTGCGGTGCGATCGCCTTGATGCGGCCGATCAGATCGGCAACAACCGGCGACTTTTCTGCCGCTTCCTCGTGCATCGGCAGAACCGCCTCGATGAACGGTCCCTTCTCGACCTCGATGAACTTGACGCCAAGTTCGTTCTTGGCGGTTTCAACGGCCGCCGCGCTCATGGCGTCCCACTGCTCGCGGTGGAAGTCCATCGACTCGCGCGCTGCTTTCGTCAGGGCCGCCTTGTGCTCATCCGACAACTCGTTCCAGCTCTTGGAAGAGATCATAACCACGGAGGGGATCATGGTGTGGCCGTCATCGGAATAGACCTTGGACACTTCGCCGTGCCGCGCTGATGTCAGGGCCATCGGGTTGTTCTCTGCCCCGTCGACGACGCCCTGCTGCAGCGCGCTGTAGAGTTCACCCCAGGCAATCGGGGTGGGATTGCCGCCGAGCAGTTCCACCATACGGATCGCGGACGGACTGGGCTGCACGCGGATTTTCATGCCCTCAAGATCGGCAGGGGACCGGATCTCCTTGTTGGCATAGAAGGAGCGCGCACCCTCGATGTAGAACGCAAGCCCGATGAAACCCTTGTCTTCGGACGCGGCCAGAATATCCGAGCCGATGTCACCACTCAAAACGTCGTAATAATGGTCGGCATCCACGAAAATGTAAGGCAGGTTGAGCGCGCCGTAGGATTCCTCGAAGGCTTCGAGCTCAGACGCGTTGGAGCGGGCCATGTCCAGCGATCCGTTCTGCATCAGCTCCATCGACTCGCGCTGGGTGCCCAGCTGCGCATTGGCGTAGATACGGATCTTGAGATCGCCGCCGGTCGCCTCTTCAAGACGGTCAGCCATGAATTCCATCGACTTGTGCAGCGGGTGGTCTTCCGGGTTGTTGTGATTGAGACGCAAGGTCTTTGCATTGGCAGCGCTTCCAATTGCAACAACGCCTGCGGCCAGCACGGCCGCGAGCTTGGCGAACTTCATCATGATTTCCTCCCAAATGCAGGCCGGGCAGAAACAGACCTCGAAAAGGCACCGCACCGGCTGCGGTTTCGCAGCACGGAACGCTGCGGATGGCGAATTGTTCGTCCAATTTAGAAAATCAGTCAACCTTTTTTATAAAATTGGTTGACCAATTTTATTTCTTGACGCATGTCTTACACGGGCACGCACCGCTATCATCATGCGCAAACGCATTGCGGGCCGGTCTGGGAGGACGATCGTGACGAGCATTACAAGAGGCGTGGACCTTGTCCTGCGCCTTGTCATCACCCTGGCATTCGCCGTTCTTGTCGCCTGCGTCATCTGGCAGGTCTTCTCCCGCTACGTGCTGGAAAGCCCGAGCACTGTCACGGACGAAATGGCACGTTTCCTGTTCATCTGGGTCGCGCTTCTGGGCGGCGCCTATACGCTCGGCCAGCGCCGGCACCTGGCCATCGACCTGCTGCCGCAGATCACGCACGGCAACCTCCGGCTCGCCATCAACGCCGCCATCATCATTGCCATCGCAACATTCGCTGCCCTGGTCATGATCTATGGCGGCATGGATCTGGTGAACCGGACGCTGGCAACCGGGCAGGTCTCCCCCGCACTCAGGCTTCCCATGGGCCTTGTCTACATCGCGATCCCCTTTTCCGGGATCTGCATCTTCTACTACTGCCTCACCTTTCTGGCCGACCTTTTCCGGTCCGGCAGAGGACCGAACGATCAGGAAGGCGCGCCCAAAGCGGGCGGGCCTCTCGACTGACCCAAGCAGGAAATTGAGGAACGAGAGGCCTTTTAATGGATATCCAGTCTGTCCTCGTCCTGTTCGGGACGTTTGCACTGCTCATGATTCTCGGCGTGCCGATCGCCTTTTCGATCGGACTGTCGGCCTTTGCCACCTTCCTGCTGTTCATGTCGTTCGACCAGTCGGTCTATATCGTTGCACAACAGGTGGCCTCGGGACTGGACAGTTTCACGCTGCTGGCCATCCCGTTCTTCATCCTGGCGGGCAACATCATGAACCGCGGCGGCATCGCGATGCGCCTGATCGAGTTCGCGAAGGTCCTGGGTGGTCGCCTGCCCGGCGCCCTTGCCCATTGCAACGTGATTGCCAACATGATGTTCGGCTCGATTTCCGGCTCCGCGGTCGCCTCCGCTGCTGCTGTCGGCGGCGTCATGGCGCCCTTGCAGAAGAAGGAAGGCTATGATCCGGCCTACAGCGCGGCGGTCAACATCGCGTCCTGCCCGACGGGCCTTCTCATTCCGCCAAGTTCAACCTTCATCGTCTATTCGCTCATCACCAACGGCACCTCGGTCGCGGCCCTGTTCGTTGCCGGATACATTCCCGGCATCCTCATGGGTCTGAGCCTCATGGTCGTCGCGGGGATCATCGCGAAACGGCGCGGCTATCCGGTCGCCGAGCGCCCGAGCGGAAGCGAGGTCGTGAAAAAAGCGGCGGATGCGATGCTGCCGCTCGGCCTGATCGTCATTGTCATGGGCGGCATCATCGGCGGTATCTTCACGGCCACCGAAGCATCCGCTGTCGCGGTCGTCTACACGCTTTTCCTTGCCGTCATCTGGTACCGCGAAATCACCTTGAAGGAACTCCCGGGTATTATCCTGGAGAGCGCGGTAACGACGTCCATCGTGCTCCTGATGATCGGGTGCTCCATCGCCATGTCCAAGGCCATGGCGTTTGCGGATATTCCCTATTCGATCTCCGACGCTCTGCTGGCCTTGTCCGAAAACCCGATTGTGCTTCTGCTTATCATCAACATCGCGCTGCTCGTGGTCGGCACGTTCATGGACATGACCCCGGCCCTTCTGATCTTCACGCCGATCTTCCTGCCCGTGGTTGAGGACCTGGGCATGGATCCGGTCCATTTCGGCGTGGTCATGACGTTCAACCTGTGTATCGGCATTTGCACGCCGCCGGTCGGGTCGGCACTGTTCGTCGGCTGCTCGGTCGGCGGCGTCAAGATCGGCCAGGTCATCAAGCCGATGCTTGGCTTCTATGCGGTCTTGGTGTCCCTGCTTTTGGTGATAACCTACTTCCCCGCGCTCAGCCTGTTCCTGCCGCGCCTCCTTCTTGGATACTAGAACCATGAAAGCACTCAATGCCTGGCAATTCCTGGCGCGCACCGAAAACGGTGTGTGCCTGAATGTCGAAGGCCGGCACCATTTCAATATTCTGGTTCTTGAAGACGACCTCATCCGGGTCTCGCTTCTGAAGGACGGGACATACCGTCTCGACCGCACCTGGGCCATCGCTCCTGCGGGAGACGCCCCCTTTGAAGGCAGAAAGCGCGTGGATACGACCGGGTTTTCCTGCCCTGGTTTCCACCTGGACGAGAACGAAGACGGCCTGACACTCGAAACCGGGACGCTTCGTCTCAAAATTGGTCGACCACTTGCACTCACCTGGGAAGCGCGCGATGCGGCGACCGGCCGATGGCAGGAAGTCGCACGGGACAGGCCGCTGAATGCCTACATGCTCGGGCGCAAGGATCACAGGAACCAGCACCATCTTCTCAGGCACGCCGACGAGACCTTCTACGGTCTTGGGGAAAAGTCCGGAGCGCTGGACCGGTCCGGGCGGCGGTTCGAAATGCGCAATCTCGATGCGCTCGGCTATGACGCCAGAACAACGGACCCGCTTTACAAGCACATCCCATTCACGATTACCGACAAGGGTGCTCTGGGCGCCTGCGGTCTCTTCTACGACACGCTGTCGTCCTGCTGGTTCGATCTCGGCAACGAGAAGGACAACTACCACCCGCCCTTCCGCGCATTCCGGGCCGAAGACGGAGATCTTGAGTATTACTTCAGCTGGGCACCTTCGGTGCTCGATATCGTCAAGCGCCACCACTGGCTGACCGGCGGCACGGCCTTCATGCCGCGCTGGGGGCTGGGCTATTCCGGTTCCACCATGTCCTACACGGATTCGGACAATGCCCAGGAACGGCTGCAGACGTTTCTTTCAAAACTCGATGCGGAAGACATGCCATGCGACAGTTTCCAGCTGTCCTCCGGCTACACGGCGATCGAGGGCAGGCGCTACGTGTTTCACTGGAACACCAGCCGCTTCCCGGACGTGGAAGCACTGACGGCCGCATATGCCGCGGCTGGAATAAACCTCATCGCGAATATCAAGCCCGTACTCCTGGACGATCACCCGCTCTATGAGCAGGCTGCCGACGCCGGTCTTTTCATCCGCGACAGCGAAAGCGGCAAGCCCGAGACGTCCCCCTTCTGGGACGGCACCGGATCCCATCTCGACTTCACCAACCCGGCCACCGTCCGCTGGTGGCAGGACAATGTCACCGCCAAGCTGCTCGACCGGGGCATCAAGAGCACCTGGAACGACAACAACGAATACGAAGTCTGGGACGATGATGCGATCTGCGCAGGCTTCGGCGAGCCGATCCCGGTCAGTCTGATCCGGCCCCTGCACAGCCAATTGATGACACGCGCCTCGTTCGAGGCCCAGCAAAGGGACCAGCCGGACAAAAGGCCCTACCTGATCTCGCGGTGCGCTTCGCCCGGCACACAGCGCTACGCACAGACCTGGACCGGAGACAATTATACAAGCTGGGACACGTTGCGCTGGAACATTCCGATGGGGCTCGGTCTCAGCCTGTCCGGCTTCTACAATACCGGACACGATGTCGGTGGTTTCGCCGGGCCGAGACCCGACCCGGAACTGTTTCTGCGCTGGGTGCAAAACGGCATCTTTCATCCCCGTTTCACCATCCATTCCTGGAACGATGACGGAACGGCCAACGAAGCGTGGATGTATCCCGAAATCACGCCGCTCGTCCGCGACGCGCTGAAACTCAGGGCACAGCTCATCCCCTATCTCTATACCCTGCTCCATCAGGCGGTCACCGACGGCGAGCCCATGCTGCGGCCCCTGTTCCTGGATCACGCCGATGACCCGAACTGCAGGACAGCGGAATTCGATTTCCTGCTCGGAAAAGATCTGCTTGTGGCGACCGTTGTCGAGCCGGGCGCCCATATCCGGCACGTAACGCTACCCGCCAACGCAGATGGCTGGTGGTCCTTCGACGGCAGCAGCTGGCATCAGGGCGGTACTGTGCTGGAGGTTCCCGTAACAGACGACACCATTCCGCTCTTTGTCCGCGGCGGTGCCGTGCTGCCGATGGCCGCGCCCAATCTTCGGTCCGATGCCGCCTCCGACACGACCCGCACCTGGCGCATTTATCCGCAGCCCGAAATTTGTCCGCTGCGCACGTCCAGCGCCTACGACGACGACGGGGTCTCATGGGACGCCTTGAGCGGCCGGCATTGCCTCACGACATTTGACCTCTCGCACAAAGACGGCATGCCGCACTTGGACTGGTCCCGGTCCGGCGACTGGACACCGGCTTATTCCAGCGCCCGTATCTGGCTTGCCGGTCAAACCGGTCTTATCGTGAACGATCACGCCCGTTCAGCGGGCGATATACTCAGTCTCAATCCGGCCCGGTAGATCATGTCCGAAACATCGTCCCGCCTTCAAGGCATCAGCTATGACCGCAGCACCCTGCAACCAAGGATGCTGCACCTTGGCTTCGGTGCCTTTGCCAAGGCACATGTCATGGTGTTCCACGACGACATGCTGCGGCAGATATCCGGGAACTGGGGCGTCATCGCCGCCCGGCTTCACTCCGGTGCGGATGAGCTGACGCAGCTGGATCAGGCAGGCGGCATTTTCACGGTTGGTGAAATGTCCGACGACGACATTCAATTGCGCGAAATCGGCTGCGTCACCGGCACATTGCATGCCCGGCGAGACGGCACGGCCGCACTACTCTCCCGGATCTCCGATCCCGGGCTCTGCGTGATCACGTTGACCATCACCGAAAAGGGTTACTGTCTTTCCGGGGGCAGGCTGGATCCTGCTCACGACGGCATTCAAAAGGACCTGGCAAATCCCGGCGAACCGCAAACCGCGATCGGGATCATCGCACAGGGGCTGGCCCTGCGCATGGCTGCCGGCGCACCCGGCCTGACCGTTCTTTCCTGCGACAATCTTCCGGCCAACGGTCACCTGATCCGCCAGGCGCTGCTCGACTATGCCGGGCATCTTGACCCGCACCTGCAGGCCTGGATCGAGACCAGCTGCCGCTTTCCCTGTTCCATGGTCGACCGGATCACGCCCGCCATGACGGAGGCATCGCAGCAGAAACTCGACGCGGCCCTCGGGCGACCCGATCCAAACGGCATCTTGTGTGAACCCTTCCGCCAGTGGGTCATTGAAGACAGTTTTGCGGGCGAACGTCCTGCCTGGGACCTTGCCGGAGCGCAATTTGTTGCGGACGTTGCCCCTTTTGAGGAGATGAAGCTGCGCCTCCTGAACGGATCACATTCCTTTCTGGCCTATCTGGGAGCGTTGGCGGACAGGGAAACGATCTCGGACTGCATGAACGATCCCGTTCTGAAGGCAGCTGCGAAGAAGCTCATGCTGCGCGAGCAGGCGCCAACGCTCCATGTTCCGGACGGCGTCGATATAGACCGTTACGCCGGCGATCTCATCACGCGGTTTTCAAACTCGACGCTGCGACACAAGACGACACAGATTGCATCTGACGGGAGCCAGAAACTGCCGCAAAGGCTGCTTGCACCGATCAAGGATCACCTTGCAACGGACCGCGACTGGCCGCTTTCCGCGCTCGCGATCGCCGGCTGGATGCACTATTGCCGTGGCGTTTCGCAATCCGGTGCCTCGCTTCCGTTGAACGACCCGCTCTCCGATCAGATCAGAACGATTGCAGGACGATGCGACGGTGCCGACTACGTGAACACCATTCTGGCACTCACACAGGTGTTCGGCACGGATCTTCCAGCCTCACCGGTCTTTACCGGCAAGATCCGGTCCGCCTACGATGCCATAGGTGCCGACGGCGTATTGAACTCGATCGCCGCATCGCTCTGACAACAGGACGCAATTCATGACCGCACCGTTTCTTGGGCCGGATTACTTCCTCGACACGGCGACGAGCCGCCGCCTCTTCCATGAGGTGGCCGCCCCGCTTCCGCTGGTCGATTTTCACAATCACCTGGATCCGGCCGCGATTGCGGAAGACAAACACTGGACCTCCATCGGTGAAATCTGGCTGGAAGGCGATCACTATAAATGGCGCGCGATGCGCTGGAACGGCGTGCCGGAAACCCTGGTGGCGGGTGAAGCAGACTTCCGGCAGAAATTCGATGCCTTCGCAGCGACCGTTCCGCACTGCGCCGGAAACCCGCTCTACCATTGGACGCATCTGGAACTGCGCCGCTATTTCGGCTGGGACGGCGTCTTTGGTCCGGACACGGCTGCCGAAGTCTGGGACATCGCCAACCAGACACTGGCACAGGCAAGCCACAGTGCGCGCGGACTGCTTCACCAGATGAATGTCAGCTATGTCGGCACCACCGACGACCCCTGCGATGATCTTGCGCACCACGCCAAGGCCCAAGCCGATCCCGATCTCGGCTTCGCGATCGCACCGAGTTTCCGGCCCGACAGGGCCCTTTCAGCGTCCGCACCGGGATTTGCGGATTATTGCCGCAAGCTCGAAGAGGTATCAGGTGTCGGGATCAAGCGTTTCGGCGATCTGATCGAAGCCCTGCTCAACCGGCTGGATCACTTCATCACCCTTGGCTGCAAAGCGAGTGATCACGCTCTGAACGTCTTGCCACCTTTTGAAAAACGCAAGGAAGGCGACCTCGACCGGATCCTTGTGCAAGCCGTTGATGGCGCACCGGTTTCTGCGCGGGACGATGCGGATTTCAAGGCCGCTGTTCTGATTGAGCTCGGACAGGCCTATCGGGAACACAATATCGTCATGCAATTCCACATCGGGGCGCTGCGGAACAACAACAGCAGGCTCTTTGCCAGTCTCGGTCCGGATATGGGCGGCGATTCCATGTCCGACCAGCCAGTTGCCGGTCCGCTGAACCGGCTGCTCGATCAGATCAACAATCGCAACGGCCTTCCGCGCACCATTCTTTATTGCCTGAACCCGGTGCTGAACGAGGTGATGGTCACAATCGCCGGCAATTTCCAGGACGGCTCGGAACCGGGCAAGATCCAGTCCGGGCCGGCGTGGTGGTTCAACGACCAGCTGGAAGGCATGGAACGGCATCTCAACCAGGTTGCCCAGATGGGCCTCCTGTCGCGCTTCATCGGCATGCTGACCGATTCGAGATCGTTTCTCTCCTTTCCCCGGCACGAATATTACAGGCGTCTGGTTTGCAGGATGGTTGGCCGATGGGTCGAAGACGGCAGTCTGCCCGATGACAGGGAGTTGACCGATGGTCTCATTCGCAGGATTTGCCATGAAAACGCACGGGACTGGTTTGTTGAGTAAAAGCAGCGCGATAAGCTGACCCCACGCCGTGCCTAACCCGAAGGTCATCGTTGCTGGCATTCTTCCTTTCCCCTATCATGCGATTTGAAGTGCGGTCCGGATGCGGACCGGGCAACGAGGGAGGAGAGCCTCGGCATGACAGTGACGCACGAGCCCTGGCTCGTTGCGCTTTCCCTGGTGATGGCCTTTCAGGGAAGCTTTGTTGGCTTGAGCCTGGCCGTTCAGGTCAGAAACGCGGTTGAACCGAGGCGGCGGCTGCTTCTCGCTGGGGCTGCGCTAACGTTGGCTCTCGCCATCTGGTCCATGCATTTTGTCGGCATGCTCGCCGTGAAGTTTCCGCTCGGCGTCGACTTTCTCGTGCTGCCGACGTTGCTGTCCTTTCTTGTCTGCGTGCTCGTTGTCGGCGTTGCGGTCTTTACCGCAAGCAACCGGCGGCTCACATCCGTCAGGCTCGGGCTCGCGGCCTTCGTCATGGGCGCCGGCATCTGCACGATGCACTATCTGGGCATGTATTCCCTGCACACCTCGCTGCAAATGACACACAACCCGACTTATGTGCTGGCAAGTTTCCTGATCGCCTTCAACGCTGCCGGCCTGGCACTCTGGCTGCTGTTCGGGCTCGGCAGGCGTCCCCCGCTCGTGATTTCGGCAGCAGTGATGGCGCTTGCCATCTCGGCCATGCACTACACCGCGATGACGGGACTGACTTATGAACTGACGCAGAACGCGGACGCACTGTCCGCCCCCTCGCTCGGACCGGGAACCCTCGCCATCTTCGTGTCCTGCGTCGCTTTCCTGGTGTCGGGTCTCTTCCTTCTGGCGCTCGTTCCAAGCGAGACGGTAACGCCTTCGCGTGCAAATCCGGACGAGGCTCTGCCGGACACGGAACCGGCACAGGCCCCGGATACCGGAGACGGTGAACGCGCCCAGGCGGCTGAAGACGCCTCCCGCAGGCCCGCCGCAGGCCTGCAGGCGGTTGCGTCCAAGCCCCGGGCGTCGGCTTCCGCCTCAAGACGCACGCTGCCGATCGAACGCGATGGCCAAAAAACGCAGATCAGCGTCTCGGAGATTTCCGCCATTCATGCCGATGCCCACTACACCAAACTCTATGATGGCGAACGGGAACATTTCTGTCCGCTGTCGATCAGCGAGGCCGAACAGCAACTCGATTCCAAAGTTTTCAAAAGGGTTCATCGCAGTCACATCGTGAACCTGTCCCGGGTCACCAGTTTCAAACGGTCCGGCGACGGTGGCGTGCTGGTGCTGGAAGGCAGCGACGCGCAAACGGTTCCGGTCAGCCGGTCCAGATGGAGCCGCATCCGCGAGAGGCTGACCGCCCTTTCAGACGCCTCCGACCAACAGGATCAGGCGGCCCCCGCCCAGTGACCCGAGCGCGGCGGGACGCGCTGAAGCTGATGTGTGTGCAGCGCAAAAATATCGATTTTTTACCGCCATTCGTGCGAATTGCACGAAATGCGCCTCATTCGAGGCCAAAACCTCCAGCGCCGTGAAAGCGCGCATTAAGCGCCGACTTTTCAGGGACTTTCCCGCAAACTCTTGAGTCTGTGGTCACTGCACTTCGTGAAATACGTCAGGCATTCTGACGCATTTCGTGGGCCGGGCAGCCGCCTTCGATGTATTGCACGCAGCCGTCTGTGAATGGTTTCTTGAGTGTGCAGTGCACCCCTCATCACCCTAAAGGCATGTGACATTCCGCCGCTAAAGCGTGGCGGTCTGTGTTTGCCGAATGACTGGGTCTGGACGCGACAGACAGCAAACGGCGCCCGGTTCCGGAGACATCCGGGACCGCGAATGGGAGGAGAGAGAACGTGATCCCCGGTGAATTCACCTATCACAGGCCATCATCGGTGGCCGAAGCCGTTGCCATCCTGGCAAGCCACGGCGACGAAGCCCGGCCGCTGTCCGGCGGCCACAGCCTGATCCCCATGATGAAACTGCGCATGGCGGCCCCGGAGCACCTTGTCGATCTCGGCGGCATTGCCGACCTGAAAGGCATCAGCGAGGACGGCGGCACGATCACGATTGGGTGCATGACGACCCAGCACGAGTTGATCCACTCGGACCTTCTGACCGCCAAGCTGCCGATCATCAGGGAAACGTCGCTGCTGATTGCCGATCCGCAGATCCGCTACATGGGAACGCTCGGCGGAAACGTTGCCAATGGTGATCCGGGCAACGACATGCCTGGCCTGATGCAGTGTCTTAACGCCACCTATGTCCTGACCGGACCGGACGGCGACAGGGACGTCGCCGCGCGCGATTTCTACGAGGCCGCCTATTTCACGGCGCTGGCGCCGGAAGAAATCCTCACAGCCGTCAAGATCCCGGTGCCCCCGGCGGGACACGGCTATGCCTATGAAAAGCTCAAGCGCAAGGTCGGCGACTACGCCACGGCGGCTGCGGCCGTTGTTCTGACGATGAATGGCGGCACGGTTGCCAGCTGCTCGGTCGCGCTGACCAACGTCGCGGACACGCCGCTCTACGCCGCCGACGCGAGCACGATCCTGACCGGATCCACGCTTGACGACGCCACCATCAAAAACGCGGTCGCGGCCGCGGAGGCGATCACCGACCCGGCGTCCGACGGACGCGGCCCGGCGGAATACCGCACCAAGATGGCCGGCATCATGATGCAGCGCGCGCTCGCCCGCGCCTCCGAGCGCGCCGGCGCCTGACAAACCGACCGAGGAAAACCCCATGAGTGATATCGAACAGATCCCGGTCACCGTGACCGTCAACGGCAAGAAGGTGCAGCGTTTCGTGGAACCGCGCACCCTTTTGATCCACTTCCTGCGCGAAGAACTGAACCTGACCGGCCCGCATATCGGCTGCGAGACCTCCCATTGCGGTGCCTGCACCATCGAGATGAACGGCATGTCCGTGAAATCCTGCACGCTGTTTGCCGCCCAGGCAAACGGCGCGGAGCTGACCACAATTGAAGGAATGGCCAATCCCGACGGCACGCTGTCGGCCCTTCAGGAAAGCTTCCGCCAGATGCACGGCCTCCAGTGCGGGTATTGCACGCCGGGCATGATCACCCGCGCGCACACGCTCTTGAAGGAAAACCCGAACCCGACGGAAGAAGAAATCCGCATGGGGATTGCCGGGAACCTGTGCCGCTGCACCGGCTACCAGAACATCGTCAAGGCCATCCAGTATGCCGCCGATCAGCTCAACCAGCCTGAAACCCAGGAGGCTGCAGAATGAACGACATGACCCCGACACGGGAACAGCGCGAAGCCGCCCTGGAAGGCATGGGCTGCAAGCGCAAGCGCGTGGAAGACGTCCGCTTCACGCAGGGCAAGGGCCAATATGTGGACGACCTGAAGCTGCCGGGCATGGTCTTCGGCGATTTCGTCCGCTCTCCCTATCCGCATGCCAAGATCACCAAGATCGATGCCACTGAAGCCCTGAAAATTCCGGGCGTGATCGCGGTCCTGACCGCCGAGGATCTGAAAGGCGTCAATCTTGCCTGGATGCCGACCCTGGCGGGCGATGTCCAGATGGTCCTGGCCGACGGCAAGGTGCTCTACCAGAACCAGGAAGTCGCCTTCGTCGTCGCGGAAGACCGCTATATCGCGGACGATGCCATCCAGCTGGTGGAAGTGGAATACGAAGAGCTGCCGGTCCTGGTCGATCCGTTCAAGTCCATGGAGCCGGACGCCCCGGTTCTGCGTCCGGACCTGGAAGGCAAGACCGAAGGCGCGCACGGTCCGCGCAAGCACCACAACCATATCTTCAACTGGGAGGTCGGCGACAAGGACGAAACCGCGAAGGCATTCGCCGAAGCGGACGTGACCATCAACGAGATGATTTCCTATCACCGCACGCACCCGTCGCCGCTGGAAACCTGCCAGTGCGTCGCGTCCATGGACAAGGTGAAGGGTGAGCTGACGGTCTGGGGTACGTTCCAGGCCCCGCACGTGATCCGCACGGTCGCCTCGCTTCTGTCGACGATCCCGGAGCACAAGATCCACGTGATCGCACCCGATATCGGCGGCGGCTTCGGTAACAAGGTGGGTGCCTATCCGGGCTATATCTGCTCGATCGTCGCCTCGATCGTCACGGGTGTCCCGGTCAAATGGGTTGAAGACCGGATGGAGAACCTTTCCACGACGTCCTTCGCCCGCGACTACCACATGACCACGGAAATCGCCGCCAAGAGCGATGGCACCGTGACCGGTCTGAAAGTGCACGTCCTCGCCGACCACGGCGGCTTCGATGCCTGCGCCGACCCGTCCAAATGGCCGGCAGGCTTCTTCAACATCGTCACCGGGTCCTATGACTTCCCGGCGGCGCACCTGTCGGTGGACGGTGTCTACACCAACAAGGCACCGGGCGGGGTCGCATACCGCTGCTCCTTCCGCGTGACGGAAGCCGCCTATTGTATCGAACGGGCGATGGATGTTCTGGCGCAGAAACTGGGCATGGACCCGGCCGACCTGCGCATGAAGAACTTCGTCAAGGCGGATCAGTTCCCGTATCAGTCGGCGCTCGGCTGGGAATATGACAGCGGTGACTACCACACGGCCATGCAGAAGGCGATGGACACCATCGGCTACCGTGAACTGCGCGCGGAACAAAAGGCCAAGCAGGAAGCCTTCAAGCGTGGCGAGACCCGCGAGATCATGGGCATCGGCGTGTCGTTCTTCACCGAGATTGTCGGTGCAGGCCCGTCGAAGAACTGTGACATCCTTGGTGTCGCGATGTTCGACAGCGCGGAGATCCGCGTCCATCCGACGGGATCGGTGATCTCGCGCATGGGCACGAAGTCCCAGGGCCAGGGTCACGAGACCACCTGGGCTCAGATCATCGCAACGGAAATCGGCATCCCGGCCGCGGACATCATGGTCGAGGAAGGCAACACCGACACGGCACCCTACGGCCTTGGTACCTACGGCTCGCGGTCCACGCCGGTCGCCGGTGCAGCCATTGCGCTGGCCGCCCGCAAGATCCGCAACAAGGCCCAGATGATCGCAGCCCATATGCTGGAAGTCTCCGAATATGACCTTGAGTGGGATATCGACGGGTTCCAGGTGAAAGGCAATCCGGAAGCGCGCAAGTCGATGAAGGAAATCGCCTGGGCGGCCTATCATGCGCCGCCGCCGAACATGGAGCCGGGTCTGGAAGCCGTCAGTTACTATGACCCGCCCAACATGACCTACCCGTTCGGTGCCTATTTCTGCGTGATGGATATCGACGTTGATACCGGTGTTGCCACGACGCGGCGCTTCTACGCCCTCGACGATTGCGGCACGCGCATCAACCCGATGATCATCGAGGGCCAGGTCCATGGCGGCCTGACGGAAGCCTTCGCCATCGCGATGGGCCAGGAGATCCGCTATGACGAGACCGGCAACGTGCTCGGCGCGTCCTTCATGGATTTCTTCATCCCGACCGCGGTTGAGACCCCGCACTGGGAGACCGACCACACGGTGACACCGAGCCCGCATCATCCGATCGGCGCAAAGGGTGTCGGCGAAAGCCCGAATGTGGGCGGTGTTCCGGCGTTCTCGAACGCGGTCAATGATGCATTCCAGTTCCTGGGCAGCACCCACATCCAGATGCCGCACGATTCGTGGCGGATCTGGCAGGCCGCCAAGGACCTCGGCGCACACGGCTGAGACCACCAAGAGAGTCGCGGGCAATGCCCGCGGCTTAACCCTGGTTTCCGGATCCTCACGCAGCTTGCGCTGCACCAATCCGGCGTAACCAGGCAGAGCTTCACGACCCGTCATCCCGGACAAGCACGGCAAAGCCGTGTCGAAGATCCGGGACCCGGCGGATCAGCGCGGGCAACGCCCGCTCATCAACCTACTTGTTTGTTGCGGATCGGATGACCAAGACCAGGGAACAATTGGCGAAGGCGCTTTCGGAAACCGGCTATGTCGCGGACGACGGGCTGGCGACGGCGCTGTTGCTGACGGAGATGCTGAACCGGCCGCTGCTTCTGGAAGGGGAAGCGGGTGTCGGCAAGACGGAAGTCGCCAAGGCCCTCGCCAAACTGGAGGATACGGATCTCATCCGCCTGCAATGCTATGAAGGTCTTGATCGCTCCGACGCAATCTACGAATGGAACTACCAGCGCCAGCTTCTCGCCATCAAGGCACGCGAGGGGACCGGCGCGGCGGCAGAGCAGGTCGAAGAAGCCGTCTTTTCGGAAAAATACCTGCTGGAACGCCCGCTCCTTGCCGCCATCCGCCAGAAAAAGCCACCGGTTCTGCTGATCGACGAGGTCGACCGGGCCGACGAGGAATTCGAAGCGTTTCTGCTGGAGATCCTGTCGGACTACCAGGTCTCGATCCCCGAACTCGGCACCGTCGAGGCCACCAGCATTCCCCGCGTCGTGCTGACATCGAACGGCACGCGCGAGCTCTCCGACGCACTGCGCCGGCGCTGTCTCTACCACTATGTCGACTACCCGACGCCTGACCGTGAGGCGCGCATCCTGCTTGCCCGCATCGACGGGCTCGACGCTGCGCTCGCGCTGCAGATTGCGGAACTGATGGGCAAGTTGCGCAAGGAAGACCTGACAAAGGTCCCTGGCGTTGCCGAAACCATTGACTGGGCGGCTGCCCTCCTCGGGTTGGGAACGAAAAATCTCCATGAAAGCCGGGACCTCGTTTTCGAGACGCTCGCCTGCGTGCTGAAGACCCGCGAAGACCAGTCGCGCGTCACGCAGGAGGTCACGGACCGCCTCCTGGGCAAGGTGGCGTGACGCCATGGCTGCCGCCGCGACCGTCACGAGCGAACAGATCGGTGCCGCGCTTCGGCAGCGTCTTGCTGGCTTCGTGCGCTCGCTCCGGGACAGCGGCTTCAAGGTCGGCCTGGCAGAAACACAGGATGCCCTGCGCCTTCTGCAAACCCCGGCCGTGCGCAAGCCCCATACACTGAAGCGCGCGTTCCGGTCCCTTTTTTGCGGGCGCTTGTCGGACTGGAAGGTGTTCGACGAGCTTTTCGATGCCTACTGGGCCGGGAAGGGCGTCAAGTCCGGGGTCAAGGTCTCCGGCACCAGCTCTAAAAAAAGCATGAAGACGATCCGGGAACTGATGGACGCCCAAGGCACGCGCCAGGACACGATTGCGGGCGATGTCGAACGGCAGCCGGGCGAAGAAGACGAGGATACCGACGACAGCCCGTCAGGGCGGCGGGAAGGGGCGAGCATCGCCGACAATCTCGGCCAGGTCGACTTCCGCAAGATGCAGGATCCGGAAGCGACGGCAAAGGCACATGAACTGGCCGAACGTCTTGCCCGATCCATGCGAGTGCGCCTGACGCGCCGCGACAAGCAGAAGCGAAAGGGGCCACGGCTTGATCTCCGCAAGACGATACGGCACTCGATCGCGCATGGCGGCACGCCGATCGAACTGATCCGCAAGGGGCCACGGCAAAGACAATTGCGGCTGGTGATTCTGCTTGACGCGTCCGGTTCGATGAACAACTACACCGCCGTTTTCACGCGTTTCGTGCACGGCATGCTGGACAATTTCCGCGAAGCCGAAGCCTTCCTGTTTCACACCCGCCTCGTGCACGTCTCGTCGGCGCTGTCGGAACGCGATGCGGCCCGGGCGCTCGACCGCATGGGGCTGATGGCCCAGGGGGTCGGCGGCGGCACCAAGATCGGCGAAGCGCTCGCCGAATTCAACCGCTGGCACGCGGCGCGGGTCATTCATTCGCGCACCTGTGTGCTGATCCTGTCCGACGGTTACGACACCGGCGCGCCGGACGACCTCGGCGATGAAATGGCGAAACTGAGACGGCGCTGCAAACGCATCGTCTGGCTCAATCCGCTGATCGGCTGGCAGGGGTATGAACCGACCGCCGGCGGCATGCAGGCCGCCCTGCCCCATGTCGACCTGTTCGCGCCCGCGCACAATCTCGACAGTCTCGCTGCGCTCG
>JBCBUA010000059.1:0-17685 GCA_039818365.1 Pseudomonadota bacterium
GGTGACCGGGCTTGCGGCTCGCTAAATGCATGACGCAAATTTCTCATTGGAAAAGAACGGCGTGGCGATCCTGAGCGCCTCCCCGGCCTTGAGCCGGGGCCTCATGGGGCGTACCCGGCAGGTCCCGGATCAGGTCCGGGACGGCGCAGATGTGTCTGTCTCGTTTGAGGGCCTCCAGAGGTCGGGAGACGGGTCCGGCGCTTCACCGGCTTCCTCTCCCGGCGGGAGAGGTGACGGGGCTTGCAGCCCGCTAAATGCAGGGCGCAAATTTCTCATTGACGAAAAGGGATGTGGCGCCTCCCCGGCCTTGAGCCGGGGTCTCATGACATCTGTCCGGCAGGTCCCGGATCAGGTCCGGGACGGCGCAGATGTATCCCTCTCGGTTTGAGGTCATCCAGAGGTCGGGTGAGGGGCAGGGTGAGGGCGGACCTATGGTTCGGCGATAGGATCTCAGTCCTCGTCCAACCGGATCACGCGGTAAAGCGCGGCATGGAACACCGGCCCGCGTCCCTCGGGCATTTTCAGGCTCTCGCGCATCTTTTGGGTTGCTGCCCGAAATGCCTCGGGGCTTTCCCATTGCGCGACATTGATGAGCTGGAATTTTGCATCCGGTCCAAGCGCCTGATGCAGCCGCGTTGAAATGTAGCCCGGCTGTTCCTTCAGGAAATCGCGCGCCTTTTCCCAGAAGATGATGGTGTCGGTGACCTGGTCTGCGGGGACTTCAAATGCATTGATCAGCGTGACGGGGTCTTTGGTTTCGATGTCTGCGGACATTGCAGGAGCTCCTGTGAGACTGCCGACAAGCGCGAGCGCTGTCAGGGTGCGGGATTTGAAACGGGTGTTCTTGAGCATGGTTTCACCTTTTACATAGCAAGCTATGTTTTATTATATAGTATGCTATCTATTATATATGCAAGGGATGACGTTTGAAAAAGATTCATCCGCCGGGTATCTCGCCAACCATATGGCGCGCCTCTTTGCAGCCGGGCTGCATCGGAGGATCAGGCCACTGGGTCTGTCTCCGGGCGTGTTTCCGGCACTCATTGCACTCTGGGCCAAAGACGGACAGACGCAAAAGGCACTGGTGCATCAGCTTGATATCGAACAGGCGACACTGGCCAACACGCTCGCACGCATGGAGCGGGACGGCCTGATCATTCGCAAGGCAAGCGAGAATGACGGACGCGTCCAGCAGATCTTCCTGACGGACAGGGCCAAGTCGCTCGAAGCGGAGGCATTGGGCGAAGCTTTGAAGCAAAATGCGGAAGCGCTTGCCGATTTCTCCGATGAGGAAAAGGACCTGTTCCTGGATTTCATGCGCCGGGCCATCGCAGCCATGCAAGACGGTCCTTAAGGCGCGCGGCCATAGGCTTGGGGCGACGGTTTGCCGGTTTTGATGCCGTTTCGAATTTATTGGTAATTTCGGACTAGGTTTTCTCCCAATGCGTTCCAACGCGATTCGGGAGGCTTCTTTTGACAATCCGCAAGCGGCTTTTTCTTCTGGTTGTTGTGTTGACGGTGCCGATCGTTGCCTGCGCCGGCTGGATCATTCTGTCTGCCTATAAGGATCTCGCGCGGGACGGTGCGAAGCTCGCAAGCCTGCCTGCCCTGCAGTCGCTTTGGCAGGAGGCGGTCATGCAGGATGCCAAGAGCCTGCCACCCAGCGTCCTTGCCGCTTACCCGGAATGCGTGCCTGAAGAGCCGGCGAAGTCTGCTGCCGGACGCCTGTCGCAGGCCCACAGGGCCAATCTCTGCATTGGCGAAAAATCCGGTGTCAGCGCCAACAGGTCCCCGGAGACCAATTTCCTGGCGGGCCTGGTCGCGGGCCAGCTTTCGGACCTGTTGGTCCGCACCAGCGCGCTCGTGCGCAACGGTGAAAGGGTTGCCGGAAATCCGCAGCTCAAACATGCCGATACCATGTCGGTGCTGGTCGGAGCCGGGCAGTTCAAGGTGCTCGCGGACACGATCAGCGCGGCGACCCGCGCGGACCAGGGCGTATTAACGTCGAGCGACGATACACCGTTCAGCATGGCGGCAAAGGTCTACCGGCAGGCCAATGGCAATTTCCAGCGTGAAATGGCGCTTGTCGCCAAACAGGTCGGTCAGGGCGCCGACGGGACGACCATCGATCTGTCTCCGCTGCGCGCACGCTTCGGCGAGTTCCTCGCCGCGATCGATGGCCTTCAACAGGTCAGCACGGCGGAACTCAGGTCCAGGCTCGAGACGATGGTCTGGCACTCGAAGCTGAGGATGTGGGGCGTTGCCATCGCCCTCGGCGTCGTTTTCCTGCTTGCTTTTGGCGTCGCCTGGCATTTCAGCAAATCCATTCTCTACTGCATTCACGCGCTCAACAGCGGTATCCGGAACCTTGCCGACTCTGATGGCCTCGACAATGAACTTCCGTTTGCCTACGGCCACACCGAGATTTCGGACATCGCCCGGGCGGTCGGATACTATCGCGACCGGACGATTGAACTGACGGAGGAGCGCCAGCGCCTCGAAGGACAGGCGGCGGTCGAGCGCCAGGAACGTGTCGAAGCGCTGATCGAAGGGTTCAGAACCCGCATGACCGATCTGCTGTCCGAGGTGAACGAGGCCCTCGCGCATATGAAAAACACCTCCGGAACGCTCGAGGACGTTGCCCAGAACGCCGATCAGCGGGCACGGGACACGGCGGCTGCGTCTTCCGGTGCATCCCAGAATGTCGATGCGGTGGCCGAGGCGGCCGAAGTGCTGGCGAATGATATCACGGCCATCAGCCGCCAGGCGCAGGACGCGACGGATCTTGCGCAGGCGGCAAACCAGAACGCGGCTGCGGCGAACGCTGAAATCGAGAGCCTATCGGAAATCTCCAGATCCATCGGAGAGATCGTCTCCCTGATCAACGCGATCGCCGATCAGACCAACCTGCTGGCGCTCAACGCGACCATCGAGGCGGCGCGCGCTGGCGATGCCGGAAAGGGTTTCGAAGTCGTGGCCGGGGAGGTCAAGACGCTGGCGGGGCAGACGGCTTCGGCGACAGAGCAGATCACCGGTCAGGTCGCGCTGGTACAGGAGCGCACCGACCGCGTGGTCGAGGCCATCGAGAAAATCATTTCCGATATTGGCGACGTCACGAACTGCACCACGCAGATTGCCGGCGATCTGGAAAACAAACGGCAGTCGACGGATGCGATCAAGGGCAACGTTCTTGAAGCGGCGGACCAGACCCGCTCGGTTGTCGGCGACATGGCGCAGGTGGAGCAGATCGCCCAGCAGTCGAGTTCCGCCGCCGCCGACATGGGAAGCCGGACAAGCGATGTGGTCAAGCGGACCGAGGATCTGCGCAACGAGATCCGGGAGTTCCTGAATGACGTCGCTGCGGCTTGACGGATTTCACACTCAACCGAGTTCGGTTTGCAAGATGAAGTCGGCGCATTCATGCGTCAGTTCCCTGAAGCGTGTGCGCTGCCTGACATAAAGACAGACCTCGCGCTTGTCGGGCAGGTCCTGTATCGGCCTGAACGCAGTTGTGTCCGGAATGAAACGGGCAACGGTCTCCGGCAACACGGTGACCCAGCGTCCGGTCCGGACCATGGTGATCAGCGAATGGGTGTTGTGGATCGTGACTTCGGTGTTCTCAATCGCATCAATGAGGCTCGGCGTCCTTATCAGATCACACAGTGCGTTGCGGATGAACGGGGCGCCGGCGACATCTGCAATCCGTGGCGGCTCGGTCCGGCTCATCAAGGGATGATCTGCGGCACAGACAAGGCCGAACCTGTCTTCGAACAGCGGCGTCGACGTGACGCCATTGAGCGGATGCTGTCCTGACGCGATGCCGATATCGGCCTTGCCCTGGGCAAGCGCGTCCAGCACCTGTTGCGTGTCCGTGTCACGGAGTTCCACCTTCACGCCCGGAAACGTCCGTGTCATGTGTTCAAGAACGGATGGAAACAGGATCGCCGCGACGGAGGGAACGGAGACGATGCGGATCAGGCCCTGCGAGGCGTCCGCCGCAGCTTCAATGCTGCGAACTGTCTGCTCGAACTGGCGCACCTGCCTGAGAGAAAGTTCAAACACCTGTTCGCCGAGGGGCGACAACCTGTTTTTGCGCTCACCTTCGAACAGCCTTTTGCCTAGATGGTTTTCGAGCTGCCTGAGCGTCATCGATATTGCGGACTGCGTGCGGCCGAGGCGGTCGGCCGCTTCCGCGAGACTGCCGGTCTGGGCCACGGTGCAAAAGCAGCGGAGCATTTCGATCTTGATGGACACGTTTCAATTTTTCTGAAATTTATTTAAGTTAATTGAGTTTGACTGATATCGCGCCGGATGTCCATGCTGTCTGACGACAGATTTCCGGAACATTGGACCCGACGTGACACATCTCAACCTGATTGCCGGCACCTGGCAGGCCGGGACAAGCGAAATCGAGAACCGCAACCCGTCCGACCTGAGCGACCTGATCGGCCTGTACGCGCAGGCAGGGCCCGATCAACTGGACGTCACGCTGGAGCGCGCCCTGTCCGCGCAAACCGAATGGGCGTCCTACGGCCTGGAGCGAAAGCAGTCGGTCCTGATGAAAATCGGCACCGAACTGATGACCCGCGCCGACGAACTCGGGAGACTGCTCTCACGCGAGGAAGGAAAGCCCCTTGCCGAAGGCAGGGGAGAGGTCTACCGGGCCGGGCAATTCTTCACATATTATGCGGGCGAGTGCCTGCGCCAGATCGGCGAGAATGCCGACAGTGTCCGCGACGGGGTCGAAATTGACGTCCGGCGCGAACCGGTTGGCGTGGTGGCCATCATTTCCCCCTGGAATTTTCCAACCGCGACGGCCTCCTGGAAGATTGCCCCGGCGCTCTGCTACGGCAATGCGGTCGTCTGGAAGCCGGCCAACATAACGCCCGCATCCGCCGTTGCACTCACGGAAATCATTGAAAGGCAGGATATTCCGAAAGGGCTTTTCAGCCTTGTCATGGGCTCGGGCCGTTCCGTCGGTCAGCGTCTTGTCGAGAGCCCGCTTGTGAATGCGATTTCGTTCACCGGGTCGGTCGCGGTCGGAAAGGGCATCGCGTCTTCCGCTATCCAGAACCTCACCAAGGTGCAGATGGAGATGGGGTCGAAGAACGCCCTTGCCGTCATGGATGACGCGGATCTTGATCTTGCCGTCACCCTCGCGCTTGGCGGCGCTTTTGGCGGAACCGGGCAAAAGTGCACCGCTTCTTCGCGGCTGGTCGTCCACGAGCGCGTGCATGATGCCTTTGTCGACAAGCTGGTGGCAGGTGCCGGGGCGATGACCGTCGGGCATGCGCTTGAACAGGGAACCCAGATGGGACCGGTCGTGAGCGGTGAGCAGTTGCAGGAGAACCTCAACTACGTGGAACTCGGCAAGTCCGAAGGGGCCGAGCTCGCCTGTGGCGGGGTGCGCTTGGATCGCGCGCATGACGGCTATTACATGTCTCCGGGCGTTTTCCTGAACACGACCAACACGATGCGGATCAACCGCGAAGAAATGTTTGCGCCACTGACAAGCGTGATCAGGGTCGGCAGTTACGATGAGGCGTTGGCGACCGTCAACGACACGCAGTTCGGGCTCACGTCCGGGATCGTCACCAAGAGCCTCGCCAGGGCCAACCACTTCCGCCGCAATGCACGCACCGGGGTCGTGACCGTCAACCTGCCGACTGCCGGGACCGACTACCACGTCCCGTTCGGGGGCCGGGGCGACAGTTCCTACGGCCCGAGAGAACAGGGCAAGGCTGCAGCGGAATTCTACACGACGGTCAAGACAGCCTATATCAGCGCGGGGAGCCCGGAGTGATGCGGATCGACGCGCTGCAATACGCCAACTGGTCGGAAAAGATCTTCCGGCAACTGCGCGAAGGCGGTGTCGACGCGATCCATGTGACAATCGCCTACCACGAAAATTTCCGGGAAACCGTGCTCAACTTCGAGAAGTGGAACCGCTGGTTCGAGCAGTTCCCGGATCTCATCATGAAGGGTGCGTGGGCGTCGGATATCGATGAGGCGCGGCGCACCGGCCGCACGGCGGTTTTTTTCGGCTTCCAGAACCCGTCGCCGGTCGAGGACGATATCGGACTGGTGGAGATCGTGCACACGCTGGGTGCCCGGTTCATGCAGCTCACCTACAACAACCAGTCGCTGCTCGCGACAGGTTGCTACGAGAACGAGGACACCGGCATCACCCGCATGGGCCGCCAGGTCATCAGGGAGATGAACCGCGTCGGCCTGGTCATCGACATGAGCCATTCGGCTGATCGCTCGACGATCGACGCCGCGGAGATTTCCGAGCGGCCGATCGCCATAACCCATGCCAATCCGCACGCATGGGCACCGGCGCTCCGAAACAAGCGGGACGATGTCATCCGCGCCGTGACCGGACATGGCGGCATGCTCGGATTTTCAATCTACCCGCACCACCTGAAGGACAAATCCGAATGCAGTCTCAGCAGCTTCTGCGAGATGATCGCCCGCACGGCCGACAAATTCGGCGTCGAGCATCTCGGCCTCGGCACCGACCTGTGCCAGGACCAGCCCGACAGCGTGGTCGAATGGATGCGGGTGGGACGTTGGACCAGGGACATCGACTATGGCGAAGGTTCGGCTGACAGACCCGGTTTCCCCGACATGCCCGCCTGGTTCCGCGACAACAGGGACTTCGGAAACATCGAGGACGGTCTGCGCGCGGTCGGAATGAACGATGCCGAGATTTCCGGCATCATGGGGGACAACTGGTACCGGTTCTTTGCCGAGAATTTCGGGAGGATGTCGCGGTGACGCCGGATCAGCCGCATATTCCCCGGCGCGAGCCGGCAAAAATGATGCGGCTCAGCCGCCTTGGGTCGCTGCATCAGTGCCGTCTCAGCTTCATGCGGATCCTGATGCGCCGGATGGCGCGGGAAAACTGGCAGTTTTCGCGTCCATTGTTCGACATTGACCACAACGGCGTGGGCCGGGCGGTCTACACGGTCCAGGGACCGGAGCGCGCCTATTCGCTGGTCGCCTTCGCCCATGACCTGCCGGCCGAAAAGAGATCGGACCGGGTCATTGCCGAGGCGTGGGATACGACCTTTGCGCTCTTTGACGGCGTCCCGAGCGAAGCGGATCTAAAGCGTCTTGCCAAAAATGTTCCGTTGCAGGAGGCCGGGCGCGTCAGCCAGCACGAATTGGCGCTGTCGCGGGCAAACCGTTCGGTCCGGCTCTGGACGCATGTGGTCGACCGGCTGGCGTCGGGACGGCAGCCGGACCCGGAGCAGATTGACGCCGTCGGTTACCTGATGCGCACGACCGCCGTCTACGGGTCAGGCAAGTTCGGTGCCGCCGACCGCGACGCGATCGCGGACCGCGAAGAAATGCAACCGCCATTCCAGGCCGAAATGCTGTCCGTTTACCTGACGCGGACATTTGTCCGTGATCTCGTGAACCACATGGCCGGCAGTCTTGGCGGACCGGAAGCCGTGCCGCTGGACCCGGCGATCGCGCGGCGCCTGGGAATTGGCAACTCGACCGGCCTCGGCATGGCGCCTTTCATCGTCAACCACCCTATCCTCTTCAACAACTGGATGATGGTGCGCGAAGAGGCGATATCACGCGTGCGTGCCGTGGTGCAGGCGGCTCCCGAGGACGCGGAGACCTTCCGGCGCCTGGTCAAGCAAAGCATGGTCTCCGTGGAGCGCTGGCGCTCCGAGCATCCGGTACAGCTCGACAAGCTGGCGCGGCTGAAGGTGGACCTGAAGGTCCTGTCGCAGCATCTTGCCACTTGGGATGCGGCCGCGGAGCAACCCTGGAACACGCTCATCGAATGGTCGGAGAAATCCTTGAGCGAGGAAGGACAGGAGCTGGTCGCCTCGCTCATTCTGGAACCCTATGGCGCGCTCGTTGACGGATTGGCGGGGTGCATGGCCGACGGCAATCCGGATGCCTTCCGCATCGATGGCTCGATGCGGCTGAGTGCGGTCAGGGATTTGCTGCAGGACAGTTTCGGCTGGGCGCTGGACCTCAACTGGACCGATCCCGCCAATTGCGCACGCGCCTGGTACGTGTCGGAGGAAAAGCTGGAACCGCGCATGGGTGAACGCTTCGAAGAACCGATTGCCGCCTATGAACAACCCCTTGCCCCTGCGCGCGATGCGGCGGCAGCGCTTTGCGCACTGGAGGCATGGGACCCGGCAGATACGGCCGCCCGGTTTCTCCTCAGCCATCCGGAACACCGTCATACCGTCAGGCGGGCCCAGATGGGCCGTCTCGCACCTTATGGCGAGATCCGCGACAACACGATCAGCGCGTCGATCATGCCGGTCGACATGCTGCGCGCGAAACTGTCCTTCTTCGGTGCGACTCATTTCGATCCCCGCTCCGATCGATGGGTGCGGATCTGCATGTATGCGGGTGCCCCCTATCCAGAAGACCTCACGCCGGACAATGCCGACCTCTGGGTCTATCCGGAGGTTGCGACATGACGCTGTCGCTGAACGAAATCGAGGCCACGGCGAAACGCGCGGCTCGCGGCGCGGGATATTCCTGGGGACTTGCGGAAGAAGCCTCCAAGGCGGCCCGCTGGCTGTCAAATCACGGGCAGGACGGCGTTGCGGCACTTGCCTTGCTGCTGGAGAAGGGGCTCGCCCAATCGCCGGATCATCAACCGCGCGCCACCGACGAAATCTGGCAGGGCGACGGGGATCTGTGTCCCCTCGTGACAGGCGCGTTCCTGTCCGACTGCGCTCAGAACCTGCGGTCAGGTCCTGTCGCCATGCGGCGGGTTGCCGTACCGTTGTTGATCCTGCCATTTGCCGCGAACGCGGCAGCGGAGCTGAGGTGCTGCGTGACGGTCGAGACGGACGGCCGCGTCGCGATGACTGACGGCAGCAACCTTCTTTGCGCCGACAGGCTGCCGGAGCTGGCGGAACGGATAACGGTGCGCCCGGCCGGAACCACCCCTTCCTGGCAGCCGCATGGTGCCCGCGCGACCCCCGATCCGGACAGCTGGACCCGGCTCGGCGTGCTTGCGCATCGCACTTACGCACCGGCCACCGACGAATCGCGTCTGCGCGGTGCCGGTGCAGGCCTTTCCGACAATGACTGACAAGGGGCATCCATGACCGAAACCCGAACCCTCTCGCTTGCTGAAATCGAAGATCTTTCGTTTCGGGCGCTCGTGGTGGCCGGCACGTCGGAGAAGGGCGCTCGCGCGCTTGCACGCGCGACGGCAGCAACGGAAGCGGACGGGGTTGCCAGCCACGGGCTCGCTTATATCCCGATCTACTGCGAACATGTTCGCTGCGGCAAGGTCGACGGCAAGGCGGAACCTGTCCTAACTCGCCCGAGGCCCGGGGTGGTTGCCGTCGATGCCGCGACAGGTTTTGCGCATGCCGCGATCGATCTGGGGTTCGAAGCCCTAGTGCCCGCGGCGCGCGAGCAGGGCATCGCCGTCCTGACGATCCGGAACAGCTATAATTGCGGGGTTCTGGGCTATCACACCTTCCGGCTGGCGCAGGACGGGCTGGTTGGGCTCGGGTTCACCAATGCACCGGCATCTATCGCGCCGTCCGGCGGCGCAAAGCCCGTTGTCGGCACGAACCCGTTTTCCATCGCGGTTCCGGGCGCCGACGGTCAGCCCGCCCTGCTGATCGACCAGAGCGCCAGCACCATTGCCAAGAGCGAAGTCATGAAACATGCGCGCGAAGGCAAGCCGATCCCGATCGGATGGGCGCTGGACAGTGACGGAAACCCGACCACCGACCCGAATGTCGGGCTCAAGGGGTCGATGGCGCCATCGGGCGGGTACAAGGGTGTCGGGATCGCGCTTCTGACGGAAGTCCTGGCCGCTGCGCTCAGCGGGGCGACGCTCGGCATCAATGCGTCTCCCTTTTCCGGAACCGCAGGCGGTCCGCCGCGGACGGGGCAATGCTTCATCGCAATCGACCCAGGCGCGACGTCCGGCGGCAGCTTCAATGCCACCGTGTCCGAACTGGTCGAAGCGATCCGGTTTCAGGAAGGCGCGCACCTGCCCGGCGACGGGAGGCGGTCCAAGCGCCTGGCGGCACGGGGAGACGGCGTTGCCGTGAATGCCGCGACGCTCGCAAAGATCGAAGCCGTTCTCACCTGAACGGCCCGGCGGCCAGCCGGGGAGCTGCCGGCAACACTTCACCCGGACAGTCAGGGCACATGTGAACAGGAGGTCACACATGTCAATCAAACAACCTTTTACCGATCTTCAGATCAAGAAGTCCGCAGGCGGGTTCTACGAGGGACACAGCGTCGAGATCGCAATTCTCAGCAAGGCGATCATGGTGGCGCTGGTCATCTGGGCGCTGGTCTGGCCCGCAAATGCGAATGGTGTTCTGGGCAGTCTCAACTGGCGTTTGCTGGAAGACTTCAACGGCTTTTACATCGTCATTGTCGGGCTGTTTTCGTTCTTCCTTCTGGTGATCGCCATTTTGCCGCGCACGGGCAGCCGGGTCATGGGAGTGCCGGGCGAAGCCCCCGAATTCTCGACGTTTTCGTGGTTCTCCATGATGTTCGGCGCGGGGCTTGGTGTCGGTCTCATGGTGTTTGCAACAGCCGAACCGCTCGGTCTCTGGGGGTCGAACCCGGTCGTGCTGGCCGGTGATGTCGTTGCCAACAGTGAAAACGCTGTCCAGTCCGGGTACCGGTACACGTTCCTTCACTATGGTTTTCATGCCTGGGCGATCTACGTGGTGACGGGACTTTCGCTGGCCTATTACGCCTATACACGCGGCATGCCGCTCACGATCCGGACGGCGCTGACACCCTTGTTCGGCAGACTGATGAACGGGTTTCTCGGCCATGTCGTCGACGTTCTGGGCGTGGTTGCAACCATCCTCGGTGTCTCGGTGACCATCGGCTTCGGCGTGTCACAGTTCATCGACGGCCTTTACGCCATCACCGGCATGCAGTGGATGATGGATACGTCCGGCGATGCGCCCGCACCCGGCACCGTCGGTCTGATCACCGGTCTCGTCGCGATCATGGGACTGTCGATCATCTCCGCTGTTTCAGGGGTTGGACGCGGCGTCAAATACCTGTCCAATCTCAACCTGGTGCTGTCGATCATCCTGCTCTTGACCTTCGTTGTCTTCGGCTCGTTCCTGTTTGCGATGACGACCTATGCATCCGCGTTTGCAGACTACATTCTTCACTACGTGTCGCTGAGCTTCGGTGCATTCGGTCCGCAGTCTGCCGCCGAATTTGCCGCGGCACTGCCGCCGGAGGCCGCTCCCTTTGCGGATGCCCTGCGAGGCGGGGCGACGAATGCCTGGGGATCATTCGACGCGTTCAAATCGGGGCTTGAAGGGGATGCGGCGGCATTGCCGGAGAACGTTCTTGCCGCGGCCTACGCAGCCGGAGAACCCGGCCGGCAGTTCGGCTGGCAGGCCGGATGGACCACATTCTACTGGGCCTGGTGGATCGCGTTCTCGCCGTTCGTGGGGCTGTTTCTCGCCCGCATCTCGAAAGGTCGTTCGGTGCGTGAATTCATCATCGGATGCGTCATTGCACCTGCGCTTGTCTGTTTTGCCTGGATGACCATCCTTGGCGGCACGGCCATCGACCTTGAACTGACGGGCGGTGCGGACGGTGCGATCATCGGGGCGTCCAACACGGCGAAATTGTTCGTCACGCTCGGGCAGATGCTCTCCGGCGGTTTCCTGGCCGCGATCACGGTGATGTGCGTCGTGCTGATCCTGACCTTCCTGGTGACCTCCGCCGATTCCGGCATCCTCGTGATGAACACGATCATGTCCGGCGGCGAGCAGCAGACCGGCATCAAGCACAGGATCGTCTGGGGCGTCATCCTGACACTGGTGATCGGGACATTGCTGATTGCCGGTAAGACCAATGGCGGTGCAGACCCGATGGAAGCGCTGAAGAGCGCCATGATCATCGGTGCCCTGCCGTTCACGATGGTCATGGGTCTGATGTGTCTTGCGCTGGGCAAGGCTCTCTACCGCGATGGCCTGCGCGAAAGAGCCGTGGTGCCTGCCGAGTGAAAAAGACCGCGCCAGGCGGGCGGAGCGATCCGCCTGCCCGGTGCACTTCCGCCGGGTCGGGTTTCAGTCTCCGCTTGTCAGGAATGTTCGCGCAGGCCTGCCTTGCGCAGTCCTTCCATATAGGTCTCGATCTGGTCTTCCTTCTTCAGGTAGAACAGATGTTCCCGGGCGAAGTCGATCGAGAATTCCGGCTTGAGTTTGGTCAGGTCGCGAATGGCGCGCGCCGCCTGGTCCGTCTCGCCGAGCAGGCCGAGCGCGGCAACGAGATGGGCCTTGGCCCAGTATTGTGCATTCGGAATCTGAACGGACTTGCGCGCCCAGCTAACGGCGTCCTCGTATTCTCCCCTGAACAGATGCGCCAGCGACCGGTAGGAATAAAACGCCCACCGGAAGGGATCATGCGGGCTCAGGCGAATGGCGATCTCGAACTGTTCGATCGCTTCGTCCAGACGTCCCTCGTAGGCGAGTGAATCGCCGAGGCCGCAATAAGTGACCGCGAGGTATGGGTTGAGTTCAACCGCGTGTTCCAGCGCATCGATCGCAAGATCATATTCGCGCCGTGCCAGGTACACCCGCCCGATGGTGAAGAAACTGTTCGCGTCCTGATCGTCCAGTTCCAGGGCCCGCTTGGCGGCAATCAGGGCCTCGTCCATGCGGTCGTCGTCGGGCGCTGCATCGAAGTAGACCATGCTGAGCACGATCGCATAGGCAAGCCGGGAATGGGCACTTGCGAAGTCCGGGTCAAGTTGAAGCGACTGACGCAGAAGGTCCTGGCAGCGTCGGTTGGCCTCGGGCGTGAACTTGTAGAATTCGGCGACACCGAGCTGGTAGAGATCCCAGGCCCCGAGGTTCTTTCTTGGGCGGCGCTCCGCCTTGCGCTGTTCGGTCATGCCGAGTTCGGACTCGATGCGCGAGGCCACCAGTTCGGTGATCTCGTCCTGCAGGTCGAAAATGTCCTTCATGTCCCGGTCGAAACGCTCCGACCAGACGCTGTTCTCCGTTCCGGCATCAACCAGCTGGACGGTGATGCGCACCCGCTGTCCAGCCTTGCGGACACTGCCGGTCACGATGTAACTCGCGCCGAGCTTCTCACCGATCACCCGGATGCCGTCCGCGGAATTGCGGAAGGAAAAGGTGGAATTGCGGGCGATCACCGTGAGCCAGCGGTTCTTGGAAAGCGCCGTCGTGATGTCCTCGGTGATGCCGTCGGCAAGATAGTCTTCCGCCGGTTCGGTGTTGAGGTTGATGAAGGGCAGGATGGCGACAGACGGCTTCATCGTTGCCATCTTGTAGGTCATCGCCTCGGGCACCTGGACGCCGTTCTCAACCGGTTTTTGTTCGGGCTGCTTCAGCGCGGCGACAAAGCGGAAGCCGCGCCCATGGATCGTGCGGATGGTATGCTGTGCGGTGCCGTCGTCGCCCAGGACCTTCCGGGCCATCTTGATCTGGCTGCTGAGTGCGGAATCGGACACGAAACGGTCGCCCCAGAGCCGTGAAAAGATCTCCTCCTTGGTGACCGTGCGTTCGCTGTTCCGGGCCAGATAGGAAACAAGATCGAAGACTTGCGGCTCGACGGCGACCTGTGTGCCGTTGCGCCGAAGCTCGAACCGGTCCGGATCGAGCTCAAAGGCTCCGAACCGGAGGGTGCCCGGCGCGGATTCCCTGTCGGACAGATGGACACTGTAGGCTTCGATTGGTCTGCTGATGTTTTTCACCTGCTGTTCGCCGAGATGGGTGAACCCGGCCGCAACGCGCCCACCGATGTGATCGAAGACCTGCTTGGAAAGCACGATGCCGCCCGGCTGTGCCAGAGATTCAAGACGCGCCGCAACGTTGACGCCATCGCCGTAGATGTCCTCACCTTCGGCAATGACGTCGCCAAGGTGAATGCCGATCCGGTAATGGAGCTGGCTTTCTCCGCCCGGACCGGTGTTTTTTTCTGCAAGGGCCTTTTGAATCTCGATGGCGCATTGAAGCGCGCTGACGACGCTGGAGAATTCCAGAAGGGCTCCGTCTCCCATTGTCTTGACGGTGCGTCCGGCGTGACGGGCAACCGACGGTTCGACCACGGAGCCACGGATCTCGTTCAGCCGGCGGAGCGTCTGTTCCTCGTCGCGCTCCATCATGCGGCTGTAGCCAACCACATCCATAGCAACGATTGTTATCAGCTTTCGTTCCATGTTCCGTGCTCTCAATGGCCGGCGGGTGGCCGTGGTCGATCTCTGTCCGGATAATCTCCAGCTATGCAGATGCCGTGCTGCCCTGCGCCAATAAACAGAGCTCCTGTCGATTGTGACAGGGTCAAGACTTCCACGTGATATTACGTAAAGTCAAACCATGTCTGATCCCGCCGCCCACCGGGACGGTGGTTCACCCTATTCGCCAAACTCCTCAAAGAGTCCCGTCGACAGATACCGTTCCGCGCCACTCGGCAGAACAGTTACGATTGTCCGGCCCTTCATCTGCTCGCGCCGGGCAACATTCAATGCGCAATACATGGCGGCACCGGATGAGATGCCTGCAGGGATGCCCTCACGCAGCGCCAGCGCCCGGGCTGTTTCCATGGCACTTTCATTGCTGACGCCCATGACTTCGTCGATCAGGTCGGTTTCCAGCACATCGGGGACAAATCCGGCTCCAATCCCCTGTATCAGGTGAGGAGCGTGCGTTCCCCCGGCAAGGACCGGGCTGTCTTCCGGCTCCACGGCGATGATCCGGATGTCCCGATTGCGTGTCTTGAGGATCTCCGCGACACCCGTCAGAGTGCCGCCGGTGCCAACGCCCATCACCACGGCGTCGACCACCCCGCTGGTGTCGGTCCAGATCTCTTCCGCCGTGGTTCTGCGATGAACGCCCGGGTTCGCCGGATTGATGAATTGCCCGGGCATCACGGCGCCTTGCGTCCGGGCGACGATCTCAGTTGCCTTTTCGATCGCTGCGTTGATCCCGCCTGCGCGCGGCGTCAGGACGAGCTCGGCACCGAATACCCTGATCATCTTGCTCCGTTCGAGCGAAAAACCGTCCGGCATCGTCAGAATGCAGCGGTACCCCTTGGCGGCACACGCGAACGCAAGCCCAATTCCGGTGTTGCCGGAGGTCGGTTCGACAATGACGCTGCCCGGTCCGATCTTGCCTTCGGCCTCCATGGCGTCCAGCAAGGCGACGGCGATCCTGTCCTTGACGCTGGCAGCCGGGTTGAAGAATTCCAGTTTGGCAAGAACTTCAGCCTTGCAGCCGGCATCTGTTGCCAGACGTCCGATGCGAACAAGCGGGGTGTTGCCGATGGTCTCCAAGATGCTGCTGTAGACGCGGCCCCGGCCGGGCTTGTCGAAGGTGAGACGGGATCCAGGATGAGGGTGCATGTCTGTTTCCTTTTGGCCGCGCTGGGCGGATTTGTTGGCGCTGGTCGCGTGACAGAACCTTCCCGTCCGAAGGTTGCCGTCTGCCACGGTGTCTTGTGGATGCGACGCCGCAAAAGTAGTTCAGCGCGGGCGCGCGTGCTTGGGGCTCTTGTGAGGAGAACCTGGAGATTTCATGAAGAGACGCAAAATCCCGGAAAGAATTGGGTCTTTGGGAGATTTGCTGTCCGGAAAGGGCGCGCGCCGATGCAACTGCCGGACCTTGCCGCGGGCGCGGAAACGTTTGCGCTGGAGCATTTGATTGCTTCGTCCGGAGATGCCGTTGTTGCATTCATCGGCAATGGCTTTATTGAAGGGATCGAAATCCAATTTCCTTGCCTTCCGACATGTTGCAATTGCCGCCTTGCGGGGCTTGAGCCTCACAGTTTCCAGTTTTCCCCGAAAGGTGAACCTAGAATTGAACAGTCAGTCTTCTGCCGCCCAGAACCGCAATCTCGGAATTGCCAGTGCCGTCGGGGTCCTGTTCATCTGGTCCGGGTTCATCGTGTTTTCACGGGCCGGGGTGACGACAAGCCTTACCCCGGCGGACATAACAGGTCTCAGGTTTATGGTCGCCGGTGCGATCACGCTGCCCTTTGTCTTCCGGTGGTGGCCGCGCCATCTGCCGCTTCACGCCGTTGCGCTGATGTCGCTGTGCGGACCGGGTGCCATCTATTCGATGCTGATGTATTGGGGCTTGAGCGAGGCGTCCGCAGCCTATGCCGGCGTGTTCGCCAATGGGGCGCTGCCCGTTTTCACGGCGGCGCTGGTCGCTGTCTTTGCAGCGAGTTTTCCCGATCGTCTGCAAATCCTCGGCATTGCCATGATCGTTGCCGGGGCATTGCTGCTTGGCAGCGCCGGGTTCCTTCAGGGCGGCAAAAACGTGGCTGTGGGGATCGGCCTGTTTCTGGCCGCGTCGGCGGTTCTTTCGATCTATATTTTCGGTGTGCGCCAGTGGCAGGTGACACCGCGCCAGGCGCTGGTTCTGGTCAACGTGCCGAATGCCCTCCTGTTCGTGCCGATCTGGCTGCTTTTCCTGCCGTCTGGTATCGCTGATGCAAGTCTTACGACCATCGTGTTCCAGGCCGCCTATCAGGGTCTTGGCCCCGGTTTTGTCGCGGTGATCCTGTTCGCACTGGCGGCAACGCATCTCGGGCCAACGGCTACGGCGGGGTTTTCGGCCGCCGTCCCGGCCACCGCAGCCGTTCTGGCGATCCCGGTTCTCGGGGAAGAGCCCGGTCTTCAGGAATGGATCGGCATTGCCGTTGTCACCATCGGCCTGTCATTGCTGATCGTGAAGCGTGGTTAGTCGCCTCAGTAGCGTTCGATCAGGTCCCACTTGTTGCCGAAAGGGTCGCGGAAGACGGCGACCTTGCCGTAAACCTCCTCGCGCGGGCTTTCCAGGAACTCGACGCTGTTTGCAAGCATCCGCCTGTGGTCCCGGTCGAAATCGTCCGTATGCAGAAACAGGAACACGCGTCCGCCGGTCTGGTTGCCGATGGCGTTTGCCTGATCTTCATCATCCGCCTGCGCGAGCAAAAGCCGGGTTTCGCTGCTGCCCTTCGGGGCAACGAGCACCCATCGCCTGGTCTCCGACAGGCGCGTGTCCTCGATCAGGTCGAACCCGAGTGTGTCGACATAAAAGGCGATGGCGTCATCATAATCCGGAACGAGAAGCGCAATCGCGCCGATGGTCTGCTGCATCTGCCTAGGTGATGGACCCATAAGTGAGATTGAAATGGCATGCGAAATGGCGAAATCCCGTCAGGAAGGGTGCGCGGAGCGGGCTTCCTGCCCGGTCTAGCACGCTGACGCTACGGGGGGAAGCCATTTCCATGTCCTTCGGATTTGACCGGCTTGCGCCTCCTCCGCGTTGCGAAAGGCTTGAAAATGAACCACATTTCCTGCGCTTCCGCGCCTTGACGAGAAGCAAGCCGCCTCAAACCATTTCGTCCTCATTTATGAGTCCATCACCTAGTCGCGCGGAGGCTCACATGAAAAAAGGCTACTGGATCGTTCATGTCGATGTGACGGATCCGGAAAACTATCCGAGGTACCTGGCGGCCGACGCAATCGCCTTTGAAAAATTCGACGCGAATTTTCTCGTGCGCGGCGGGGACATGACTGGCCCCGAAGGTCCCGTACGCACGCGCCATGTCGTCATCGAGTTCGAGAGCTACCAGACGGCTCTGGACTGTTACAATTCGCCGGAATATCAGGCGGCAGCCAGGTTGAGACAGCAATTTTCCGACAGTGACATCGTCATTGTCGAGGGA
>JBCBUA010000059.1:17695-19515 GCA_039818365.1 Pseudomonadota bacterium
TCCTGCGCTTCCGCGCCTTGACGAGAAGCAAGCCGCCTCAAACCATTTCGGCCTCATTTATGAGTCCATCACCTAGTGTGCCTTGCGATAGACGGACGTGTTGGTGAAGCTGGCGACGTCAACGAGATGCACGGTCTGCGTCACGGTCAGCGTGCGGCCGTCTTCGGACAGTTCCCGGTCCGCCTTCATGATCGTCAGTCCGCCGCGCCGGGCTTCGGACACCAGGTTCCTGTTGCCCTGGAAGACAAGCCGCATTGCGTCGACAAGCCCGCTCTTGCCCAGCTTGACCTCCGGACCGTCGGGGACGGCCTCGAACGTATCGCTGCTTTCTTCGCCCTCGGCGGAAATCTGGTTCATGGTGAAGGACACCATGCCGAAATTGTCCTCGATACGGAGCGTGGCGCTCTGCGGCGGTTCGCCCTGGTCGAACTCGCTTTCGTCAGAGTCCAGGATCCAGGTGCCGAGAAAAGGTGCGATTTTGTCGTCGATCATGTGATCAGCTTCTTTGCGAAGGAAAAACCGCCCACGGGATACCCGCAGGCGGCTCTCATTGCAATCTCGTCGTGGGATCAGGCGCTGAGTGCGTTCAGCTCCGCGAGGATGACATCGCCCATTTCGGACGTGGTGACGACCGTGTCGCCATCCTTGGCGATGTCCTTGGTGCGAATGCCCTTTTCGAGGGCCGCCTCGATTGCCTTTTCGACCATGTTCGCGGCGTCCACTTCCTCGAAGGAATAGCGCAGCGCCATCGCGAAGCTCGCGATCATGGCGATCGGGTTGGCAGCGCCGGTGCCGGCAATGTCGGGCGCGGAGCCGTGGACCGGTTCATAGAGCGCCTTGCGCTTGCCGGTGACCGGATCCGGTGCACCGAGCGAGGCCGACGGCAGCATGCCGAGCGAGCCGGTCAGCATCGCGGCCACGTCCGACAACATGTCGCCGAACAGGTTGTCGGTGACGATGACGTCGAACTGCTTGGGCCAGCGGACGAGCTGCATGCCGCCGGCATCGGCCAGCATGTGGTCCAGTTCGACATCCTCATAGCCGTTCTTGTGCGTGTCGGTAACGACCTCGTTCCACAGCACGCCCGATTTCATCACGTTCCGTTTTTCCATGGACGTGACCTTGTTGTTGCGCGTGCGGGCCAGTTCGAAGGCAACCTTGGAAATGCGTTCGATCTCGTAGGTGTCATAAACCTGGGTATCGACACCGCGCTTCTGGCCATTGCCGAGATCGGTGATTTCCTTGGGCTCGCCGAAATAGACACCGCCGGTCAGTTCGCGGACGATCAGGATATCGAGGCCTTCGACCACTTCGGGCTTCAGCGACGAGGCGTCGGCGAGCGCGGGATAGCAGATTGCCGGGCGCAGGTTCGCAAACAGCTGCATTTCCTTGCGCAGCCGGAGCAGACCGGCTTCCGGGCGGACATCGTAGGGGACCTTGTCCCATTTCGGACCGCCGACGGCACCGAAAATCACGGCATCTGCAGCAAGCGCCTTGGCCATGTCCTCATCGGAAATCGCCTGTCCGTGCTTGTCGTAGGCAGCGCCACCGACATGCCCCTCGGTCGTGTCGAAAGTCATGTCGGTGTTGGTGTTGAACCAGTCGATTACCTTTTCCACTTCCTTCATGATTTCGGCACCAATGCCATCACCCGGCAGAAGCAGAAGACTGTGAGAAGCCATGGACGTTCCATCCCGCATTGTTGAAAACAGTTGCGCTCAGTTACCGCGTCGGGCTCTGCGTTTCAAGGCGTGGCGAGTTGCGAATAACTCAAGCGACGATGCGCGAACGGTCAAGCATTGCCGAAACAGGGCCGAAAC
>JBCBUA010000059.1:19525-21743 GCA_039818365.1 Pseudomonadota bacterium
TTCAAGGCGTGGCGAGTTGCGAATAACTCAAGCGACGATGCGCGAACGGTCAAGCATTGCCGAAACAGGGCCGAAACCGGTGTGAAACCGTTAAAACTGTCCGCGGCCCGCCTGCCAGAAGAGGTTCAGCGCCAACGCCGTCATGACCCATTTGAAGCCGGTCTTGAACGTCTTTTCGTCCATCCTGCCCAGAAGCCGCGACCCGGCCAGCGTTCCAAGAAATCCGCTGAAGATCATCAGCACGATCAACCCGGCCCAGGGGGCGAAGGCGAAGCCCAGTGCGCCGAAGGCAAGGATCTTGAACACATGCATGGCGAGGGCGGTGATCGCCTGGTTGGCGACATAGGCATGGCGCGTCAGGCCAAGCGTTGACAGGACGGTGCCGCCGATTGGTCCAGCCGCGCCGAAGAACATGGACAAGAACGTTGAGGCGAACCCGGCGGCCGCCATTGCCCTTTTTTGAAACTTGTCGAATTTCGGCGGCTTGACCCAGATCACCCAGAGCACGAAACAGCCGATCCCGGCCCTGAGGATCGACGAGGGCAGTTCGACGGCAATCGCGCCGCCAAGCGCTGCGCCGAACACCGCGCCAATCGTGAACCAGGCGAAAATCGCCCAGTCGACGTGTTTCAGCTGAACGAGTGCGCGTCCGCCGTTGGAGCCGATCTGGACCGCGCCATGAACCGGCACCAGCGCGCTTGCCGGCATCAGGTTCGCCATGATTGCGATCAGGGCGATGCCGCCTCCAAGGCCCACGGCGGCGGTGAGGCCGGATGTGAAGAAGCTGGCAAGGACGAGCGACACGACGGCAAAGGTGCCAAGCTCATCAGGAAGGACCGCTGCGAGGAATTCCATCGGATCAGGACCACCTCGATCTTGCGTAGTTCAGGGCCTCGCGCACATCGAGCTGGCGGGTGGAGTTTCCGCTTCGAACGTAGAAGACCGAGGATTTGCCGTCCTCCATGTAGACGGCGCGCGGAGCCGGACGAATGATGATCATCGCGACATCCTTGCCGTCAACGCTTGCAAAGACCGTGTGAATGGAGGGGCAGAGGTCGCCACCCAGGTTCTTCGAAACGATATCGTTGACGGTGCGTTCGAAAGCGTCGAGATCCGCGCTCTTAAGGGTCGAGAGGTCCTTTTCAAGCCCAAGCGCCTTGCCGTCGTCGTCGACGCCGACCAGAAGATAGCCGCCATCGGCATTGAAGAAACCGGCAATCGTCTTGGCAATGACCTTTTCCAGACCGCGGTTGATGCGGTTTTCCCTCATGTCCCAGCGCAGCGAGGACTTGAATTCAACGCCGTCGGTTTCGCCATTTTGCATGATGCTGGGAATGTGGGCGGTCTGTTCCTGCCGCAGGGACCGGTAGGCCTCGGATGTGCGCATGTAGTTGCGGCTGAATATGCCGAATGCGAGCCCGACGACGGCACCCAGCAAGGTGTAGGCAACGGCGACATCCAGGTGGCGCGGCAACAACAGCAGCCAGAGCCGGGCAGACAGGAATTCAAACAGGTTCGGGGCGGTTTCGGAAAACCGGGACAATTCCCACCAGACAACCACGAGGTTGAGCGGATGAATAACCAGAACACCAACGAAAGCCCCGACCAGCACGTAGGATGCCAGGAAGGGAAGCTTGAATTTTTGAGGTGTCATGTCGAAATGCCCAAAAGAAAATACCGGCCAGGACCGGCGTCAGTCATATAGCGAATCCCGGCTGCCGTCATCCCGTTGCGCGTCGATTGAAAAGAGTCGGCCGATCGCGTTCCGTTCGCCGCAGTCCCGTCGCCCTTGGCAACCGGTCAGGCAAGGCCGGTCACTGAGGAGCGGCAATGGCCTGGATTGCCGGATCAAGTCCGACAATGACGGAGAGAGAGGGCAGCACCGCGCTATTGCCTCATCCTGAGGAAGGCCGGAGGGCTGTCTCGAAGGATGGGCCGTATATTCACACGCCTGCTGCGCATCCTTCGAGGCTCCGCTGCGCTTCGCACCTCAGGATGAGGCCGTTGCTGCGGACACGTTGCGGCGATGCGGATGATCATGGCGTGCCAACCCGCGTTGGTCACTGAGGAGCGGCAATGGCCTGGATTGCCGGATCAAGTCCGGCAATGACGGAGAGAGAGTGAGGGTTAGGCTGAAAACCGAACCCGCGTCGGTCATGCCATGGCGTGACCATGGCATCCATGCCGATACGCCGGCCCGATCACGTGGAGCGGCAAT
>JBCBUA010000060.1:0-9458 GCA_039818365.1 Pseudomonadota bacterium
AGGAGCTTTTCACGATCAATCCAGCCGTTCGCGAAGGAAATCTCCTCCGGGCAGCCTGATTGCATGCCCTGCCGGACAGACAGCGTCCTGACGAAGTTTCCGGCGTCTAGCAGCGATTCGTGCGTGCCGGTGTCCAGCCAGGCAAAGCCGCGGCCCATGCGTTCCACGTTCAATGCGTCTTCACGCAAGTAGGTATCGAGGAGCGTGACGATTTCCAGCTCGCCGCGCGGGGATGGTTTCACCTCACGTGCGCGGCGCGGGGCATCGCCATCGAGGAAATAAAGGCCGGTAACGGCGTAGTTGGACGGCGGAACGGCGGGTTTTTCAATGATTTCTTCCGCCAGTCCAGCATCGTTGAACTTCACGACACCATACCGCTCCGGGTCCGCGACGTGATATCCGAATACGGTCCCTCCCCGCTCACGGCTGTCAGCCGCAGCAAGCACTTCCGGCAGGCCGTGACCAAAAAAGATGTTGTCGCCGAGAACCATCGTGGACGCGGCCCCGTCGAGGAAATCCTCGGCAAGAATATAGGCCTGCGCCAGGCCATCCGGCGTTGGCTGAACGATATACTCGAACCGCATGCCCCATTGGCTGCCGTCTTTCAGGAGACGCTTGAATTGCGGCTGATCCTCCGGGGTCGTGATGATCGCAACTTCCCGAATGCCCGTCAGCATCAGAACAGACAGCGGATAGTAGATCATCGGCTTGTCGTAGATCGGCATCAGCTGCTTTGAAACGGCCATCGTCAGAGGGAAAAGCCGTGTGCCGGATCCTCCGGCGAGAATAATGCCTTTACGATTTGTCATGCGGTTACACCCAGTTTAGCCAAAGTCTCTGCAACACCCGCTTTCCAGTCCGGACGATCCAGCCCGACTGCAGAAAGCGACCGGCAATCCAGCCGCGAATTCAGCGGACGCCTTGCCGGCGTCGGATAGGCCGATGTCGGGATATCCTCAACGCTGACCGGCCGTCCTGCCTGTCTGAAGATTTCGCGTGCGAAATCGGCCCAGCTCACATCCGGCGCGCCGGAAAAGTGGAAGGTGCCTGCCTTCGATGGATCGTCCTTCAGAAGCCCCGCGATCTTCACGCAAGCGGCGGCGATCGCGGAGGCGGGTGTCGGTCCGCCGACCTGGTCCGCCACGATGGTCAGACGGTCGCGCGTTTCAGAAAGGCGCAGCATGGTCTTGAGGAAATTTGCGCCATGCGGGGAAAAAACCCAGCTGGTCCGCAGGATCGCACAAGTGGGGGCGAAGTCCGCAATCGCAGCCTCACCCGCCAGTTTGGTGCGTCCATAGGCGCCGAGCGGCGCTGTCTTTGCGTCCGTCGTGAAGGGTTCTTCACCGCTGCCGTCGAACACATAGTCGGTCGAGATGTGAACCAGCGGGATATCGAGGCTTGCCGCGGCCTGTGCCATCATCCCGGGAGCGTCCGCGTTGATCTTCAAGGCAAGCGCTTCTTCCTCTTCGGCCTTGTCAACGGCTGTATATGCAGCTGCATTGATGATCGCTTCCGGCCTGATTTCCGCAATTGTCCGGACGATGTCGGAAGGCTTCGAGAGATCGGCTTGCGCCCTTCCCAAGAACATCGCATCCGGCAGGCGCTCCCGGAGTTCGGTTGCCACCTGACCGGAGGAACCAAAAACAAGGATCATGACTTGAGATCCGTTTTGACGCCGAGCCGTTGACCTACCCCTTTGCGATCCTGCAAGGCCCGCCACCAGCTCTCGTTGGCCAGATACCACTCGACGGTCTTCTCCAGGCCTTCTTCAACATTCACACTCGGTTTCCAGCCGAGTTCTTCACGTATGCGCGTCGGGTCGATCGCATAGCGCATGTCGTGGCCGGGCCTGTCCGTCACGAAAGTGATCTGGTCAGAATAGGAGCCGTCAGCCTTGGGGCGTTTTCGATCCAGCAGATCGCAAATGGTCCTCACCAGGTTGATGTTCCGGCGCTCGTTCTCACCGCCGACATTATAGCTCCGGCCGGGCGTGCCTTTTTGGAGAACCAGGAGCAGCGCGTCCGCATGATCTTCGACATAAAGCCAGTCGCGCACGTTTTCACCCTTGCCGTAGACCGGGATCGGCTTGCCGGCAAGCGCATTGAGAATGACGACGGGAATAAGCTTCTCTGGGAAGTGATACGGGCCGTAGTTGTTTGAGCAATTGGTCAGGACAATCGGTAGCCCGTAGGTTTCGTGCCAGGCGCGCACGAGGTGATCGGACGCTGCCTTTGACGCTGAATAAGGACTGCGCGGATCATACGCCGTTGTCTCTGTAAAGAGGCCTTCGTCGCCGAGCGACCCAAAGACTTCATCCGTCGAGATCTGGTGAAAGCGGAACGTATCCGGCCTGCCGGCTTCCTGCCAGTAGCTTCGCGATGCCTCGAGCATGTTGAAGGTGCCGGTGATATTCGTCTCGATGAAGTCCGAGGGGCCGTCGATGGAACGGTCCACATGACTTTCCGCGGCAAGGTGCATGACCGCGTCGGGCCGGTGCTCGGCGAAGATCCGCTTCAGGGCGTCCCGGTCCCGAATGTCTGCCTGCTCGAACGCATAAAGGGGGCTGTCGGCGACCATCGCGACATTGTCCAGGCACGCTGCATAGGTAAGTGCGTCGAGATTGACGACGTTCAGACCCCGTTGAACAGCAAGGCGTATGACGGCTGAGCCAATGAAACCCGCTCCACCCGTAACAAGAATTTTCATCAAATCCCTCAAACCTCAAAAGGTGTGTCAAATGCCGTCAGAGCAGGTGCCGCGGCATCCTTTTCAGACAGAACCGGCTCGACCCCGGCAAGCGGCCAATCAATGCCGCAACTGTCCCAACGAACAGCGCCATCACATTCCGGTGCGTAAAAGTCGGAACACTTGTAGATGATCTCGCTGTCGGGTTCGAGCGTCATGAAGCCGTGCAGGAAGCCTTCCGGGACGAACAACTGACTGCCGTTCTCAAAACTGAGTTCCGTTCCGAACCAGTTTCCGTAGGTCGGTGAGCCCCGGCGGATATCCACCGCAACGTCGAAAATCCGTCCGCGCCCGCATCTGACAAGTTTTGCCTGCGCATGCGGTGGTGACTGAAAATGGAGGCCCCGAACGGTCCCCTTCGCGCTGCTCAGGGAATGATTGTCCTGAACGAATTCCGTGTTCACGCCAATTTCCGCAAAGCCCCGCTTGCTCCAGCTTTCGCAAAAGAAGCCACGGTCATCTCCAAACCGCCGCGGTGTTATCAGCAAAACACCGGGCAACCCGGTCTCCTCGACAATCATTTCAACCTCAATAAAGACTCGTCGGAGCAGCTGTCTTCCGCCAATTCATGCCCCGGGAAACGCTCAATCAAAACTGATCAACAAACCTGAATCTGCTGATCGGGATGATCAGCTCGCGCCGGTCCCGGCACGGTTTCGCGGCGACTATACCGATATCGGCCAGAGAAAACACAAGGTTTGTTGGACCTGTTGGATTTTTGGTAAATTCTACAAGAGTTTTATCCAATTCTCTGCCGGCGCGCGTTGCGATCCGAAAACAGGCAAAGGCGGGCAATTGGATTGACGCATATTCAGGGATGCAAACCTGGCTCATGGATTTGAAGCGATACTGATGAACTGGTGTCCTTGTTCAGCCAAACAACCCGCTTTTGTCGATAACGGCAGGTCGCACAAGCGAGGCGATCAAGTCCGAACCTGACCGCCGAGTTCAAGCTTTCGAGCGCGAAAGAGCCTGCCCCTCTGCCCGGCATCGAGACAAAATTTCAGGAAGACGGATCACCTAGCAGCCTGATTTACCGACAAAAAAATTCTTTGCCCGCTCAACCGCGACGAAAATTGAAGTTGCATCATGCGGCACATTCGATTAACGTCCGATTAACCAAATTTATGGGTACCACGGTTTTTTTAGTGGTGGGCAGTTTTACCAAGACGCCTGATGTCCGCGTTTTAGCGAGCATTTGCAATAATAAGTTAGAGTTTTGAGAATGACAGACAATGTTTATGGATTTCATAATACGGATCTGGGTCATGCAGTTGAAAGAAGGATTTCTTCTCAAACATCAAGTGTCCTGAAGCGCGGTCTGGACCTGTTCGGATCGGTTTGCGGACTTTTGCTGCTTGCGCCTCTTTTCACGATCCTCGCGATTGCCATCAAGTTGACCAGCAAGGGTCCGGTGCTGTTCCGGCAAGATCGGCACGGTCTCGGCGGGAGAACCTTCAAGGCCTACAAGTTCCGGTCAATGTATGTTGATCAATGTGATCAGTCGGGCGTGCGCCAGACTGTCAAGGACGACCCCAGGATCACACCGATCGGGCGGTTCCTGCGCCGAAGCAATTTCGATGAGCTGCCGCAGTTGTTCAATGTTCTGAAGGGTGAAATGTCACTCGTCGGGCCGCGGCCGCATGTCCCCGGAATGCTGGCAAACGGCGTCCCTTACGAGCAATTCGATCCGCGTTACCAGTCACGCCACCGGGTAAAGCCCGGCATCACGGGCATGGCGCAAGTCAACGGGTTTCGCGGCGAGACCAAGACGGCCCATGCAGCCTCCATGCGTCTCTACTACGATCTCAAATACATCGAGGTCCGCTCCTTGTTCCTCGATGTGAAGATCATCGTGAACACGGTGATCCAGGAATTTTTCAAGGGCAAGGGTTACTGAGCCTGAGACTTGCCGATTGGCGGGCGCCCTGAAGGGTCAGCTCGTCCCAGGACAACGGAGCCCATGCAGCGCATTGGCTCCGTTTTTCTTTTCCCGTAAAACGCCGTCCCGCTTGTGCACGTGCCTTGCCGGTCAAGCCGGCGTTATGGACCAAAGGCTGTGCGCGTCCTAAGTTGCTTTCAGGCAAAGGAACACGATCTGAAACGCAGCGGGGCAATCCGGCTTGGTGACACACGGCCTTTATCGCAGGCAAGCGCTGCTGTGCCCGGCGCGCAGAGCAGAACCGTTCCTGCACCTATTGAAGAGTCGATGGACGCCTGTCCTGTGGCTTTTGATTGTCTGCGCCTTTGCCAGCGCGGGCTCGGCCCGGGCGGCTGAAGACGCGCGCGCGTGGATCGCGCTTGCGATTGAGCGCGTCTGCTCCGATCCGAACATGGATGGGCTGGCTGCGCAATCGGCACTCCCCGGCAGTTGGTTGCTGGAGGACAGACGGCAGCCGGCAACAGGTGCTCCGAGCCGGGTGTCGATGCGTTTCGCCTTGCCAGGTGGCGCAGAGCTCACACTTCAGGTCCGTCTGGCAAATGGTGCCTTGCGCCAGTTTCGCGCCTCTGTGGCAGACCTGAACGGTCAGGATCCCGAACCACGTTTCCTGGCCATTGCCGACGGGAACTGCATCGTTCGGTCGGCACGTGAAATCCGTGCAGCCACGGAACCCTGGATCTTCCTTGATCAACTGGACGGAGACCTCGAAACACTGCGCTGGACGGAAACGCTTCAAGCGCCATGGCCGTCTGGCGAAGACCCCGGCGGCGTGCGGTTGGGACTCGTCGATTCAGGTCTTGCCTACGATCTTCCACTCTTTAAGGGCAGGCTTGCGCGGGATCAGAACGGAACTCCCGTCGGCTACGATTTCTGGGATCTCGATGCGTGGCCGTATGACGGTGATACGTCACGCGGGGCGTTTCTTCCGATCCGTCATGGCACCGCGGTTGCGTCCATTGCCGCGCGCGAAGCACCGGGGGCTGCCCTCGTTCCCTATCGCTATCCAAGACCCGACATGACACGCATGGCGGACCTGGTCGAGCATGCCGCCGCGAACGGCGTGAGAATTCTTGCCATGCCGCTTGGCAGCCGGAACGCAAGCGACTGGGACGCTTTTGCGGCCGCGCTCAAGGATCAGGACATCCTGGCGATTGTTTCTGCGGGAAATGACGGGCGTGACATCGATGAAGTCCCTGTCTATCCGGCGGCACTGAACCTTGAAAACCTCCTTACGGTGACATCGGCGGATGCTTTCGGGCGCCTGGCGCAAGGGTCCAATTGGGGTGCCGTCAGTGTTGACCTGATGTTGCCGGCGGAGAACATGGAGGTGACCGATTTTCGGGGTGCATCGGGTGTCGCATCCGGGTCGAGCTATGCCGTCCCGCGTCTTGCTGCCCTCGCTGCCCGTCTGCTCGAAAGGGAGCCGGATCTCACGGCCCTGGAACTGAAAAACAAGATCCTTGCCCGCGCAGTCCCCTCTCCCTTCGAGCAGGAACGGCTTGTTTCCGCCGGATGGATCCCCGACCCGCAGGCCGATTGAGGCGTCAGCGGCGCTGCGGCCGCGGCGGCGCAGCATCGATGAAGCGCCGTGCAGCCTGCGCCTGCCTGGGATCAGCCTTCAGGAGCGCCTGGTATCCTTGCTCGGCAAGCTCAGGATCACCTCCCCAAACGCCGGACTGGATGGAAAAGCGAAGCGCTTGCGGATCATCGGGTGCAGCCTCCATCAACCAGCGGGCATGGTCCGTCATTTCTTCGAAGCGTGCTCCCAGTTGAAGGGACACAAGCAGGGACAGTCGGGAGTTTATGGAGTTGGGCACCTGTTCGACGGCCTGCCTGTGCAGGTCCGCAGCTGCATCAAATGCGCCAGCCTGAGCCAGAACGCGGCCAGCTTCCAGCAATTGGCCGTGGTTTGAGGATCGCGTGCAGGCTTGAGACACCGGGCCGGCCTGTTCCGCCGGGGTCTCAGCGTTTGCCGCGCTCTCTATCGCTGCCGCACAGGCGACGAAGTTCTTGCCCAATCGCCTGGTCACCCTGTCTGCGTTCGGGTCGTCCCGCCCGCTCAACAGGTCATCAACCGCGGAAACCGGGATCGCTTCGAAGCGCCGGTCGCCGCCGCCAACGGCAATGCCCCGCAAACGGCCATCCTCGCCGACAAGCGCGCCTCCGCTGACGCCGGGCTGCATGTGCGCGGCAACATGCAATCGGCCAAGCTCCGCTCCGTCCGCAGGCAACAGGATCAGTTCACCCGGTTCAAACACCCTGATCTCGCGTTGCGCCACATCCGCGCCGACTGCGAAAAAAAGGTCTGTGCCGGTCCGCTGCGCATCCGGCTCAAGAATAGCCGCGTTGGGTGGCAGCCCCTCCACCTTCAACAACACCAGATCGCCCTGATAGGCAGATGGCACGAGTGTCGCGGTCCTTGGTCCTGCGGGCGTGTGCACCGTCGCTTCCTGCTGGTCGCCGAGCACATGCCGGTTGGTGACCAAAAGATCGTCTGAAATCCGGGTCGCGCTCGCAACGGGATCATAGGCGGAAATCGGGAAAACGGCCTGCCGCTGGCGGCAGACCGCGTCCGGATGCGGGCAGTCGGGATCGACCACGGCTGATCCCGCCGTGTCTGCGGGAGCTTCGCTTTCGAACGACAGACTGACGGTGCTCTGGGTTCCTTTCCTTTGCAGGACGACCGGAACACTGGCGGTTTCATCGGGAAGCAGCGCCAACGCGGCCAAAGCATCCCTGGGCGTTCTTGTGCGCCGGTCACCGATCTGCAGGATAAGATCGCCGGCTTCTATCCCGGATGCTCCTGCGGGGCCGCCGGGCTGAACGAACCGGACTTCCGGAGCCGCGATTTCGGCCTGTTGGGCGCGGCCGGCGACGTCGAGGCGCCAGCCAGCCGTCAGATACGCGACTTCGCCTTTTGATGCCAGAGCATCGACCACGCGGTTGAGGAGTTCGTTGGAAACCGCAAAGTTGACGCCGATATTCGCGTCGGCATCGGATGCAAAAATGGCTGAAACCAGGCCGATCAGCCGTCCGTCCATATCGATCAGGGCGCCGCCCGATGTTCCGGGATTGATCGCTGCATCGGTCTGAACGAAGTCTTCGACCGGATTGAAGCCTGCATTGGTGACGCCTTTCGCCGACACGACACCACAGGTAATCGAGAGCCCGAGACCAAAGCTGTTTCCAATCGCACATGCAGGCTGGGCAAGGCCCGGACTTGGTGCGAATTCGATCGGCGTCAGACCGGCATCAACCCTGAGGAGTGCAATGTCGCTTGCCGTGTCACCGGCAATCAGGCGCGCGGGCAGGATCCGTCCGTCGGACAGCCGTATGTCGATCCGCTCAGCCGGTTCAACAACGTGATAGGCAGTGGCAATCACGTCCGGCCGCACGACCACACCGCTGCCTTCGGGTGCCGTTCCCGGACGCGCGCCGGCTCCGCCCTGCTGCCGGCCGGGCCAGACAGGGAGAACCGAAACGACATGTTCAAACGCATCCTCCGGTGACGCATGCACCGGAACGGGATTTGAAACCAGCGCGACCGCGAGGCCGACGAGTGTCGAAAGACGGCAAATCAGATGCATCGGCAGTTTCCGCAGTTAAAGGGGCACTCCAGGCGCGTCCGGTCCCGCTTCCGGCACTTCATTCAGGCTGCACCGCAGGATCAACCAGTTTCCGCCCGCCTGGCGTTGCAACACGTTCAAAGATGTTCCCTGACCATCGCTGCCTTCACTGAAATACGCAAGACACCAGCCAAGGTCGCCCGCGCTGCCCGCACTCACCACTTTGATGGTCTTGGTTCCGGCGGCTTCGTCGAACCAGTCCAGATGCGCTGCTTCAATGGCCGCGCGCCCAACGGCCGGCGGCCCGTAGGGCGAGAAAAGTTCGGCATCGGGCGAGAACAGCGCCGCACATCCGGGTGCATCCAAAGTGCGATACCTTTTTGCATAGGTGTTGAACAATGACTGGAAATCCTGTTCGTCCGGCATGATCCCTCCACGCATCCGCCCGCGACTATCGCGGTTCGCGGCGGCAGCGGCAAGGCCAAATGATGTCGCCGGAAGGCAAAGAAAAACGGCCTTCGTTTCCCGCGTTGCCGCACCACACGCGCTATGGACGTCAAGACCCGAACTTGTTCTCGTTTCCGTTCCCGGCACGTTGAGCGTTTCTCTCTCAGGGGGCTTTGCGATCATCCTGCACGTGTGTCGCCTGTTGCTGCAAGGCACCGCAGCGTCCGGGATCAAACATCCTGCCCTGGCAGCATGGTACCGCCCGAACATTTGCTTCCCGCCCTTGGACGTGATTACCCTTCCAACACTGCCGCAGGGGGACGATCCAGTAAAACCCGTATGCTCAGGTTCCTGGCTTCGGGGGGTGTGGCAAGACGGCCTTTGCAGGCCTGCAACCCGGGGAGAACAAGATGTTCAAGCGTATCATGGCGCCGGTTGATCTGGCGCATGTCGAGAAACTGGGCACCGCCCTGGCATGCGCCGCTGATCTGGCAAACCACTACGGCATTGCCATTGTCTATGTGGGTGTCACCTCGTCCCAGCCCAGTGAAGTGGCGCATAATCCGGAGGAGTTTGCGCAAAAACTCGGCGCGTTCGCCGCGGCACAAGCAGCCAGCTACGGTATAGAGACGTCAGCCTATTCCACAATTGCGCATGATCCGACGCTTGACGTCGACGATGCACTGATGCGGGCGATCGACGAAACCGGATCCGATCTCGTCGTGATGGCAAGTCATGTGCCGAATGTCATCGACCAT
>JBCBUA010000060.1:9557-21700 GCA_039818365.1 Pseudomonadota bacterium
TCGGTGCGGAGAAGGACAGGCCACACACCAGCCGGGCCGCGGCCTTGCCGGTCTGATCAAATGCCGAACCAGCCGATGTCATCAGCATGCTGCTGATGACATCGTGTGCCGCCAAATTCCTTCGACGCAATTTACGACGCGTCGCCGCAGCATTTGCATCCCTGGTGCTCGCAGCCGGAGCCGGACGTATGCCCGTTTGCGCAGGCTTCGCTGCAATAATTCTGTTCGTTTTTCTTGATCGCATCGTCGATGTTGACGATGCAAACGCAATCGACGCAGGCGCATTTTTGTTGAGTGACGGTTACCATGGCTTCCTTCCTTACTTGCTGGAGCCTTCGTGGCTGTGATGGTGAATGAAAAGGTGATCGATCATGGTTTTGAGCACATCCCGGACGCAGGCATCGTCCATGGCGTAGAAGATCTGCTTTCCCCTGCGTTCCGACTTCAGCATCCGCGCTCCCCGCAAAAGACGGAGGTGATGGCTGACCAGCGAGGCAGACACCCCGAGTTTTTCAGCGATTTCGCCTGCGGACTGTTCTTCATCCAGGCATGCCAGGACGATTGAAAGCCGTGTTGAGTCCGATAGCAGACCGAACGTGTCGGCCAATTCGGACGTTTGGGTTGGCTGCAGTTCAATACTCATGACACTTGAACAATTAAACCATCATTGAAATGAAGTCCAGTGCCTGGTTCCCATTCCGGTCGCGTGAGCGCTTTCAGGAGCCGTCAATCCGAGCAAGCGCGGATCAGTGTTTTTTCCACCCTGTCCTAACCGCCCCAGACCACGGAATCCTCGTGACGCTTGATGAGCAGGCGGAGCGCGTTGAAGCCGTCGGCAATGTGCCTTGCGTATTTGTCGACGGCCGGCAGATAGGGCGCTCCGGCAAGCCGCAGGATGCCGAGCGCCCGGTCCGGGTGCGGGATCTGGAACGGCAGCGCCGTCATCGTGCGCTCCTTGCGGTAGGCAAAGACGACGCTGTGCGGCAAGACTGTCAGGGCATTGGTGCGGGTCATGTAATTGATCACGCTGGCCAGCGACCCGCCCGAATAGCGGACCTTGATTTCGGTGGCACCAAGCGAGAGCAGGATGGAGTGAAGGTCGGCGTAGAGCGGGCTGCCGGGCGGTGGCGCAATCCATGGATATTCCAGCAATTCCTGTGCCCCGGTCCGGCGATTGCCCAAAAGCGGATGCAGGGCGCTGCAGGCGACGACGTTCCGTCCTGGAAGGATTTCGTCGAACACGAGACCGGAGCCCTCTCCCAGAATGTCGATGGGACAGATTGCGAGGTCGATCCGGTCCGCGTGAATGGCTTCCCGCAGATCCCGGACATAGCCGTAGCTCTGGTCAACCCGGATCTCGGGGTAAGTGTTCTGGAAATCCGCCGTCATTCTGGAAATGAGCGCATCCATGAAAAACGGTGTTCCGCCAACCCGCACGGTTCCCGCCTTGCCTTCCTGAAAATTCTGAACCGTTTCCGAGGCCTTGCGCGAGGCGGAGAGCATCACCATTCCCTGGTCGGCGAGAGCCTGCGCCAGCGGGGTCGGCAGCAACGGGCGCTGCCCCTTCTGAAACAGAGGTTCACCCAGCCGCTTTTCCAGCGACGACAGGGTGCGTGACACCGCCGGCTGAGTCATGCCGAGCAGTTCCGCGCCTTCCGTAACGCTGCCGGTCTGCACGACCGCCGCCAGCTGGATCAGATGCCGCTCATCAAGTTTCATAGCAATATGTTATAAACTTGCCGCCAAAAATCATCAACTGCGCCGCCGCGGCCGATAATTTTTCCCTCAGGTCAGGAAATGACCGTTGGGAGGAACCATGGCCGGCATGTCCGACATCGCCTATTTCAAGACGGAAACGTCCGACCGGCTTTTTGCCGAACGGCTCGATATGAGTTCGGACGCGCGGCTTGCCCTGGTGCTGAGCAAGGTTGCAGAACACCTTCACGCGATCATCCGGGAAACCCGGCCGACCCTGAACGACTGGCGCGCAACGATCGAATTCCTGACGGAAGTCGGCCACCTGTGCGACGACCGGCGTCAGGAATGGGTGCTGGTGTCAGACCTGCTCGGGATGTCGACACTTGTCGACGCGCTCAATTCGGACCGGCCTGACAAAGCAACGCCGAACACGATGCGCGGCCCGTTCTACCGCCCCGACGCGCCGCTGATGCAACACGGCGAGAATATCTCGCTCGACGGTGCAGGCACGCCCGTTGATGTCACCATCCGCCTGATGGATCTTGACGACCGGCCCGTTGCCGGGGCACGTGTCGAAACCTGGCAGGCCAACGCGCAGGGGTATTACGAAAACCAGCAGCCCGACCTGCAGCCGGAGCACAATCTGCGCGGCCATTTCGTTGCCGATGATGCCGGCCGCGTTAGCTATCGCACCATCCGCCCGTCCGGGTACGAAGTGCCCAAGGACGGCCCGCTTGGCGATCTGCTTGCAAAACTCGGCGCGCCGCTTTGCCGGCCCGCCCATGTCTATTTTCAGGTAACGGCCGAGGGTTTCGAGACCCTAACGACGCAAATCTTCGACGGCGACGATCCGAACCTTGGCAAGGACCCCCTCTTCAGCGTGAAACCCGGTCTCATCGGCTGCTTCAAGGAGGCGGACCGGGGATCGGACGCGGCTCTGAAACTGGACATCGATTTCCACCTTAACCCGACCAGACAGGAGCTGAATGCATGATCCGCGCCTTCACCTATAGAGGCAGCGCAGCCCATATCGTTTTCGGAGCCGGCAAGCGTTCCGAAACAGGGGCCTGGGTCGAAAAACTCGGCTGCGGCAAAGCCCTGGTGCTGTCGACGCCGCATCAGGCCGGTGATGCCGAAGCGCTTGCGGCAGAGCTTGGCGGGCTTGCCGTCGGCGTCTTTGCCAAGGCGGCCATGCACACACCCGTCGACATCACGGAAGAGGCCATGGCGCTCGTCAAAGCGACTGGAGCCGACAGCGTTGTGTCCCTCGGCGGCGGCTCCACCACCGGCCTCGGCAAGGCGATCGCCTATCGCACCGACCTGCCTCAGATCGTGATACCGACCACATATGCGGGCTCCGAAGTGACCCCGATCCTCGGCCAGACGGAAGCTGGCCGCAAGACAACAGTGCGCGGCGACAGCATCCTGCCGGAGGTCGTGATCTACGACCCGGACCTGACGATCGGACTGCCGCTTGGCATGACGATCACCAGCGGTCTGAACGCGATGGCGCATGCCGCCGAAGCGCTTTACGCTCAGGACCGAAATCCCGTTTCCAGTCTGATGGCAGCCGAGGGTCTGGCTGCTTTCGGCGAGGCTCTGCCTTTGCTCAAGGCGGACCCGGCAGATACCGAGGCCCGCTCCGCAGCGCTCTATGGTGCGTGGCTCTGCGGCACGGTCCTCGGTACTGTCGGCATGGCGCTGCATCACAAGATCTGCCACACGCTCGGCGGCAGTTTCGATACGCCGCACGCCGAAACCCACGCGATCATGCTGCCGCACACCGTCGGTTTCAACGCCGGTGCCGTTCCCGATCAATTGCAGCCGCTCGCCGATCTCTTCGGCTCGACACCGGGTGCGGGCCTCTTCGATTTCTCGGCACAGATCGGCGCACCGATGGCGCTCAGGGATCTTGGCCTCAGCGAAGCGGACCTCGATCGCGCGGCCGATATTGCCACCGAAAACCCGTATTGGAACCCGCGCCCGATCGACCGCGAGTCCATCCGTCATCTGCTGCAGGACGCCTGGCAAGGAACGCGCCCCGCAGTCTGACCACCTGGTCTGGGAGGAACCAACATGTTGAATAGACGCACTTTCCTGAAATCGTCCGCGGCAACGGCCGCTCTTGCAGGCTCATCGGGTCTCGCCCTGCCGGCGCGCGCGCAAGGAACCCCGATCAAACTCGGCTACGTGAGCCCGCAAACAGGGCCCCTCGCCGCTTTCGCCGAAGCCGACAATTTCATCATCAGCGGTTTCAACGCCGCAGCAAAGGCTGAAGGCCTCAATATCGAGGTGATCGTCAAGGACAGCCAGTCGAACCCCAACCGCGCGGCGGAGGTCGCCCGCGAGCTGATCATCGACGATGAAATCAACCTGATGCTGGTCGCATCCACGCCGGAAACCACCAATCCGGTCACGACAACTTGCGAAAGCGAGGAGATCCCGTGCATCTCGACGGTCGCTCCCTGGCAGCCGTGGTTCATCGGCCAGCAGGGCAACCCCGGCGATCCGGGCAGCTGGGAACCGTTCTACTATTCCTACCATTTCTTCTGGGGCCTGGAGGATGTCATCGCGGTCTTCACCAACATGTGGGGACAGCTCGACACCAACAAGCAGGTGGGCGGCCTCTTCCCCAATGACGGTGACGGCAATGCCTGGGGCGATCCAAATGTGGGCTTTCCACCGGTTCTTGAGCAGCTCGGCTACGGACTCACCGATCCGGGGCGCTATCAGAACCTGACCGACGATTTCACCGCGCAGATCAACGCCTTCAAACAGGCGAATGCGGAAATCGTGACGGGTGTCATGATCCCGCCGGACTTCACCACGTTCTGGACCCAGGCCAAACAGCAGGGCTTTACGCCAAAAGTGGCCTCTATCGGCAAGGCGATCCTGTTCCCGCAGGCGGTCGAAGCGCTCGGCGAAGCCGGAAACAATCTCTCGTCCGAAGTCTGGTGGAGCCCGACGCACCCGTTCTCGTCCTCGCTGACGGGGGAAAGCTCCGGCCAGCTTGCGTCTGGTTTCAGCGAGGCGACCGGACGCCCCTGGACTCAACCGATCGGTTTTGTCCACGCGCTCTTCGAACTGGCGGCGGACGTCATGAAGCGCGCAAACGATCCGACGGATGCCGATGAGGTCTCGGAAGTCATCGCGGCAACCAGGCTTGACACGATCGTCGGGCCGATTGCCTGGGACGGCAAGGGCCTGCCGCCGTTTGCTCAAAAGAACGTCGCCAAGACGCCGCTGGTTGGCGGTCAGTGGCGGCTGAAAGACGGTGGCGGATACGACCTGATCATCACCGACAACCAGACCGCGCCGACCATTCCGACCGGCGGCAAGATGGAACCGATCACCTGAGGACCGGCGGGCGTGGACCTCGTGTCTGCGCCCGGCATGAGGGAGTGAACCGATGACGATCCTGGCGCTTGACAATGTGTCGAAAGCCTTTGGTGCGCTGCGCGTTTCGCAAAACATCACGTTTGACCTTGCCGAAGGCGAGGCACTGGGTGTGATCGGACCGAACGGCGCGGGCAAGTCGACCTTGTTCAACCTGATCACCGGCAACCTGCCGGTCGATGAGGGCCGGATCGAATTTCTTGACCGGGACGTGACACATGTGCCGCCGATGGAACGGTGCCTCAGTGGGCTGGGGCGGACCTTCCAGATCCCGCAGCCTTTTGAAAAACTGACGGTTTTTGAAAACCTTGTGGTTGCCGGTGCCTTTGGCAACCGGCTGCCGGAAAGCGCCGTTTCCGACGAGTGTGCCGACATTCTCGTGGAGACGGGGTTGATCGGAAAGGCCAATGAGGTCGCCGGCAGGCTCAGCCTTCTGGAGCGCAAACGCCTGGAACTCGCGCGCGCAATGGCGACCCGGCCCAGGGTGCTCCTGCTTGACGAGATTGCGGGCGGGCTCACCGAAGGCGAATGCCACGCGCTCGTTGCCACCATCCGGAAGATCCACTCGGGCGGCATGTCGATCATCTGGATCGAGCACGTTCTCCACGCCCTGACATCCGTCGCCGAGCGTCTCCTGGTGCTCGACTTCGGCAAGGTCATCGGTATCGGTGAGCCCGACGCCATCATGAACTCGCAGGAAGTGCGGGAAATCTATCTCGGGATCGATGTGTGATGGCGCTGCTTCAAACAGACAACCTCACTGCTCACTACGGCGACTTCCAGGCGCTTTTCGGGGTCGATATCCGCATTGAGGAAGGGGAGACGGTGGCAATCATCGGCGCAAACGGGGCGGGCAAAACCACGCTGATGCGCTCGATCTCCGGCGTCCTGAACAACAAGGCGGATGCAATCACCTTCAACAATGACCGGATCGGTTCCACCCATGCGGCAGACATCGTGAAAAAGGGCATCGCCATGGTGCCCGAAGGCCGCAAACTCTTCCCTTCCCTTTCGGTGGAGGAAAACCTCCTCATCGGCGCGCATGGCCGCAAGGTTGCTGGTGCCTGGACCCTGGAGACCGTCTACGAGATGTTCCCGGTCCTCAAGGAACGCAGGCACAACCCCGGCACCGCCCTTTCCGGCGGTCAGCAGCAGATGGTCGCGATCGGGCGGGCCCTGATGTCCAATCCGCGCGTGCTCCTGTGCGACGAGATCAGCCTCGGCCTTGCCCCCGTGATCATCAAGGACATCTACGCCGCGCTTCCGAAGATCAAGGAGACCGGCACCTCCATCGTCGTGGTGGAACAGGATATCGGCCAGGCGCTGAAAGTCGCCGACCGCGTCTACTGCATGATGGAAGGGCGGATCACGCTGGAAGGTGCTCCCGCCGATCTCAGCCGCGATGCCATTCACAACGCCTATTTCGGAGCTGCCGCATGATCTGGGTCGACACACTCGTCCAAGGGGTCCTGCTCGGCGGCCTCTATGCGCTCTTCGCCGCCGGGCTCAGCCTCGTCTTCGGGATCATGCGGCTGGTCAACCTTGCCCACGGCGATCTCATCGTCATGGCCGCCTACCTGATCCTGGTGCTGGTAACGCTGCTCGGCATCGACCCGTTCCTCGCCGCCCTGATCTCCGCACCCGTCCTTTTCGGCATCGGCTGGCTGTTGCAGATGCATGTTCTCAACCGGACGCTCGGACCTGACATCCTGCCGCCACTACTCGTCACCTTCGGCCTGTCGATCGTCATTCAGAACGCGCTTCTGGAAGGGTTTTCCGCCGATAGCCAGCGCCTTTCCGTCGGCTCGCTCGAAACGGCCTCTCTTGCGCTCGGCCCGGTGAATGTCGGTGTCATGCCGCTCCTGACCTTCCTGTCCGCGGTCCTTGTGATCATTGCGCTCAACCGGCTGTTTTACAGCACATCCCTTGGCCGGGCCTTCCGGGCAACCTCGGATGACGCAGTCACCGCAAGCCTGATGGGCATCCGACCCCAGAATGTCTTCGCAACCGCGACCGGGATCGCGATGGTCGTCGTAACTATCGCCGCGCTCTATCTCGGCACCCGCGCCAATTTCGACCCGACGATCGGCCCGGCGCGCCTGATCTATGCCTTCGAGGCGGTGATCATCGGCGGGCTCGGCTCGCTCTGGGGCACGCTTGCCGGCGGCATCATCATCGGCGTCGCACAGACGCTGGGAGCTGCCATCAATCCGGAATGGCAGATCCTTGCCGGTCATGTCGCCTTTGTCGTCGTCCTTTTGCTCAGGCCGCGCGGTTTGTTCCCGCGGGCCGTGGATTGAGGGGCTGCCATGACCACGTCCGCCCAAACCACCCGAACCGCCTGGTCCGTCGAGACGCGGACACGCACGTCGGCTCTCTTCCTCGGGCTTTCGGTTTTGCTGGTGATCGGTCTGGCCTTCGCCCCGTTCTACGCATCGCGTAGCCTGATCCAGGATCTCTTCTTCATTCTGACCATGCTGGTGCTGGCCCAGGGCTGGAACCTGCTTGCCGGATATGCGGGCCTCGTCTCCGTCGGTCAGCAGGCCTTTGTCGGCATCGGCGCCTATGCCATGTTCGGCGGTGTCATCCTTCTGGATCTCGATCCGCTGGTCTCGATCCTCCTGGGAGGGATCGCAGCCGCCCTGCTTGCCATCCCGACCGCCTTTTTCACGTTTCGCCTCCAAGGTGCCTATTTCGCCATCGGCACCTGGGTGGTCGCGGAAATCGTGCGCCTCAGCGTTGCGCAGTGGAAAGCGCTTGGCGGCGGCACGGGCACATCCCTGCCCCGAAGCGCAACCCGTGACATGTTCGGGCTCGATTTCCTGAAAGACACGTTCGGTTTCAAGACGTCTGCCGCCACCGATGTCATCACGTTCTGGCTCGCGCTGATCCTGGCTGTCGTCACGGTCGGTGTCGTCTACCGGCTGCTGCGCTCCCGCCAGGGGCTTGGCCTCGCGGCCGTGCGCGACAATCAGAACGCCGCCCGTTCCGTCGGTGTCGACGCGCAGCGCCTGAAGACAATCGTCTATCTCAGCACTGCCTTCATCACCGGTCTCGCCGGTGCCCTGATCTATGTCCAGAAGGCGCGAATCTCGCCCGATGCCGCCTTCTCGGTGCTGGACTGGACCGCTTACGTGATCTTCATCGTCGTCATCGGCGGCATCGGCACCATCGAAGGACCGATCATCGGCGTCCTCATCTTCTTCGCCCTGCAGAATTCCCTGTCCGGCTACGGCTCCTGGTACCTGCTGGTGCTCGGCCTCCTGGGCATCGTCATCATGCTGTTTGCGCCGCGCGGCCTCTGGGGCCTCTTCACCGACCGCACCGGCATCGAACTCTTTCCCATCCGCCGCAGGCTCTCCGGCGGCTCCACCGAAAAACCGGGAGGTTGAAATGAAAAAGACACTTGCAGCCCTGTGCCTGATCGCCAGCGGTTCCATGGCGGCAGCCGACGGCCTGCCCGGCATGAAGGGCATGGATCATATCGGCTTCACCGTACCCGACCTGGAACAGGCGGTTTCGTTTTTCACCGGGACGCTCGGCTGCCAGGCATTCTATCCGCTCGGCCCGTTTTCGGGCGGCGACAGCACCTGGATGCAGGATCACCTGAATGTCGATCCGAAGGCGACCATTCCGGCGATGCGGCTCGTGCGCTGCGCGAACGGTGCCAACCTGGAAGTCTTCCAGTACACCGCGCCGGACCAGGACAGCAAACAGCCGCGCAATTCCGATATCGGCGGGCACCACCTTGCCTTCTACACCACCGATATGGAAGCCGCGGTCGCCTACCTAAAGGACAAGGGCATCAAGGTCCTGGGTGCGCCGACAACGATGAGCGAAGGCCCGTCTGCCGGAGAAACCTGGGTCTATTTCCTCGCCCCCTGGGGCATGCAGCTTGAACTTGTGAGTTACCCGAACGGCAAGGCCTACGAGGCGGAGTTTGACGCGCGTCTCTGGGATCCCCGGTCCTGACTGATTTTTGGAGGAGAGACACATGGCTGATTTCAGCACCGATGTCCTGATCATCGGCACCGGCCCGGCAGGATCTGCAACAGCGGCACTGCTGTCCACCTACGGCATCGAGAACATGGTGATCAACCGCTATCGCTGGCTTGCCAACACGCCGCGTGCACACATCACCAACCAGCGCACAATGGAGGTCCTCCGGGATCTTGGGCGCGAGGTCGAGGACGAGGCCTATCTGTTCGCCGCGCATCAGGAACTGATGGGCGAGAACGTCTTCTGCGAGAGTCTTGCGGGCGAGGAAATCGGCCGCATGAAGAGCTGGGGCAATCATCCTCTGTCCAAGGCGGAGCACCTGATGGCCTCGCCCACCATGATGAACGATCTGCCGCAGACATTCATGGAGCCTCTGCTGTTCAAGACAGCCTGTTCAAGGGGCACCCAGGCGCGCATGTCGACGCAGTACCTTTCCCACGAACAGGACGCGGACGGTGTCACCACGACCTGCCTTGACCGTCTGTCGGGAAAGGAATTCACCGTGCGCTCGAAGTATCTCGTCGGAGCCGATGGCGGCAACTCCCTTGTTGCCGAGCATGCCGGACTGCCTTTCGAAGGCAAGATGGGTGTCGGCGGTTCGATGAATATCCTGTTCAGGGCGGATCTTTCCAAATACGTCGCCCACCGGCCGTCCGTTCTTTACTGGGTGATGCAGCCGGGTGCGGATGTGGGCGGCATTGGCATGGGGCTTGTCAGGATGGTGCGCCCCTGGAACGAGTGGCTGATCGTCTGGGGCTACGACATCAATCAGCCGGCCCCGGAAGTCGACGAAGCCATGGCGACCGACGTGGCCCGCCAACTGGTCGGCGACCCGGATCTCACCATCGAGCTGATCTCGGCGAACACCTGGACCGTCAACAACATGTACGCCACGCACATGCAGAAGGACCGCGTGTTCATCATGGGGGACGCGGCGCACAGGCATCCGCCCTCCAACGGTCTTGGTTCCAACACTTCCATTCAGGACAGTTTCAATCTTGCCTGGAAACTTGCCGCGGTGCTGAAGGGCCAGGCGGGCGAAGCGCTGCTTGACAGCTACAGTGTCGAACGGGCGCCGGTCGCCAAGCAGATCGTGACCCGCGCCAACCAGTCGATTGCCGAATTCGGCCCGATCTTCGAGGCGCTCGGCATGGGCGAAGGGGTCGATCCCGAGGTGATGCAACAGAACCTGGTGGCCCGCTGCGACAGCACCGACGCTGCGGAAGCGCAGCGGGAGGCGATCCGCAAGGCAATCGCTTTCAAGAAATACGAGTTCGACGCGCACGGCGTGGAGATGAACCAGCGCTACAAGTCGAACGCGGTTGAAACGGATGGCCAGCCGGAACCGGCTTTCGAGCGCGACGCGGAGCTTCACTACCAGGCAACGACATGGCCGGGCGCCCGCATTCCCCATTGTTGGCTGTTCGATCACGACAGCGGCGACAAGTTTTCCACGCTCGACCTGTGCGGCGGCGGAGCCTTCACCGTCTTCACCGGTATTGGCGGCGAAGCCTGGGAAGAAGTCGCCAAGTCCGTAGGCGCGGAATTCGGCCTCAACGTCGTGGTGCACGTGATCGGCCCACGCCGGAAATTCGTCGATCACACGGGCGACTGGGCGCGGGCACGCGAAGTCAGCGACAGGGGCTGCGTTCTGGTGCGCCCGGATCAGCACGTCGCCTGGCGCAGCACCGGGCTGACCGGCGATCCCGCCGGCGATCTGCGCCGCGTCTTTTCCAAAATTCTCGCACGCTAAGGAGAGCCCTATGGAAGCTCATGAACTCGGGTACTTTACCGAAGAAAACTCAGCCGAAGTCGTCACGGGCCGGAACAAGAATGCCAGCGATCCGCGCCTGAAGGAAATCATGGAAGTCGTGACGCGCAAGCTGCACGAGGCGGTCAAGGAGATCGAGCCCACACAGGAAGAATGGTTCAAGGCGATCCAGTTCCTGACCGCAACCGGCCACAAATGCGACGACTGGCGCCAGGAATTCATTCTCCTGTCCGATGTGCTCGGTGTCTCCATGCTGGTGGATGCGGTCAATTCACGCCGTCCGACAGGAGCGTCGGAAAACACGGTCCTGGGCCCCTTCCACCTGGGTGATGCCCCGGAATACGAGATGGGTCACAACATCTGCCTGGACGAAAAGGGCGAAGACCTTCTCGTGCGCGGCATGGTCAAGGACATCGACGGCAACCCGATGGAAGGGGTCAAGATCGATGTCTGGCAAGCCAATGATGAGGGCTTTTATGACGTCCAGCAGAAAGGCATCCAGCCGGAATTCAACCTGCGCGGCGTGTTCCGCACAGGTCCGGACGGAAAATACTGGTTCCGGGCGGTCAAACCGAAACATTACTCGATCCCGGCGGACGGTCCTGTCGGCGACATGCTGAACCGGCTTGGACGGCACCCGTTCCGGCCGGCCCACCTTCACTACATCGTTTCCAAGGACGGTTACGACGAACTGACCACGCATATCTTCGACCCGGACGACGAATACATCGATTCCGACAGTGTATTCGGCGTGAAGAAGAGCCTGATCGCGGATTTCCGCAAGATCGAGGATCCCGAAAAGACTAGGGAAGCCGGGTTCAGCGGTCCCTCTTTCTGGGACGTGGAATTCGATTTCGTGCTGGCACCGAAGAAAACGTAAGATGGCCAAACCCTGTATCATCTGCGTCGCGATCACAGGCTCCCTGCCGCGCAAGGAGCACAATCCGGCCGTGCCGATCACGGTGTCCGAGCAAGTGGAGAGCACCCACGAGGCGTTCGAGGCCGGGGCGGCGATCTGCCATGCGCATGTGCGCAATGACGATCAGACCCCGAGCTCCGATCCGGAGAAATTCGCCCGGCTCAAGGAAGGCCTGGAAAAGCACTGCCCTGGCATGATCATCCAGTTCTCGACCGGTGGCCGGTCCGGCGCGGGCAAGGAACGCGGTGGCATGCTGCCGCTCGGACCCGACATGGCCTCGCTGTCGGTCGGATCCAACAATTTTCCGACCCGCGTCTATGAAAACGCGCCAGACCTTGTCGACTGGCTCGCCGATGAAAT
>JBCBUA010000061.1:0-21569 GCA_039818365.1 Pseudomonadota bacterium
CCTGAGCTCTGCATCGACCTATGAAACCGCCGAACTGCCGCACCTCATCAGCCACACGCTTCTGACTGTGGTCATCGAAACGTCGGTGATGGTTCAGAACGGCAGGATGCTCTCGGCCAAGGATGCCATCAACACCTGGGACAAGATGCTCATTCCCGTTCAGGGTGGCAGTTTCAAGGTGGCCGCGGATCACGCGTCGCGCGCGACAAAACAGCATTTCGGCAGGCTTGCCGGACCAAGCGCCGAAACACTGCAGGACAAGGCCGCCGCCTACAGGTCGGCGAACCTCGTCTACCAGTCAGCCGGCGCAAAGCTGCTGTCCTCGACGATCAAGGGCGCAACCGGCGCCGATATCCAGAATGCACAGCTGAACTCCGTGCAGCCGGATTTCGTCCGCACGACCTTTGCCCTCTGGCAGGAAACGGTCGATTACCTGCACGCGGACCTTCAGCACACCCGCGCCGAAACAATCTTTGCGGTCGCACTGGCCGGTCTGGTCGGCGGCCTTGTCATCATTGCAGCCTTTGCCATTGCCGTCGCGCTCAGCCGTGCGCTCGCCGACCGCACGCAGCAGGAGTTTGAGAATCTCGGGTTCCACGATCCATTGACCGGCTTGCCGAACCGGCGCGCGCTCCTGAAGAAACTGCGCTCTCTGGCCGACCGCGAGACCGATGATCAGCTGGGACTCGTGATCCTCGATCTCAGGCATTTCAAGAAGATCAACGACCATTTTGGCGACCAGTCCGGCGACACCATTTTGCGGGACGTTGCCGAACAGCTCGTGCAATATGCGGAGCCGGAAGACTTCCTGTGCAGAACCGGCGGCACGGAATTCATGCTGCTGCGGCCCAATCTGTCCAGCGCGGCGGATTTTGAAACGCTCCCGGCGACGATCATCCGCGACCTGGGCTCCGAGCGCACGGTCAATGGCCAGAAAATGGTGCTTGAATCAAATGCCGGACTGGTCATCAACCGGCCCGGCGATCCCGTTTCGGACCAGTTGCTCGTCGACGCGGAACTGGCCCTGCGGTCGGCCAAGCAGAAGGCGCCACGCAAGTTTGCCCGCTTCACTTCCGAGATGCGGACGGCATTCGAGGAAAACGGGGAAATCGCCAAACAGCTCCTGAAAGCGCTGGATGCGGGAAATGTCGTCCCCTGGTTCCAGCCGCAGATCGACCTCAATACCGGCGAAGTGGTCGGCGCAGAAGCCCTTGTCCGCTGGCTGGACAACGACAAGGTCCATAATCCGGGTTACTTCCTGCCGGCAGCACGGGAAGCCGGCTACATGGAGCGCATCGAAGATATTGTCCGGCGCAAGACGCTGGAGCTTGCGGTGTCCGTTGCAGGCTCCTCCCGCCGCAATGTGCATTTCGGGCTCAACATTTCAGCGGACATCCTGAGCAATTCAAAGGCTGTCGACAGCCTTCACCAGCAGGTCGTTGAAATCGGTCTCGATCCTGCCCTGATCAGCCTGGAAATTCTCGAGGCGGTCATGATCGACGAAGACAAGGCCGCGCCGATCAAGTCGAACATCGCACACCTGTCGGAACTCGGGTACTTCATCGAGCTCGACGATTTCGGAACGGGCCACTCCAGCATCTCAAGTCTCAGGGATCTGAGCATCAACCGCGTGAAGATCGACCGCAGCTTCGTCTCGGGTGTGGACACAAAGAGCGATCTCCAGAAGTTCACCAGCGCGCTGATCAATCTCGCCAAGAGCCTTGATATCAGCGTCCTTGCAGAAGGGGTGGAAACCGAAGGGGAACGCGCCTGGCTCAAAGATCACGGCTGCGACGCTATCCAGGGATTTCTCGTTTCAAAGGCGGTGCCGGAAACCCAGCTGGGCGCGATGATCCTGAAAAACAATTTCGGGCCCCGCCTGAGCGCGGTTGACCAGCAAAGCTCTGCTGCGGCCGGCTGACCGGGTCTGCGGGTCTTCCTCAGGATGCCTGAAGCCGCCCGCGGTCCAGTTCCGCCTGCCTTTCCTTGAACTCGGCCGCCGCCAGAGACAGGCCTCCATTCGAACCGTCAACGAAATGAATGTGCTGGCTGTTGCCGATATCCTGCACAAAACAGGTCATCAGGGCTTCGCTTGAGACATGCAGTCCAAAAATGGCATCCCCTTCGTCGAACGCGGTGGCAAGGCAGGACTGCAGCGCTTCCAGCTGCGGCGACGACAGATCCAGGACAAGCTGCAGGCTGTCGCCGACCTTGCGGTGATCCGTGTTGAGGCTGAGTTCCTTGAAATACTTTTTCGGATCGAAGGGGCCCACCCGGAACCCGGTTGCATAGCTCCACACGAAGAACAAGCATTCAACGCTGGTCTTCACCCATCCCTTTGCGAGATTGCGCGCGGATGTCAGGTTGACTTCGAGGCTCAGCCCCCTTGGCGGGAACCGGAACTTGAGGTGTGCCTCATCCGCCATCCTGGTTCGGGTATCGTCCAGAAGCGGGTTGAAGCCAAGTTCGGCGGCGATCCTGTCCATCAGTTCGGTGAGGGACTTGCGTCCGGCCGGTTTCATGATCAGCGACACGATGTGCCCGTTGAGCGCCGGCAGCGGTTCCCAGCGGCAGGACAGTCCATCGAGCGGCGGCAGGTCCGTGTCTTCCGATCTGATGGCATAGGGCGCCACCGCGTCCTTGTCCTTCAGGATGGTATCGGAGATACCGAGCCCGTCCCCGACAATCATAGCCAGATGATTGCCCGGGCTGAGAAGATACTTCCGCACCCTGATGTCGCCACCGGCCGCGCGGATATCGGCGACGGGTATCGCGGCGGCACGCAGTTCCAGTTCCATGACCTGCCTTGCAAGACCGACAACGCCTGCGAGCGCCTCCCGGCCTTTTTGCAGATCCTTCTGGGGAACAAGCAACGTGGCTCCGTCACCGCCAAAGACGAACGGCGCGCGATCCCGGCCGACGCTGTTCAGAACCGCAGCAATCACCGCAGCGCCGACCATGTTGACGTCCTTATAGCGCCCTTCTGCAACGGCCTTTCCGGAGCTGACGATGTCCGCTGTCAGAACATACCAGTCATCCGGCACGGCCCGGTAGTCTTCCAGATCCGCGACATTGCTGAAATCGGAAAAGCTGGGCAGCTCACGATAAAATTCGTCTGCAGACACGGCTTTACCCCCTCAAGTTGCTGAGCGTACGCCGCACGTACTGAGGCCGATCACAGAAAACGATGACCTGAGTGTAACTTATTTGTGTAGCGGAAAGTCAAATGGCGGCGAAGCGGCCATTTGTCCAGACGAATACCTTGTCCTGAGGTGCATCCAGCTTGGGAACATGAGCGCTTTCCAGGCCTTCAAGAAGACCGCGCACAACCCGAAACACGCCACCGTGCGACACCACGACCGTGGGCTTTGAAACGGTCTTGAGCCACGCACCGACGCGATCGGCGAGCATTTCGTAGCTTTCGCCGCGCGGCGGTGTGAACCGCCACTTGTCCGCTCGCCGATGCAAGAGCCGCTCCTGCTCATCGTCGGCAAGGTCCTCGAAGGTGAAGCCTTCCCAATCCCCGAATGTCAGCTCCGCAACGCGTTGCTCCAGGCGATATTCTCCCGCCGGCAAGCCCAGCCCCGAACGCACCAGTTCCATGGTGGACCGGGTCCGTCCAAGCGGAGAGGACACGAAATCGAAGCTGGCCGGATCGAGATCTTGCAGCTCCAGAAATGCGCGCAGACGCTCGCCGTTCTGCGCCGCCTGGCCCCGTCCGGTGTCATTGAGCGGGATGTCGCGATGGCCCTGCATCCGGCCTTCCCGGTTCCAGTCGGTTTGCCCGTGGCGCACGAACACCAAGAAGGCCGGATTATGGATCCGGGGCAATGTGATGTTCGGACCGGGAGAAAACACTTTCGTCATGCCGTTTCGCCAGACATGCTGTGAGGCGGCTGCCTCAGAAAAGAAAATGGCCGGTCATCCGGCCATTGATTTCATCAATCCTTGACGACGGAAATGTCGGGAGCGTCGACGGCCTTCATGCCGACAATGTTGTAGCCGCAGTCGACATGCTGGATCTCACCGGTCACGCCGCGCCCGAGATCGGACAGCAGGAACAGGGCGCTGTCACCGACCTCCTCGATCGTGACCGTGCGCCGGAGCGGCGAGTTGTATTCATTCCATTTCAGGATGTAGCGGAAATCGCCGATACCGGATGCCGCCAATGTCTTGATCGGTCCAGCGGATATCGCGTTGACCCGGATGTTCTGCGGCCCAAGATCCATGGCAAGATACTTCACGCTTGTCTCCAGAGCGGCCTTGGCAACGCCCATGACATTGTAGTGCGGCATGACCTTCTCAGCGCCGTAATAGGTCAATGTAAGCACAGATCCGCCTTCAGGCATCAGCTTCTCGGCACGTTGCGTGACAGCTGTCAGCGAGTAGCAGGAAATGTCCATCGTGCGGGCGAAGTTGTCGGAGGACGTGTCGACGAACCGGCCGGTGAGTTCGGCCTTGTCGGAAAAAGCGACGGCGTGAACCACGAAGTCGATCTTGCCCCACTTTTCCTCAAGCAGATTGAACACGGCATCGATTGTCTCGCCTTCCGTGACATCGCAATGTCCGGCAACGATCGCACCCAACTGATCCGCAAGCGGTTCGACCCGTTTCTTCAACGCATCGCCCTGGTAAGTCAGCGCCAGTTCAGCGCCCGCGTCGGCAAGTGCTTTGGCAATACCCCAGGCAATCGATTTGTTGTTTGCCACGCCCATGATCAGGCCGCGTTTGCCATTCATCAGTCCGCGCGCTGCTTCCGCCATCTTCATCTCCGAACAGGATTCCCTACCGCCCGAACGGGCTGGCCTCCTATGGCACAAGGGGTTTGTTCCTTCAAGGCTCGCAGCGACCGAATGCACCGTCGACGGCGGCGGCAAGTGTCATTATGTTAGCGTGCTCATCTCATGCTCAACTTCACGAGGATCCCATACATGGTGCAGATTGCACATGCCGACCGTTTCGCTGAATTGATCGGTGCTGCGAACGTCCTGACAACGCCAGCGGACCAGGAACCCTACCTGACCGAATGGCGGGATCTCTACCGTGGGGTGACCCCGATCGTGCTGCGCCCCGGAAGTACGGACGAGGTGAGCGCAGTCATGAAATATGCCTATGAGCACGATCTCAAGATCGTGCCGCAGGGTGGCAACACGGGCCTGGTCGGCGGCCAAATCCCGCAGGAAACCGGGGATGAATTCGTCCTGTCGCTCGCGCGCCTGACGAAAGTGCGCGCGGTCGACGCCGCCGGTTTCACCATCACGGTCGAGGCCGGTGTGGTTCTGGAAACGCTTCAGAACGAGGCGGAAAAGGTCGACCGTTTGTTTCCCCTGTCGCTTGGGGCGCAGGGTTCTTGCCAGATCGGCGGCAACATCTCCACCAACGCCGGAGGGACCGCTGTGCTGTCCTACGGCAACACGCGCGACCTTGTTCTGGGCCTCGAAGTCGTGCTGCCTTCCGGCGAGATCTGGGATGGCCTGAGAACCCTCAGAAAGGACAACACCGGTTATGATTTGAAACAATTATTTATCGGTGCGGAGGGCACCCTGGGGATAATTACAGCTGCGTCGCTCAAGCTTTATCCCAAGCCGAAGAAACTGGAAGCGGCCTTTGTCGGTCTGGCGACTCCGCAGGCGGCACTCAGCTTGTTCACCGCAGCAAAGGCACAGGCCGGTCCCGTCCTGACCGGCTTTGAAATCATGCCGAGGGTCGGGCTGGAATTTTGCCTGGCGCATCTGAGCGGCGCTCGTGATCCGCTGGCAGGCGCACACCCCTGGTATGTCCTCATGGAGCTGTCCAGCGGTTCGGAGGCCTTTCCGGTTCGGGATCTTCTTGAAGGCATTCTCGGCGAAGCGTTCGAAGACGGCCTGGTCGAAGATGCGGCCTTTGCCGAAAGCCTCGCACAGGTCCAGGACTTCTGGCACATCCGCCACGGCATGTCCGAGGTCCAAAAGGCCGAGGGCGGTTCGATCAAACACGATATCTCCGTGCCCGTCGCCTCCGTGCCCGACTTTCTCGACACGGCGATGGCGGCCGTGGAGGCCTTCGTTCCCGGGTGCAGGCCGGTGCCGTTCGGTCATATCGGCGACGGCAACATTCATTTCAATGTCAGCCAGCCCGTCGGCGCCGACAAGGCCGAGTATCTTTCGAAATGGGATGACATGAACGAGATCGTTCACGGCATCGTCGGTGACTTCGGAGGAAGTATTTCGGCGGAACACGGCATAGGCCGCCTGAAGCGCGATCTTCTCAAGTCCGTCAAAGCCGACATCGAGCTCGACCTCATGCGCCGGATCAAACGCGACTTTGACCCCAAGAACCTGCTGAATCCGGGCCGCGTTCTCTAAGACTAAATACAATCAAAAGTTGGTTAACTTGACGAAATGCCACCACTCTCAACAATTACTTATACAATTCTTGAGAGTGGCCGAGTTGTACTGAATTTCGCCACAAGCGGTATCAAGTAGTTTTCGCGACGCCGCCACCTGCCACGATCAAGAGACGGCCACCCGCTCCGGTAGAAGCCGGCAGTCCCATGCCGCCCGGTTTGCGAAACAATTGAATTCAAAACCCCCGGCAGCGTTCTGATTTGGCTTGTAATTGTGATCATGACTGATTGCCGGGGCCAGGCCTTGCTCTGCACCACAACGTTGATTCCAGGGCAATCCCTGTCCCCAGAGAAGCCGGGACATGTACTTTATATGCTCGGTTGGCGCGAGAAATTGCGTGATTACAGCATTCCGCACGTTTGCTGCCGGGATTCGGCACTTGTAAGAATTGACTTATTTTTCAATCGGGCGGCACATTTTGTATCGACGAATCTGACGAATTTCCGACTCATCTTTTGAAAACTCTCAGAAAAAACCCTCAAAAATTAAATTTTTCTTAAAAATGCTTGCATGCCAGAAGGCAGAGCGAAAACAGTCAGAGGAGGAAGTCTCAAGCAGGACTTGCGACAAGTTCTGCAGACGATGCAGGGGCAGGTTTTCCATGTAAACTCTACATACAACCACACCTACATCTTGTGAAAGAAAGATACGAAACGTCTATGACCTCATAAGAATAAGCTATTTGTAAACGTGGTAAGTAAAAGGTTAATGATGTGTCATGGGCGCCGATAAGCCATCCGGTCGAAAGACCTAACGAAAGCAAAAAAGAGCAGTGAAGGCGGAATTCACGGCTCTTAGACAGTGCACGAGAGAGGCAGACCCCATCGCTCTCTCACATGGAGGCCTTAATGCAGGTTCAGAACTTAGCGAGTTCGGATCACTGGGATCGTGTGAAAAAAGAACTAAAAAATGAACTCGGAGAGGACGTCTTTTCAAACTGGTTCGGGAGGGTGAAACACGAAGAAACAATTGGTGATTCAGTCCGTCTTTCCGTTCCCACACGCTTTTTGAAAAACTGGATCAAGAGCAACTACGAAAAGAAACTGGTCGGTCTTTGGAAACGCGAGATAGACGACATCAATCGCGTTGAACTGACCGTACGCGGCGCGCTGAGACCACGCCAGATCAGCGTCAATCAGCCGGCAAAGGCGATTTCGGCACGCAGGATCAGCGGACGCCCGGGGCCTTTCGAAAGCGTGCCCCAGATCGGTTCATCCGCAAACATCTCGGACATTCCCTGCCTGGCGGATACGGGCGATGAAGCGGCCGCAGAATTCCTGAGCGGGGCAGCGCTCAATCCCAAACTGACATTTGACTCTTTCGCCGAAGGGGCATCCAACAGCCTTGCCTGTGCGGCAATCCGGCAAATGGCCGCCGACCATGACGGTGCCCTGTCCCTGCTTTACATGCATTCGGGCACCGGCATCGGCAAGACGCATCTGCTTCAGGCCGCTGCCACGGAAGCCAGGCGGTCCGGCCGAAGCGTCGCCTATCTGTCGGCGGAGTTCTTCATGTACCACCTCGTGCCTGCCTTGCGGACCCCGGCCTTCCCGGTTCTGCGCCAGGCCATGAAGTCCATTGATCTCCTGCTCGTCGATGATCTTCAGTTCCTGCACGGGAAACAGGGACACGACGAGTTCAGCCGGACGCTTGAGATCCTGATGGAAGCCCCGCGCCAGATCATCATGGCGGCAGACAGGACACCGGACGCGCTGGGGACCCTGAGCGCCAGGGTCATGCAGCGGATTGCGACCGGGGAAACAATCGGCATTCAGGCGACCGACTACGCCCTGCGCCACGAGATCCTCAGGAAACGGATCGCCGCGGCGCGCCGCACGCATCCTTCGTTTTCGGTTCCGGACCCCGTTGCCGACTACATCGCCCGATACGTGATTTCATCGGCCCGCGACCTGGAAGGTGCCTTGAACCGGCTGTTCGCACACAATCAACTGACCAAGCAGCCCGTCACGATGGATCTTGCGGAAAAAACGCTGCACGATCTCGTCCGCATCGGCGAGCCCCGCGCGATAAAGGTCGAGGAAATCCAGCAGGTGGTGTGCAAACATTTCAGCGTTACCAAGGCGGACCTTCTGTCATCCTGCCGGGCCCGCACCCTGGTGCGTCCGAGACAGATCGCAATGTATATCGCGAAAGTCGTCACGGGCCGGTCGCTGCCCGAAATCGGCCGGCGCTTTGGAAACCGCGATCATACGACCGTGCTGCACGCCGTTCGCAAGATCGAGGACATGATCGCGAAGGACGACACGCTGGCGCAGGAAGTCGAACTGCTCAAGCGCCTGATCAACACCTGATCACTGGCAGGCCAGCCCTGCCCTATCGGCAATCGGCGGCACGCGAACGTGCCGCTGCAAAGACAACCGGCGCTCTCGAAACCGGTTGCCCAGAAAACCTCCCACCCCTCAAGCCGCGCATGCGGCTTGTTTTTTGCCTGTTGACAGACCACATCCGGCAACCTACCTACAAGGCCGGTTTGAAGGAGCCGGCCGCCCGCAGGCAAATGCCGTGGTGAATTCCTTTCAGCGAAACAATTCGTTGACGTCTCGACCTTCACAAGACAGTGCAGGACTTGGCAATGCGGGCCCCAACGGAAGGCAATTGCCTTTTGACCCTGCCTTTCTTGAAAAGGTAAAACCATGACACTTCCAAGTGTATCGGAGCTGAAATCGCAGGCGAAGCGTTTGCGCAAGGCTCTCAGTGAAACCGGCAAGCCGCTCTCCCACAGCCAGGCGCTCGAACTTGTTTCGGCGCAACACGGCTTTCGTGACTGGAACACGGCCTGTGCGACTGCATCCCGTCCGAATGACTTCCCGTTCTCAGTTGGAACGCGGGTGAGCGGCACGTATATGCAGCAGCCCTTCAGGGGTGAAGTCACGGCGCTATCGAAAACCGGTCCAAAGGATCAGTACCGCGTGACGGTTCAGTTCGACGAAGCGGTCGACGTCGTCACCTTCGACAGTTTTTCCGCTTTCCGGAGCCGGGTGACGTGCCTTGTCCAAGCCGACGGCGTGGCAGTCAAGAAAACCTCGAACGGTGAGCCCTACATGCGCCTTGTTGCCGGCGACTAGGTGACCCTGCCGGGTGGACGTGTCAGGCGTCCACCCGGACCCCTCCTGTCACGATCTTGCTGCATGCCGGCACGATCAGCGGCAGGCGGCAGGGGACTGCCGCTTCCTCTCCACCGGTGCCAAAGAGCACTGGCATTCACAAAGGCGACGTTGCAATATCCTTCCCCAAGGGGGATACGATATGCAACGCCAAGGACCAAGCGCCGCAAAGTACCTGACGACGTTCGGACTTTTCCTGGTTTCGGCGCTCTGCCTGATTTCGATTTCGCTTCAAGACGCGCGGGCGGCGGTCATGCCGGGCGGCAATGGCGGCTGGCTAGTCGTCGCAAGCCGTCCGAGTGCTCCCGAGGCGATCAGCACGGCAAGGGGGTTCGCCGGCCGGTTTCCGCAAACGACCGTCTTTCAGTCGAACAACGGCTGGTTTGCCATTTCACTCGGATGGATGACGCAGCCCGATGGCAATCGCTACAGGGCAAGCCTGATCGCGTCAGGTGCCATTCCCGGAGACAGCTATTTCCACAATGGCCAGCGCTTCCAGTTCGCGATCTGGTCCGCCACCGGCGTGACCGGCGGTGCGTCCCAAGCGCTGTTCGCCTCGACCCGCATCGCCGCGCAGCCGTCTGCGCCCCCCGCGCCCGCACCCTCCGGCCAGCAGGCCTACGTAACCGGCCTCGATCCGACCGGCGACAATTTCCTGTCCCTGCGCTCGGGGCCCAGCACACGCTATCGCGAGATTGTCAGAATGGGCATGAACACACCGCTGACCATACTCGGGAGAAGCGGATCCTGGCTCAATGTGGCGCTCTCGGACGGACGAACGGGCTGGGCGTACGGGAAATACATTTCGACCGTCCCGGGATTTGCGGCCACACCCGCGCCTGCCACGGCGGCCCCGGCGCCCGTCGCCCCGGCCAGCGTTGCCAAAAGATCGATCACGCCGCCCCGCCGCGGGATCGTTGGTGATCTGAGCGCAACCGGAGACACGTTCCTCTCGTTGCGGAGCGGTGCAGGCACCCGGTTTGCCGAAATTGCAAGGCTGCTCGAAGGCACCGATGTCACCATGCTGGCGCAACAGGGCGCCTGGTTCGAGGTGGAACTTTCCAATGGCATGCGCGGGTGGGCCTATGGCCGCTATCTCGACGCGGCCCGGCCACAGCAAAGCGCCTCCACCAACGTCCCGACGATCGGCCCGGACAAGCCTCAAGACGCCGCGCCCCAACCACCCACGTCAACCGGCGAGTTGTCCCAATCAGGCCAGAACCTCCCCGACCTGGGCACGCTTCCGGAAGGAAAGCGGGTCGCGCTCGTCATCGGCAACTCCGCCTATGAACATGCGCCCATGCTTCCCAATCCAAAGAACGATGCTACGGACCTCATGGCTTCCCTGAAGCGCCTGGGTTTCACCGTCATTCTAGGTCTTGACCAGAGCAAGGTCGCGATGGAAGGGACTGTCAGGACTTATGTCCGGGCGATACAGGATGCCGATGTCGCCCTGTTCTTTTATGCCGGCCATGCCATGCAGCTCAGCGGACGGAACTATCTCATTCCGATCGATGCGAAACTGGAAGACCAGACAGCGGTCGATTTCGAGACCATCGAACTCGGCACACTTCTGGACTACATGAATGCGCCCGGGCGTCTGTCGATCGCGCTTCTGGATGCCTGCCGCGACAATCCGCTGTCGCGCCGGTTTTCACGCAGTCTCGGTGTCAGCAGGAGTTCACAGGTGGAACGCGGACTTGCCGCACCGCAGGCCGGCGGCGGAAACATTCTCATCGGGTTCGCAACGGCACCGGGCGAAGTCGCGCTGGATGGAGACGAGGACAACAGCCCGTTCACGACCGCGCTGCTCTCGCATATCGAGACCCCGGGCCTGGAAATCGAAATCATGATGAAGCGGGTCAAGGCGGACGTCTACGATTCCACGCGGGGGACACAGTCCCCCTGGCACAATTCCGCTCTGCGCCGCGAATTCTATTTCAGGAAATAGCCTGGGTTTGGTCTCGCAGCCGGGCAACAAGAAGGTGGCCCGGAACCGGCTCCCCCTCCTCCAGCCGCACCGTTATCGGCTCCATGGCGAGAATGTCGAAACCGGCGGACGTCAGCGCGGTTCGAATGTAGCCTTCGCCCTGCGCGAACCGGTTTTTCGGTCCGACCATATAGGGCTGACCGCTCATGACCGGGTCGGGGAGCGTCTCCGTTGAAAAGGCGAGGTATCCGCCCGGCGAGAGCCTCGTCACCGCACCGTTCAGGAAAGGTTCAACAGCGCCGAGATAAGGAAACACATCGGTTGCCGTGATCAGATCCCAGACAGGTCTTTGACCGTCCTCTTCCTCGAATTCCTGCAGAAACTCGACGGCTTCTCCCACATAGAGGTCGTCATAAACTTCCCGGCCGAAGGCCAGCTCAACGATCTTTTCGGACAGATCGACACCGGTTCGATGCGATGTGCAGTCGAAGAGCGCCACGCCCGTCAGACCCGTTCCGCAGCCCAGATCGAGCAGACGGCCAAATGACGAAAGGTTCAGGCGGTCGAAAAGATCGCGCAGCAGCAAGGGAACGCAATAGCCGAGCTCATCGACCAGGATCTCGTCAAAGACGTCGGCATGCTGATCGAACAGCGTTGCAACATAAGCGTCGGGCATCTTGACGGGAGACTTCTCGGCACCCATTGCGGCAAGCCGGATGCTCACGCCGCCGGTATCGTCCGGGTCGAGGGCCAGCGCTTGCCGGAAGGCCTGTGCAGCCCCCATGAAATCACCGGATTTCTGAAGTTCCAGACCCCGATTATACGCCTCGGCCAGCGCGTCCTCATCCGTGCCGTCCGCGTCGCCGGTCACTTGGTCATCGCCGTTGGTCATTTTTGTCCGCTGCCTGTCGATCGGAGTTTACCCTGCCTTACACCGCTGCATTTGTGATTGCACGGGAAATGAAACATCACGGGGTCAAAACAGATCGAGCTGGCTGGTGTCCGGCTTCGGCTTGCGTGTCGTGGCCTCCTGCGTACGCTCACCGGCATCGTCCGGGACCACCGGCGCCTGGATGTCCGGGTCGTCGTTCGCGACCTTGTTCACCCGGTTGGACACAGGTATCGCCACCAGATAGTCGTCTTCGACCGGCTTGAGCAGCGTGCCTGCTTCCTTCTTGTCGACATTCGCCGTGTCGAGCCAGGTGTCGAACTGGTCCGGCTTCAGGATGACGGGCATGCGATGATGGATGCCGGACATCATCCGGTTCGACCCAATTGTCAGAATGGCACCCGTGTCCATGTCGCCGCCATCAGGATCCGACCAGGTTTCCCAGAGACCGGCAAACGCCATGATGTCGCCATCGGCGGGTTTGATCCAGAAGGCTTGCTTGCTGTCGCCGGTCCGGCGCCACTCATAAAACCCGGATGCCGGAATGAGGCAGCGGCCGTGGCGCATGGCGTTGCGGAAAGAGGGTTTCTCCGCTGCCGTTTCCGCCCTCGCATTGATCAGCAGGGTGAAGCTGGCCGGATCCTTGACCCAGGACGGGATGAGCCCCCAGCGCACGAGATGGAACCGGCGGGCGTTGTATTCATAGCGGACGGTCGCGATGGGCTGTGTTGGCGCGATATTGTAGCGCGGCGGAAAGTTCGGCTGATCCCTGTAGCTGAAAAAGTCCCGGACGGCATCCGGTGGTGTCGTAAGGGCAAGGCGTCCGCACATTGCGTTTCTCCTGTCCGTCTCAGCTGGTGCAGTGCGATATTCTTTGCTTAGACACCACTCACTGATCCAAAGTTAGGCAATTGGAAACAAAAAAGAAGTAGCCTGTTTCTGAAGTCAATGACCAGGGGGCCGGTATGGAATGTTTGGATCCAGTTTTGGGCGCCGGAGATCTGGCCGCCGAACGGCTGGAGCAGGCGAACATAAATCCGCAGACCGGACTTGCCACCGATTACCTCAATCACTTCAACGAAGTGATGATGCTTCTCGAAATGCTCCCCGACATGCCCGACTGTTCGGACGACGTTCTGGACTGGGGACCGCTCGACTATGAAGGCCACTTCGAAAACTCGACCTTCAAGGACAAGCAGCTTGCCATCCGGGCCTATTACGCCGCTCCCGCCTATCTGCGCGAGCATCTGGAAGCGCATGTCTCCGGCATCAACGATCTTGTCGGCGAAATTCAGGAGCAGCTGCGTCTGAGCGAAAACGCGGCTTCCATTGCCGGTGACATCGCCTACAAGGCGACCCACGAGATTAAGCCGCTGATAGCGCTTGCCGGTGCCGTCATTCACGGTCATGTTGAACCGGAAGCCACTCAGCACGAAGGGGACGCGGCACAGGCTGAAATCGACGCTCTCTTCGCCTGATATCCTGTCGACCCCGATCCGCGAGCCAGTCCAGTCATGTCCCGCTTCTATCCGGATGCTCCGCGCGTGGGTGTCAGCGTCCTGTGTCACGACAATGGGCGCGTGCTGCTGATCAAGCGCGGAAAAGACCCCTTCAAGGGATATTGGAGCCTGCCCGGAGGACTTGTCGAACTCGGGGAACCGCTCCTTGAGGCGGCCAGACGGGAACTTCGGGAAGAAACAGGCGTCGAGGCGGATCTGTTCGAACCGGTCGAGACGTTTGACTCCATCCAGTTCGACGACAACGGGAAGGTCTTGACCCATTTCATCCTGACCGTCTTTTGCGGCGCGCTCCGCTCTGGAGAAGCGATTGCAGGTGACGATGCAAGTGCCATTGACTGGGTCTGTCCGGAGGCGCTCGACGACCGCCTCACAACACCCGGCACACTTGAACGCATCCGCCGGCACCTTCCGCTCTGACCTATGCTCGCCTGACGCTCACAGAGGTTTGCGGAGCCGTGATTTCCCCATTTCGGGTCCGCCGGGTGAAGATGCGTCCGCTCTCGTCGAATGGAGGCAGGCATGCAAATCCAGCATATATGGATGTTACTTCTGGCCATAAGCGGCTTCCTGGTGTTTTCGCTTCTTGCGCTCCTGTCTCCAGCGCATGCCAATCCCGAGCATTGGCGGCAGGCGGGCTTCTCGACCGACTTTTCCGTCCACTCTGTCGATCTGGGAACCATTTTTTCCGGTGGCCCGCCCAAGGACGGCATACCGTCGATCGATGATCCACGCTTTGAGCCCGCCAGCGGGATCGATTGGCTTCAAGACAACGAACCCGTGATCTTTCTGGAACTGGACGGGACCGCCAAGGCCTATCCGCTGCAAATCCTGATCTGGCACGAGATCGTCAACGACCGGATCGGCAACACGCCGGTCGCGGTTACCTATTGTCCGCTTTGCAATTCCTCTGTCGTTTTCGAGCGCCGCATCGACGGAACGCTCCTCGATTTCGGAACAACGGGGCTTTTGAGAAACTCCGATCTGGTCATGTATGACCGGCAGACCGAAACCTGGTGGCAGCAATTCACGGGTGAAGGGATTGTCGGCACCCACACGGGCCGCGATCTCAACATGATCCCGTCACGGGTCACCGCATTTGAGGACTTCCGCAAAACTTATCCGGAGGGCGCCGTGCTCGCGCGGCCGACATTTTCACCGCGCAGCTATGGCACCAATCCCTATGCCGGATATGACAGCCGGTCGGCGCCCTATCCCTTTTTCCAGGGAGATCTGCCGGACGATATCAATCCGATGGCGCGCGTGGTCGTGGTGCGTGACGATGACAAGATCTTTGCGGTCGCCCTTGAATATGTCCGGACAAACAGCCCGGTTGCACTTTCCGCTGACATAAATCTCAACTGGACCGGAGAACAGGCCTCCATCCTCGACCAGCGCGAGACGGAACGCGGCCGGGCGATTGGTTCGGTCGATGCCGTCAAGACGGTGGCGGGCAGGCGAACACCCCTTGTTCACGACGTGACCTTCGCCTTTGTCGCGCATGCCTTCCATCCGGATGTGGCAATTCTTGGGATCACTTCACCGTAGCGCTTGAAGTGCTCACCGGCGGCGCGCATGATCCGCGCATGAGAAACAGTCAGATTTCCGGATTCATCCGGCGGTCGGTTTTTGCCGCTGTGTTTGCGCTCGCATTGCCGGTTCAGGTTGTGCTTGCGCAGCAGCCAGGCATTGACGCTCCGCCCTATGAACAGCAGCTCATGCGCCTGTCGGAGATCTTTGGCGCGCTCCATTTTCTGCGGCCGCTCTGCAACGAAGACGACACTCCAAGCTGGCGCGACCAGATGGAGGACTTTTTAGATGCAGAAACGGTTAACGAAAATCGGCGGCGCAGGTTCATCGAACGGTTTAACCAAGGATATCGTGGATTCTCAGTTGCTTACAGGGAGTGCACTGATGCCGCGCGTATCGCAATGGTACAGTATTTGCGCGAAGGCGAGACCATAATCAGCGACGTTACCAGCCGTTACGGGCGATAATCCTGTCGAAATCTCTCAAACGTTACGAGTTGGTTAACCTTTTGAATCAAATTTGTGGGTGGGCGTTAAGTTTGCGTTCACGGTTGCTTATCAGCACAGATCACCGTGCTAGGATCAGGTAATGAGATTCGGGAGAGGGACACGCGGGAGTTGTCTCCACGGGTTCGGGACAGACCGGTAAGGGAACGAATGATAAACGACGATTATGCTGAAGCGGCCATGGATGCCGAGTTTGCCGAAGACGAAGATATCCGGCGCGCAGCGCTCGGGTTCATCTCCGATGCCTGGGCGGAGGCCATCGCGAACGGCGTCGATGCGGATGCCGTCGCGCATGCGGCCATGTTCACCGCACTTGCCGATCTTGTGGCAGCATATGGAGAAGACGCTGTCGCAAAGCTTGCCGAAGGACTGCCGGACCGGATCCTTCAGGGCGATTACACCGTGAACCGGGTTCTGCAGTAAACCTGACATCTCGGAAACACCAGAGGCCGGCACCGCCGGCCTTTTTTGTGTCCGCAGTTGCCTTATCGGCTCCAGAGGCCGGCAGCGTGGCTGATACCGTTGATCACCAGATCAAGGTAGATCAGTCCGCCAAAGAGCATCAGTGCGACCCCTGCAATGTGGTTGACCCGATCAAGCCAGCGATCATCAATCCTGGCCTTGAAATGCGAGACGAGTGCCGAGACAAACACCCACCAGGTCGTTGCACCGGCCGAAACGCCGGCGACCATCATCAGCGCCCCAAAATGATCGCCATGTTCCGGGCGGTAGTTTCCAAGCGCGCCAAAAATAAACGCAAAGACAAGGATCGTGCCCGGGTTGGTGATGGCAATGAAAAAGGCAGCGGTTGCATCACCCAGATAGCTGTATTCCGCGTCGTTGCGATCCTTTTTCAGATGCGGATGCGTGTTCCAGATCTTGAGCCCGAAAATGATCAGCAGCGCACCGCCGACCACCTCGATCAGCCGGAATTGGCCGTCAATGAAGTTGGTGACCGCCGACACACCGAAAATGGCAGCTGCTGCAAATATCGTGTCGGCAACGACGGCTCCAAGGCCGACAAAGACACCATGGCTGAAGCCGCTGCGCACGGCGTGCTGGATCGCCATGACATTGACCGGACCGACCGGGGCGGTGGTCAGGATGCCAATGAAATAGCCGATCAGCACAAATTCCAGAACGGTCACGGCCGGTCCTTTTTTCGAGGGTACGGACCCATTGGTAAAAACGTCCTTGGCTTTTGGATAGCGGCCTGACGGCTTGCTGACAAGAACGGGAAAATCGCCTTCATCCGGTTTGCAGTCTTGCACGAATTGTTTAAGGAATGTCCGTGGTGGGCGAGCGGCATCGCATGTGAACGTGGGAGATTGCCATGAAGCAGGTTATTTGGATCGCAGGCCTGGCGCTTTGCCTTTTGCCGGCATCGGGCATGACCAAAAATGTCACCACCGAAACCATTCAACTTGAAACGGACGGCGGGCCGGAGACAGCGCCCATACCAGACGATCAGCTGCAGATCCCGCAGACGGCGACAACGCCGTCCGCCGAACGCACGGACACGCCTGCTGACCTGGCCCCGCCGCAAGTGCTCTACAACACCGCGGTGCTGCCAAAACCTGTCGCGCGCATGCATGCGCAGCTGAAGGAAGCCGCGGAATACGGAGACCTGCAACGCATCCGCATGATTCTTGAGAGCAACGAGCTGCCGCCGACACTTTCGTTCACGGAGATCGGTGACCCGATCGACTTTCTGAAGGAAAGTTCGGGCGATGGTGAGGGATTTGAAATTCTCGCCATTCTTGCCGACACGCTCGACAGCGGCTTTGTCCATGTCGATGTCGGCACGCCTCAGGAAATGTACATCTGGCCGTATTTCGCCAGATACCCCCTTCAGGATCTCACTCCCGACCAGAAAGTCGAGATGTACCGCATCATCACCGCCGGAGACTTTGCGGAAATGGAGCAATTTGGAGCCTGGACCTTCTACCGCGTCGGCATCGGCCCGGACGGAACGCTGCACTATTTTGTTGCCGGCGATTGATCACTCCGGTCTTTGTGAAGTTCGGCGTAGTCGGCGTAGCCCCGATAGAGATGCCGAAATTCAAGCCGGCTTCCTGACCGTGACGCCAGAGACCGGAGTTCGTCTTCAAGCTCGGCACGGGGCGTGACGTGGAACGACTTCAGCCACGAAAAGAGCAGCCTTGCAAACCATCGTGGCAGCCGCTTTTGCTGGCCGAAATCGACGACATGGATACGTCCGCCCTCTTTGAGACGGGCTGAACCGGCCTGCAGCGCTTCCCGCCAGATCGGGATCATCGAGAGCGTATAGGAATAGAACACCCGGTCAAAGGCAGGAACGCCCAGGCCTTCGGTCGCGGAAGGGTTTGCGGCATCGCCTTCAATCAGCGTGATCCTGCCGCTCAGACCTGCCCTGGCAATGTTCCTTTCGGCCGTTTCCAGCATGTGGCGGGAGATATCCAGACCGTAGAAGCGGGCGTCCGGATAGCGTTTTGCAGCCGCGATCAGGTTCCGGCCCGTGCCGCAGCCCAGTTCGAGCACGGCGCCACCGCCCGGCGGCTTCAGTTCCCCGATCAGGTGATCGCGCCCCAGCAGATAGTATTTGCGCGTGACATCGTATATGTGCCGCTGACGCCGGTAGACAGCGTCCATCAGTCTCGCCGTTTCGACTGCACCGCTCATGTCAGGCTCCGACCCGCCGCTCAGCTGTTGAAAACGTAGAGATGGAAGCCGCCGTAGATGGACGAACGATCCTGCCGGCCAAGCTCCAGGCTTTCGGCTTCTTCATAGGTCCAGCGGCCAAGTGTTTCGTTGGCAACACGCCCCGGAAGCAAGGTTGGTTCGGCGGCGGTGCGAAAGACAACCCTCGCGCCCGGCCGCGCTGTGCGCGTGATCTCCGACCAGAGCGCGTTCAATTGCGCGTCCGTCATCCAGTCCTGCGCGTCAAGCAGAACATAGGCGTCCAGGCTGTCATTTTCGACGGTCTGGAGATGTTCGGTGAAGTTGCGGTTCAGAACCCGCACCCGGCCGGCACGGCTGCGGATCTCTTCAAAATGCGCGCGTTTCAGATAGGGTGGCAACGGGCCGGACTCCGCGGATGTTTCCCCGGCCCCGGGGGCATATCCACGCCCGAACGCCTGCCAGGCGAAGTAGTTGTCCTTCATGGAAAAGTCGCAGGCGAGCTTTTCAAGCCGGTCCTTGAGGACGGCGGACATATCGCCTTCGGCATTTGCCGAGACAAGCGCATCGTATTGCGCGGGCGGGATGCCGAGACCGTAGAGAGACATTTTCTTCGAGGTTGCCCAGCGGACAAGGCGCTTGTCGAACAGAGGGGCCAGGGCCGTATCGAAGAAGCTGCGCTGCTCTTCCAGCGACCGGGTCTTGACCATGTGCCTGGGGTCGATGCCGTAGAGCTTGGCGACGAGATGGCCGACCCCGATGCAATAGCCCAGCAATCCGTGGTGGTAGAGATCGCGCGAAAACAGCGTGATCCGCTTGCGGCCCCAGTTGGCGATATCGCGGCCTTCCCAATAGGCGATGGTTTCAGCATCGAGATTGTCCCGGAGGAAGCGGTTATAGGCCGCGATATTGGCCTTTTCATCCGCCTCGCCAAAAAACCGGTAAAACGTCTCGTGGTTGGGAAGATGCCTGGCGGCGGCGAGTTTCAGCCTGCCCAGCGCGACGTGAGCCCGGTTGAGATCAACCGCCGTGATTTCCGCCGGATTGGCGGTGAGGTAGGACATGACGTTGCAGCCACCGGAGGCGATTGCGATCATCCGGGACTCCGGCGTCAGACGCAGCGCTTTCATGTCCACATCGGGATCTTCCCAGATCTGCGGGTACACCAACCCCTTGAACGCGAACGTGAAGAGACGCTCCAGAATGCCTTCGCGAGACGTGGCATCGGAGCGGTGAACCGCATTTCCGAGCCGTTTCTTGGATGCTGTGAGCGTGCTCTGCGCCATGATTTTCTCCCGGGTCGCCGCGCCTGTAAACTGCCTTGCGATACGTCAGTGAGACGACAGTTTGGTGACGATGCAGCCAAAAACAGGAGTTATCCGAACAATAAAAAACCCCCGCGTTTGCGGGGGCTTTCAATTCGATCGGCTGCTGCCTCGATGCGCTCAGCGCGTGATCACGACAAAGTCGGTGCCGAGGCCGGTGTTGCGCTTGAAGCTCCGGTCGGTGACCGTCAGCGAGGTGCCCGGTGTCAGCATTTTGGAGAGATCGCGCGCAACCTTCTCCGGGATGTCGATGCGGTTCAGCAGGTCATCCGAGGCTCCGCCCCGATGTCCTTCGGCGGAAACCGCGATCCACTCAACGCTGCCCTCGCCCTGCTCGAAATCGAGCGCGGTGTAGACATGCGTGCCGATTTCCTGTTCCAGGTGCTTGATGGAAACGGGTGCCGAATAGATGTCCCTGAACTTGCGGCGCACGCGAAGGGTGGCGTTGTGGCTCTTCTCGTAGCCTGCATCCAGATGAACGCGCGCGATCAGGGCATCGGTCACCTTCTCCGTCACCGGCTGATCGGTGATTTCCTGGTAAAGACCGATTGCGGCGCGGGTCTTGCGGCCGACAACACCGTCGACCGGCCCGGCCTTGTAGCCCATTTCATTCAGAAGCTTCTGCAATACCTTGATCTTGTTCGGCTGCTTGCGCGGTGTGATGATCATGCGCAGCGGACGGTCAAAATGCGGGTTCTCGGGCTGTGCGATTTCAAGCGCCGCCTGCAGCGTTGCCGGGCTGATCGCCCCGCGCAGTGCCGGATCCGCATCAATCGTCGAACCGGACAGGCTGGCAACTTCCGTCGCCGGCACGAAAGGCTGTGGCAGCACATCGTGGCGCACTGCCTGAGGTTCGGCGGAGCCGCGGGTGACAACAACATGCATGCCGCGGTTGGTCATCTTGTAAAGCGACTTGGCAAAGGGACGCGGCAGTCGAATGCAGCCGTGCGATGCCGGGTATCCGGGCAGCTTGCCGACATGAAGGGCGATGCCCGACCACGTCAGGCGCTGCATGAACGGCATGGGCGCATTGTCGTAAAGGTTCGAGAAGTGCTTGCGCCGCTTTTCAAGGATCGAGAACACCCCTGTCGGTGTGCTGTGACCGCGCTTTCCGGACGAGATTGGCGACTGCTCGATCAGATCGAGACCGCGGTAAACCTTGATCTGCTGATCGTCGATCGACACGAGCATGTGGATCGGTGTCTCGTCGACCGCTTCCTTGGCCGTGTCGGCTGCGGTGTCACGCGAAGCGGCCGTGGAAACGGCGCTCGCTGAAAAGATCGCGGCAGTGACAAAAACGCCAAGTCTGCCTTTACGCATAAACTGAAACATTTTGACGACATCCCTGAGCTCTCTAACGCTGAACCCTGAAGCTCGCTGAAAACTCTACTCAAAACCCTTTTAGATGAGGTTAGGAAACACAGTTACCCGTTGGTTTCCTTGCCCCGTTTGCAATACCACATTGTCACTTTAGGCAGGTTGGGACTGTTATTCACATCACAAATTGTTCGGATCGGTATCAAAGCCACAAAAGCGGCCTTCCGGGCACGGTCCCGTGCCCGGAAGGCCTGCGTCATGCACTGAAAAGATCCACTGCTGTCCGGTTTATCGCTAAATAGGTCCCATAGGCGCGCCCACATCTGCAAACTTGTCATCCCTGCTGAAGCGCAGCGGAAGGCAGGGAACCAGTAATCGCTTGTTTC
>JBCBUA010000062.1:0-7976 GCA_039818365.1 Pseudomonadota bacterium
GGAAGGCGAAAATGCCCGCTGATGCGACCCCTGCACGGGCGACCGGAAATTCAACCTTCCAGAACGCCTGCCATCGCGTGCACCCGTCGATTTCCGCCGCTTCGGCAAGCTCGACCGGCACCTGGCGGAAGAAGCCGTCGATCAGCCAGATCGTGAAGGGCACGTTCAGCGCCACATAAACCAGGATCAACCCCATATGCGTGTCGATCAGCCCCGTTTTTGCCATGACGATGAAGAGCGGCAGGGAGAGCGAAACGCCGGGGACCGCCCGCGTCAGCATCAGTCCGATGAAAATCGATGCCTTGCCCTTGAACTTGAAACGCGCAAAGGCATACCCGCCGGCCATGCCGACAAGGATCGCGATCAGTGTCGAGGTGACCGAAATGATCAGCGAATTGGTGAAATACTGAAGAACCGGCACGCCGCCCTCGCCGACGGCGCCGAACATGGCGCGGTAGTTGTCGAGATTGAGGTCGCCCGGCACCCAGACAGGTGGTTTGGCCATGATCTCGACGGTCGGACGGAACGAGTTGAGAACCACCCACAGGCCCGGCACACAGATGATGGCCATTGCAATGAACAGCGTCACGAAGTGCAGCACCTTCAGGAGGCGGGCGCGTATCCGGTAGTGAAGATTTTCATTCATGTCTCAGCCCGCCATGCCAAGTTCGCTCCGCGCAGCGTTCAGCTTGCGGAAGAAGTAGATGGTGAAGAAGATCGCCAGGAAGATGGAGATGTAGCCCATCGCGTTTGCGTAGCCCATCTTGGCATCGACATAGCCGGTTCTGCCGATCAGCGTCCAAAGCAGCTCGGTCCGCCGCGCGGGGCCGCCATTGGTCATGATCTGAACGATGTCATAGGCGCGGGCAACATCGAGCGACCGGATCGCCAGCGCGATATAGATGAACGGCATAATATAGGGCAGCGTGATGTGCCGGAAGCTCTGCCAGGGCGTGCAGCCGTCGACCTTCGCCGCTTCGATCGGATCCCGCGGCACCGCGAACAGTCCCGCCAGGATCAGGATCGCGAACACGGATGTCGACGACCACATTTCCGCAACCAGGATCGAGAAAAAGGCAAGCTGCCCGTCGACCAGCCACGGTATCGCGACATTGGAAAGCCCAAGCGACTGCAGGGCATTGTTCACCAGACCGACATTGTCGTTGAAGATGAACTTGAACTGGAAGCCGACAAGGATCGGCGAGAACATCATCGGGAACATCATGATGGTGCGCAGCGTGCGCTGGCCATATGTGACCTTGTTGACCAGCAGCGCCAGGCCGAGCCCCATCAGCATTTCAAGGTTGAGGGCAATGGTCAGAAGGAGGATCGTTCGCCCGAAGGCGGCCCAGAAATGCGCGCTCTGGATCGCCTTTTCGTAGTTGTAGGTGCCGATCCACTTGTAGAGGGTCTCGGGACGCGTCAGCCGGTACGGCGTAAAACTGGAATAGAGCGACAGCAGCAGCGGGATCAGAACCACTGCCGACAGGATGATGATCGCCGGAAGCAGCAGAACGAACCAGGGCGGTGGCCGGAAGCGTGACATTGCCTGCGTCCTTGAAAACGGGAAATTTCAGTGAAACCTTGGTTCCGGGCCGGGCCCGGAAAGGGACCGGGGAACGTGTCCCCCGGTCACTCGACAGCGCCGTCAGTAGACGCCGTTTTCCTGCATCATCTCGTCCACGGCTTCAGATGCATCGCTCAACGCGTCGTCGATCGACTTGTCGCCGAGGATCGCGGCCTGCAGCTCCGGATAGATGAGGTTGGTTGCTTCGATCCAGTAAGGCGTCTGCGGCGCCGGAAACGCATGCGAGGCGGCCGCCTGGAAGGCCTTGAGCACCTCGGTCCGGTAGGCGTCGCCCTCAGCCGAGGAAACGACATGGTCCCAGACGGCTGTCCGCGTCGGCAGAGGACCGGCAGAGCTTTCCAGCTTCTGGCTGTCCTCATTGGTCAGCCAGGCAACGAGGGAGGCGGCAGCTTCCTTGTTGTCGCAGGACTCCGTGACCGAAAATCCATGGTGCCCGGACCAGCCGGTGCGCACGCCGGCGGTGCCCGCGGGCTGAACCTTGACCCCGACATTCCCGGCCGCCTTGGAGGAATCCTCGCCGTTGAAGAACCCGGCCCAGCCCGGCCAGTCCAGGTTCAGCGCGATCGTGCCGGACGCAAAGCCCTGACCGAGGTCATCCCAGAGATAGGAGGTCGTGCCGGGAGGAACGGCACCGGCCTCGTAAAGATCAACGAACCACTTCAGCGCCCGCTTGCCCGCGTCGGAGTTGAAGGCAGGTGACCAGTCGTCGTTGAAGAGCTGCCCGCCCTCGGCGATAACCAGCTCGTAGAAGCGGCCGACGATCGCCTCGTCCTTGCCTGCATATTGCGTGCCGTAGAAATTCGGAGCATCGGTGAAGAAAATGGCCTGTTCCTTGTACTCGTCCCAGGTGTCGGGCGGAGCAAGATCGCGGCCGGTCTTCGCCTTGTAGGCGGCCTTGTTGTCTTCGTCTTCGTAAACGGATTTCAGGTAGTAGAGAGCCGACACGTCGAACTGCGCGCGCGGCAGCATGACCAGGGCGTCGCCGATCTTGGAAGCGGCAATGTTGGACGGAACGTATTCCCCGATGAAATCGGCGGTGAGATACGGCGTCAGATCCGTGTAGAGGCTCGGATACTGGGACGCAAACGAAGAGTGGTTGGACCCCACGCACCAGCCAAGCGTGCCTGCAGCCAGGTCGGACTTGAATTCCTTGTCGAGTTCAAAGTGGTTCTTCTTCGAAATGACGTCGACCTTTGCGCCGGTCTTTTCTTCCCACTCGCCGATGCGGGCGTAAAGCGCTTCGTATTGCTGGCCGCCGATCAGTTTGGCCTGGAGTGTCACGCCGTCGAATTCACCGGCAGCAGCATTGCCGGCAACGGCCACCAGCGCGGTCGCGCACAGCAGCGATTTAAGTCTGTGATTACCCATCTGTTCCTCCCGTTTATCGGCGAAGGTCAGCCCTGCTCTTCGCGTCAATAATTCATATATAAACTTGACTTTTATATTTAGTCAACGATTATCTGGGAACGGAGGATCCTCACCATGCTGTTCGATACACACCTGCACCTCATCTACCGGGATCGGCTGGACTATCCCTGGCTGAGCGACGTCGAGGCACTGAACCGGGACAGCCGGTTCGACACCTATACCCGCGACGCTGCCCGGCTCGGGATCGAGGCCTGCCTACATATGGAAGTCGACGTTGCCGAACCGCTGATCGAAGATGAAACCCGGATGATTGAGGAACTGATGGCGGAGCCGGACAGCCTGCTGCGCGGCGCCATTTCATCATGCCGCCCGGAAAACACGGATTTTCCCGCCTTCCTGGAGCGCGCGGCCGGCAATCCAAACGTCAGGGGATTGCGACGCGTTCTCCACGTCGTCCCGGACGAGACAAGCACGACGGATACCTTCCGGGACAACATCAAGCGCATGGCGGGCACGGGATTGACGTTTGATCTGTGCGTCTTCCCCCGGCAACACGGCCTCGCCCTCGAACTGGTCGACCACTGCCCTGACGTTCAGTTCATCCTCGATCACTGCGGCGTCCCCGATGTCGCCGCTCAGTCTTTCGACCCGTGGCGCGACGGCATAAAGGCTCTTGCGGAAAGGCCGAATGTGGCTGCCAAGATCTCCGGGGTCATTGCCTATGGCGATCCCGATACCTGGACACTTGAAGACATCAGACCCTATGTCGATGAAACCGTGGAAGCGTTCGGAACCGACCGGATTGTCTGGGGATCCGACAGCCCTGTCTGCAATCTAGGCGGCGGGCTCGCGATCTGGGTGGCGGCCACGCACACTCTGACAGCGAGCTGGTCCGAAGACGAAAGAAACGCGCTTTATCGTCTCAATGCTTGCAGGCTGTGGCAGCTGTAAGGCACACAGTCCCGGTCTGACTTATTGTACGTGAAACGAGAGGTGCCCGGTGTCGGAAAAGCTCAAGGACAACAAGGAAAGCGGCGAAGCCGACCCGAACCTGAAATACAGCGCCCCCGCCTTGTCGAAGGGTCTCGACATTCTGGAACTTCTGGCCGAGCAGTCGCAGGGGCTCAAGAAGGCTGAGATCGCACAGGCGCTCAACCGCTCGATCAGCGAGATCTACCGCATGCTCGCCGTTCTGCAGAGCCGCGGCTACGTGATGCTGGACACGGCCAGCGAACGGTATTCCCTGACCATGCGCATGTTTGAACTGTCCCATCGGTTTCCTCCGACGAAACGCCTGACGGCGGTTGCCGGCGAAATCATGGAAGAAACGGCGATCAGGCTGAACCAGTCCGTGCACCTGGCGATCCTCAACGGCAGCGAGATCCTTGTCATCGCGCAGGTCGACCCGCCTGGAAACAACATCACCTCCGTGCGCCTCGGGGCCCGTGTGCCCATGGTCTTCACTTCGTCCGGCGCCTGCCTGAGCTACCAGATGACGCGCGAAAGACGGGCGCAGTTGTGCTCCAAAAATCCGAATTTCACGGAAGAGGCCCTGGAGGTCTTCGAAGACACCGTGCGTCAGGCTGCCGAAACAGGTGTCTGCCAGAGCCCGTCCGCGATCATTCAGGGTGTCCACAACGTTTCCGTTCCCATCATCGGGTTTGGCGGAGAGGTCGCCGCCTCGCTGACGGTTCCCTTTGTGAAGCGCCTCATAAAATCCAGCGATCCGGACATCGATGCGTGCAAGAAGGTGCTGATCGATGCCGGTAAGGAGATTTCAAAGAAGATCGGCGCGGGAGCGGCGGCCTGAAGTGCGTTTGGAAGAAACAGGAAAGTGACGAGCATGACCGGCGCGATCGCCCTCAAAGGAATGACCTGGTCGGACCCGCGCGGCTACGATCCGCTGATCGCGGCAACCGCCGAATTCGAAGCCGCCAATCCCGGCGTCTCGATCACCTGGGACAAGAGATCGCTGCAGGGCTTTGAGAGCACGCCCGTGGATGACCTTGCTGCCGAATACGATCTCATGATCATCGACCACCCCCATGTGGGAGCCGCCGCGCGTGAGGGCTGTCTGCTTGCGCTTGACGCATGCATACCGGAAGCGGACCTCACCGCAATCGCCAATGAAACGGTCGGCAAGAGCTATGCGAGCTACACGATTGACGGCCATCAATGGGCGCTGCCCGTCGATGCCGCCACGCAGGTACAGGCGCACCGCCCGGATCTCGGCGGGCGGGCCGCGACCTGGTCGGATGTGAAACAGGCGGCATTGCAAGGTGCCGTGATCCTGCCCATGCGGCCGCCGCACTGCCTCATGTGCGTCTATACGCTTGCCGCCAATATCGGCCATCCCTGCGGATCGGACCGGAACCGTCTGCTGCCGGGCGACATCGCCGGAACCGTCTTTGCCGAACTGAAGGCCGTGACCGATCACATCGACCCGGACTGCTTCAAGATGGACCCGATCGCCGCGATGGACCGGCTGGCAGAGGACGCTTCGCTGCGGCTGGCGCCGCTCACCTATCTCTACAAGGGCTACGCGAACGCGGATTATCGTGCACATCGTCTCGCCTTTACCGACATTCCGGTACTTGGACCCTTCGGCCCGGTCGGCTCCGCGCTTGGCGGAACCGGTCTTGCCGTCTCCAGCCGGACCGCCCAGCCGGAGATCTGCAGCCGGTTCGTCGCATGGGTTGCAGGCGCGGACTGCCAGTCCGGCATCTATGCGCGGGCAAACGGTCAGCCCGGCAATGCGGTCGCCTGGGGAAGCGCGGAGGTGAACGAACCGGTTCTCAACGCCTACTGGAACACCAGACTGACGCATGAAGCCGCCTGGCTGAGACCCCGTCATGACGGCTACATGGCCTTTCAGCAGGAAGGCTCGGAGATCGTCAATGCGGCTTTGACCGGAAAAACCGGGATCGGCGACGCAATCAAGGCGCTCGACTCGGCTTTCGCCGCCAGCTTCCGGAAGGGTGGCTGACATGAGCATCGCTCCGTTGAACGGCCTGAAGGTCGTCGATTTCAGCCAGTTCCTGGCTGGCCCATACGCAACCCTGCGTCTCGCCGATCTGGGGGCGGACGTGATCAAGATCGAGCGCAGCGGCAAGGGCGATCTCTCCCGCTATCTCTACGTGTCCGATGTTCTGATTGACGGGGAAAGCACGATCTTCCACGCCATCAACCGGGGCAAACGCTCCCTCTCGCTCGATCTCAAGTCGGATGCGGACCGGCAGCAGGTCTGGGAGCTGATCGACGGAGCGGATGTGGTCGTACAGAATTTCCGGCCCGGCGTCATAGAGCGGCTCGGATTCGGCCCGCAAGCGGTCAGGGACCGGAATCCGCGGATCGTTTACGGCTCCGTTTCGGGCTACGGCCTCGACAACGACTGGGACGCCCTGCCGGGGCAGGATCTGCTCGCGCAGGCGCGCAGCGGCGTGATGTGGCTGACCGGTGCCGAACAGCACGGTCCGGTGGCCATTGGCCTGCCGGTCGCCGATGTTCTGGCGGGCGCTGCCCTTGCGCAGGGGATCCTTGCCCTGCTCGTCCGGCGCGGCATCACAGGCGAGGGCGGCGTTGTTGAAACCAGCCTGATCGAGGCGATCACGGATCTGCAGTTCGAGCTCTTGTCGACATTCCTGAATGACGGACGGCAGACACCCACCCGGCCGCGCAACAATCCGGCCCATGCCTATCTCGCCGCACCTTATGGTGTCTATCAGACCTCCGACGGCCATCTGGCGATCGCCATGAACGATCTTGAGGATCTGTTTCAATGCCTTGGGGTGTCCGGCTCTCTCGAGGGTCTTGACCCGTTCGAGGATCGCGACGTCATTGCGCGCATGCTGGCCGATCAATTGGTCACGCAGCCGACGCAAGCGTGGATGGACAGGATGGACCACGCGGGTCTGTGGGCGGCTCCTGTGATGGATTGGCACCAGTTCGTCAACGCCGGGATTCTCCAGAAACTCGGCATGGTTGGGGAAACCCGGCGCGGTGACAGGAGCTTCAATACTTTGCTGTCGCCCTTGCGGATCGATGGCGAGCGCCCGGCGGCGGCAGGCCCCGCGCCGTATTTGGGCAAAGACCCGGTTTCCTGGGCCTGACGAACCGGCCGGGGCGCTTGCGCACCAACCTGCGAGCCGGACGGAAGCCTTGACACGGGGCGCTCCGATATCTGTATCTAGGGATCTTTCGCTGGCCGAAGGGTTCTGGGATCGCACGTGTTGTCGCTCTCCGGCACGATCCGTCGCCATGCTGAATTCGGAAATGATTGCCCCTTCGCATGCGGCCTCGGAAAGACAAACATTGATATGAAAAACGACGGAAAATCCGGGAAGAAAGCAGCCGAAAAACCAGCCGCCATGACAGGAGGCGCGCAGGTGAGCCTTACGCAGAACCCTCACCAGGTGAGCGAAAAACGGGAAAAGAAGCTTGAACTTGCCATCGGCCGGGAAGTGCGCGAACACCGCAAGCAGCTCGGCATCACGGTGGCGGATCTCGCCTCGGCGACCGGGCTTTCAGTGGGCATGCTGTCGAAAATGGAGAACGGCATGATCTCGCCGTCGCTTGCAACCTTGCAGTCGGTCTCCGGTGCGCTGGGGATCCCGATCACCGATCTCTTCAAGCGCTACGAGGAACCGCGCAATGCGGTTTTCGTCAAATCGGGAGAAGGCGTCGAGATCGAGCGCCGGGGAACGCGGGCCGGGCATCAGTACAATCTCCTGGGACACATCGAGAGCAACACCAGCGGCGTCATCGTCGAGCCTTACGTGATCAGCCTGACGGAAGAATCGGATGTCTTTCCAACCTTCCAGCACCTGGGCACGGAACTGATCTACATGCTTCAGGGCAAGGTCATTTACAGGCATGGAGACCAGACCTACGAAATGGAGGTCGGCGACAGCCTTTTCTTCGACGCCGACGCACCGCATGGACCCGAGGTTCTCGTCGATCTGCCGATCCGCTACCTGTCGGTCATCTCCTATCCGCAAAAGAGCGCATGACACGGGCCATG
>JBCBUA010000062.1:8074-21481 GCA_039818365.1 Pseudomonadota bacterium
GTTGCTTCCAACAAATATTCCTTTCAGGAAAAAATTATTCTTCTTAGTTGAATCGCTTTCAATGGCCTGATAACGTCCGTCCGAATTCGAAACGGAGGTTTTGCACGCAATGTGCGGCATTGTTGGATTGTTTCTGAAAGACAAGGCACTCGAGCCGGAACTCGGGCGGCTGTTGTCGGAAATGCTCGTCACAATGACGGGGCGCGGACCGGACAGCGCGGGCATTGCCATCTACACCCATGGTGACGCTGACCGGGGCAAGATCACCGTCCAGTCGCAAAGCCCGGATGCTGATTTCCCAGCGCTTGAAGCGGACCTCTCCGAAGCGCTCGGGCAGGGTGTCGAAGTTCAGGTCAAGTCCACACATGCGGTGATCACGCTTCCCGAAAACCTGGTGGCAGAAGCGCGCGCGGCCGTGAAACGGCTTCGGCCCGGCATCACCGTCATGAGCGCCGGTTCGAATGTCGAGATTTTCAAGGAAGTCGGCTTGCCGAAAGACGTGGCTGCCCGTTTCGACATCGCGCAGATGTCGGGAAGCCACGGCATTGGCCACACCCGCATGGCAACGGAATCCGCGGTCACGACGAACGGCGCGCACCCGTTCTCCACCGGTCCGGACCAATGCCTCGTGCACAACGGCTCCCTGTCCAACCACAACAATCTGCGCCGCGAACTCATCCGGGCCGGACAGACCATCGAAACCGAAAACGACAGTGAGGTCGCCGCCGCCTATCTCTCGCACAAGCTCGACCAGGGCAGCTCGCTTGGCGAAGCGCTGGAAAGCGGGCTCAGCGATCTGGACGGGTTTTACACCTTCGTGGTCGGAACCCGGTCCGGCTTCGGCGTTGTGCGCGACCCGATCGCCTGCAAACCTGCCGTGATGGCGGAGACCGATCAGTACGTGGCTTTCGGCTCCGAATATTGCGCCCTCGCCGACCTGCCGGGCATTGAAACAGCCAGGATCTGGGAACCCGAACCGGCAACCGTCTATTTCTGGGAGCATTGACCGTGCGTACCTTCGATCTGTCCGCCCAACCGCTTCGCGAGCTGAACCAAGCCCTGCATGAGATTGGCGAGGGAAGCAACGAGACGTCGTTTGAAGTCCTGAACCCGCGCGGCAGTCATGCCGTTGCCGTCGGCATCGACGCACCGGTCAATGTCGATGTGCGCGGCAGCGTCGGCTACTACTGTGCCGGCATGAATTCGGAAGCCACCGTGACCGTCCATGGAAACGCCGGACCGGGTGTTGCCGAGAACATGATGTCCGGGACCGTGATCATCAAGGGCGACGCGAGCCAGTACGCGGGCGCGACCGGCCACGGCGGCCTTCTCGTCGTTGAAGGCAATGCGTCCTCGCGCTGCGGCATTTCCATGAAGGGCATCGACATCGTCGTGAAGGGTGACATCGGGCATATGTCCGCGTTCATGGCCCAGGCCGGCAACCTGGTTGTCCTCGGAGATGCCGGCGATGCACTGGGAGATTCACTTTATGAGGCCTCTTTGTTCGTGCGCGGCTCCGTCAAGAGCCTCGGTGCGGACTGCATTGCCAAGGACATGCGGCCCGAACACATTGAGCTCCTGAGCGGCCTGCTTGAAAAGGCGGGCATCAGCGACGTGAGAGCGGAAGAATTCACCCGCTACGGGTCCGCCCGCAAGCTCTACAATTTCGACATCGACAATGCGGACGCATACTGAGAGCCACCCATGTCAACGAACAAGCCGATCACGACCCCGCGCCCGTCCGCAACCTTTGACGACTACACCCTGTCGGAGATCCGCCGTGCGGCGGCGACCGGGATCTATGACATTCGCGGCGGCGGCGCAAAGCGCAAGGTTCCGCATTTCGACGATCTTTTGTTTCTCGGTGCCTCCATGTCGCGCTACCCGCTGGAAGGATACCGGGAGACCTGCAACACCAGCGTTGTGCTCGGGTCGCGTTTTGCCAAAAAACCGATCGAACTGAAGATCCCGATCACCATTGCAGGCATGAGCTTCGGCTCCCTCTCAGGCCCCGCCAAGGAAGCCCTTGGCCGTGGCGCGACGCTGGCCGGAACCTCCACGACGACCGGTGACGGCGGCATGACCGAGGAAGAGCGCGGCCATTCCGAACTGCTTGTCTACCAGTACCTGCCGTCGAGATACGGCATGAACCCGCGCGATCTCAGACGTGCGGACGCGATCGAGGTCGTCGTCGGCCAGGGCGCCAAGCCCGGCGGGGGCGGTATGCTGCTTGGGCAGAAGATCTCCGATCGTGTGGCCGAGATGCGGACCCTGCCCAGGGGGATCGATCAGCGCTCGGCCTGCCGGCATCCGGACTGGACCGGGCCGGACGATCTGGAAATCAAGATCCATGAACTGCGCGAAATCACCGACTGGCAAAAGCCGATCTACGTGAAGATCGGCGGCGCGCGGCCCTATTACGACACGGCGCTTGCCGTAAAAGCCGGGGCGGATGTCGTGGTTCTGGACGGCATGCAGGGCGGAACGGCGGCCACACAGGAAGTCTTCATCGAACATGTCGGCCAACCGACGCTCGCCTGTATCCGTCCGGCGGTTCAGGCACTGCAGGATCTGGGCATGCACCGGGAGGTGCAACTGGTCATTTCCGGCGGCATCCGCAACGGTGCGGATGTGGCCAAGGCGCTTGCACTCGGTGCAGACGCGGTTTCCATCGGCTCGGCCGCTCTGGTTGCCATCGGCGACAACGATCCGCGCTGGGAAGAGGACTATCAGAAGCTCGGCACGACAGCCGGCGCTTATGACGACTGGCATGAGGGCCAGGACCCGGCAGGCATCTCCACCCAGGACCCGAACCTGATGAAGCGGGTCGATCCGGTTGCGGCGGGACGGCGTCTTGCAAATTATCTGAAAGTGATGACCCTGGAGACCCAGACGATCGCGCGCGCCTGCGGCAAGAACCATGTCCATAACCTGGAGCCGGAAGACCTGTGCGCCCTGACGATTGAATCGGCGGCGATGGCGGGCGTGCCACTGGCCGGAACAGACTGGATCCCGGGCAAGAAGACCTTCTAGATCAACGAAAGACCTTACGAAAATACACCTTTCCAATCGGGAACGAGGAGTATCCATGAGCATCGATCTATCCCAGTTTGCAAAGGAGAAGGGGGTCAAGTACTTCATGATCTCCTTTACCGACCTCTTCGGCTATCAGCGCGCCAAGCTGGTTCCCGCTGCCGCCATTGCGGAGATGCAGGCAGAAGGGGCCGGCTTCGCGGGGTTCGCGACCTGGCTGGACATGACCCCGGCAAATTCGGACCTGTTTGCAATTCCAGATGCGTCCTCGGTCATTCAGCTGCCCTGGAAAAAGGACGTTGCCTGGGTCGCGGCGGATTGCGTCATGGACGATGCGGAGGTTGAACAGGCCCCGCGCAACACCCTCAAGCGGCTGGTCGCAAGAGCCGGGACGCAGGGCCTCCGGGTCAAGACAGGTGTCGAGGCGGAGTATTTTCTGATTTTGCCCGATGGATCGGAGATTTCCGATCCGCTCGATACGGCGGAAAAACCCTGTTACGACCAGCAGGCCGTCATGCGCAGATACGATGTCATCTCCGAGATCTGCGATTACATGCTGGAACTCGGCTGGGGTCCCTACCAGAACGACCACGAAGACGCCAACGGCCAGTTCGAGATGAACTGGGAGTTCGACGACGCATTGCGGACGGCAGACAAGCATTCCTTCTTCAAGTTCATGGTGAAATCCGTCGCGGAAAAACACGGGCTGCGCGCGACCTTCATGCCAAAACCGTTCAAGCATCTGACCGGCAATGGCTGCCACTGCCACGTGTCTGTCTGGAACGAGGCCGGCACGGCCAACGCCTTTGCCGATGAGAGCATGGAACTCGGCCTGTCCTCAGATGGTCTGCATTTCCTTGGCGGCATCATGGCACATGCAGAAAGCCTCGCCGCAATCACCAACCCGGTTGTGAACTCCTACAAGCGGATCAACGCGCCCAGAACCACCTCAGGCGCGACCTGGGCGCCGAACACGATCACCTGGACCGGCAACAACCGCACCCACATGGTCCGCGTTCCCGGACCCGGACGCTTCGAACTGCGCCTGCCGGACGGCGCGGCAAATCCCTACCTGCTCCAGGCTGTCGTGATTGCGGCCGGTCTCAACGGATTGGAAAACAAGTCGGATCCTGGCAAGCGCCACGACATTGACATGTATGCCGAAGGTCATCTGGTCAAGGATGCACCGCGCCTGCCGCTGAACCTGCTTGACGCCTTGCGCGCCTACGACAGCGACACGGTCCTGAAGGCCGCCATGGGTACCGACTTCTCGGCTGCCTATCTCAAGCTGAAGCAGAACGAGTGGAATTCCTACGCATCGCATCTGACGGAGTGGGAGCGGCAGAACACGCTGGATATATGAGGGATGCCGGGCGGCTCCGGCGCCAGCCTGTCACACCGGGGCCGGCCGTCCTCGCACGCACCTTCGCCCTCATATTGACGGGTTCACTTCGCTGACGAACTCGCCTTCCGCCTGCTTGCGGCGGTCGCGCGGCGTTGTGCCGAATGCGGACCGGAACACCTGTCCGAAATGGCTCTGGTTCGTGAACCCGGTGGCAAGCGCCACTTGCAGGAAACTCAGTCTGGTTTTCCGGATGAGTTCATCCGCTTTCTTCAATCTCAGTCTCATGTAGACCTGCATGAGCGGGCACCCGAACTGCTGCTCGAACCGGCGTTGCAGCTGGCGCGCGCCGCTGCCGCTGAGCATGGCGATCTGGTCAAGCGACAAGGGATCCGCGATATGGGTTTCCATCAGGTCCACGGCAGCATCGACACTTGCATGAAACGATTGCCTGCTGTCCGCGAACTCAAGGCGCTGCGGGTCCTCCGCGCTTCGAATGCCGGTATGTATGAACCAGTCGCTGACGGACCGGGCAAGCTCTGCTCCGTGATCGGAGCGGATGATGGCATGCATCATGTCCAGCGGTGCAACCCCACCCGCACAGGTGTACCGGTCGCGGTCGATCACGAACAGCCTGCGTTCCATCAGGAAGCGGTCATTCAGGGCCTGAAGCGCTTCGAAATATTCCCAATGCACCGTGAAGCGCCGGTTCTCCATCACCCCGGCTTTTGCAAGATAAACGGCACCGCCTGAGATTCCGCCAAGCGGAACGCCGCGCACGTTCAGCGCCCGCAGATGCGAAAAAAGCGTGCTGCCGGCCTGCGCCAGCGGGTCGCCACCGGCAATCACGAAAAGAACGTCGAGGTCGGTAGCGGCATTTGCCACTGGCTCGGTCTCAAAGGCACCGCCGCAGGACGACGCGATCCAGCCGCCTCCTTCCGAAAACAGACGCGTATGGTAGAGCCTGCGGCCGCTCAGGAGATTGGCCGCCCGCAACGGCTCTATCGCGGACGTCGCCGACATGAGCGCAAATCCGTCGATCAGAACAAATCCGACAGTTTTCTCTGCCCCGGCAGTCATCCTCATTCCCCTTGGGTGCGCGTCGAACAGTCATTTTCAAGATAGTATATGTCATAATTTGGAGACTTTGTTTCCCGCATTCCGGCACACTTCACAACAGAGAAAGCGGGGAAATGGTGTCCTATTCAGGTTTCAGGGTCATTCGGGAAGCGCTAACGGGCCACAAGGGCTGGAAACCGGTCTGGCGCGACCCGGATCCGCAATCCGGATATGACATTGTCATCGTGGGCGGCGGCGGACATGGTCTTGCAACGGCGCACTATCTTGCCAAGGTCTACAAAAAGACCCGGATCGCTGTTCTGGAAAAAGGCTGGATCGGCGGCGGCAATGTCGGCCGGAATACCACGATCATCCGCGCCAACTACCTGCTTCCGGGCAATGAGCGCTTCTACAAGCTGTCGCTGGACCTGTGGGAAGGCCTTGAACAGGACCTCAACTACAATGCCATGGTCAGCCAGCGCGGCATCATGAACCTGTTCCACACGGACGGGCAGCGCGATTCATACCGGCGGCGCGGCAATGCGATGATCCTTCACGGGACGGACGCAGAACTCATGGACGCGGACGCGGTCCGGCGCGAAGCGCCGTTCCTGGATTTCGACAATGCCCGGTTTCCCATCAAGGGCGCACTGATGCACCGTGGGGGCGGAACCGTGCGGCACGACGCCGTTGCCTGGGGTTATGCGCGCTCTGCCGACCGGCACGGAGTGGACATCATCCAGAACTGCGAAGTCACGGGCTTCCGGATCGAAGACGGCAAGGTCACCGGACTGGACACCACGCGCGGCTTCATCGGCGCTCGGAAGGTCGGCGTTGCCGTGGCGGGCTCTTCAAGCCGCGTCATGGGACAGGCCGGTCTCCGCCTGCCGATCGAGAGCCATGTGCTGCAGGCGTTTGTCTCCGAAGGCCTGAAACCACTGATCCCCGGCGTGATTACCTTTGGCGCAGGCCATTTCTATGTCAGCCAGTCCGACAAGGGCGGGCTTGTATTTGGCGGCGACATCGACGGCTACAATTCCTATGCCCAGCGCGGCAACCTTCCCGTTGTCGAGGACGTTTGCGAGGGCGGCATGGCGATCATGCCGATGATCGGGCGGGTGCGCCTTCTGCGCCAGTGGGGCGGCATCATGGACATGTCCATGGACGGCTCTCCGATCATCGATCGCACATCAATTGAAGGCCTCTATTTCAACGGCGGCTGGTGCTACGGCGGGTTCAAGGCGACACCGGCATCCGGCCTTACCTTCGCCCATCTGCTTGCAACGGACCGGCCGCATGACTGTGCGGCGGCATTCCGTTTTGACCGGTTCGAGAAGGGTTTGATGATCGATGAAAAAGGCGTCGGCGCTCAGCCGAACCTCCACTGAGGAAGGAAATTGACGTGATCACGGAAGCTGCACGCACGTTGATCGAAACCTGGCGCCTTGGATTCGTAGCCACCGCCGATGCCGGCGGACGGGTGAATGTGTCCCCGAAAGGCACGTTTATAGTGGTCGACGACGAAACGCTCGCCTTTGCCGAGATGCGCTCACCGAACACGGTCCGCAACATTCGGGTCCGGCCGGAAGTGGAAATCAATTTCGTCGACATCCTGTCACGGAAAGGCGTTCGCCTGCGCGGAGATGCACGCCTGGAGAACCGGGGCTCGGCAACGTTCGATCGCCTGCTTCCGGATTTTGCGGAACTCTGGCCGGATCTGACAGACATGTTCAACGCCGCCGTTCTGGTCGAAGTTTCCACCTGCCGTCCGCTGATGTCGCCGGTTTATGAACAAGGGGCCGCAGAGGCCGAGCTGCGAGCCCTTTGGAAGCAGAAAATTCAGGACCTTCCGGCATGATCATTCCCCATCCGCTCCTTGGCCCGAGAGACGCCGCGGAATTCGTCTATCTGGGAGACGCTTCGCTTCTGGACCGGCCGGACTGGCAGGCGGACAACGCGGAAGCCGCGTTCTTCGCCTACCAGTATCTGCGCGACAACCCGGCGGGAACCCATCGCGAACTCTGGTTTCACGAACAAGGCGACCGCTCCTGGCTTGTGGTTACGCGGGACATCACGACCCATGACATTCTGACTGTCGAATTCGCCAGCGATGTCGCTCTGGCAAAGGCGGGCAGCCGATGAGCCAGATCAATCGCCTCCAGAACGGTCTGCCGGACCGAACCGCACCGGTCTCATTTCGCTTCGACGGCAGGACCTATACCGGTTTCAAGGGCGATACGCTGGCCTCGGCCCTCATGGCCAACAACGTCAAGCTGGTTGGCAGAAGCTTCAAGTATCACCGCCCGCGCGGCATTGTGACCAGCGGGTCGGAAGAACCGAACGCACTTGTGGAACTGCGCGAGGGCGCTCGCAGGGAACCGAACACACGGGCGACAACCGCCGAGCTTTATGACGGTCTTGTTGCGAAAAGCCAGAACAGGTGGCCGTCCCTCGCCTTTGATGTGATGGGCATGAATGACCTGTTCTCGAGCTTTCTGACGGCGGGGTTCTACTATAAGACCTTCATGTGGCCGAAAGCGTTCTGGGAGAAGGTTTATGAACCGGTCATCCGGCGTGCCGCCGGCCTGGGCGCGGCCAGCGGCGAGGCAGATCCGGATATCTACGACAAGGGCGCTCTGCATTGCGATCTTCTGATTGCCGGTGCGGGGCCGGCCGGACTTGCCGCTGCCCTCACAGCCGGCCGTTCGGGTGCACGCGTGATCCTCGCCGACGAGGATTTCGAGTTTGGCGGGCGCCTGAACGCCGAAACCTATGAAATCGGCGCGCAGTCTGCGTCCGGTTGGCTGAAGACAACGCTGGAAGAATTGCAGAGCCTGAAGACTGTCCGCCTGATGAAACGGACCACCGTCTACGGTGCATTCGATCACGGCATATACGGTGCTCTGGAACGGGTCGGCGACCATCTGGCCGATCCGGACGCGGCCCTTCCGCGGCAGATCCTGTGGCGGATCTACACAAGGCAGATGATCTTGTGCGCGGGCGCAACCGAGCGGCCGATTGCTTTTGAAAACAACGACAGACCCGGCATCATGCTCGCCGGGGCTATCAGGGCCTATGCCAATCGGTGGGCGGTCGCCGCAGACCGGAAGACCGCGATTTTCACCAGCAATGATGACGGCCACCGCACCGCGCTGGACCTGATCGCCAAGGGCGTCGGCGTCGAGGCCGTTGTCGACGTCCGGCCAGACGCGCCGAGGCTCGGTAATTACGAAGTGCTGGCGGGTGCGAAGGTGATCGACACCTCCGGGAGGCACGCCCTGTCCGAGATTACCATCCGCCTCGCGGACGGAACGGCCCGGACGCTCGCCTGCGGCGCTCTTGGCGTTTCGGGCGGCTGGAACCCGGCCGTGTCCCTTACGTCTCACAAGCGAGGCCGGCCAGTCTGGAACCCGCGCATTTCGGCTTTCGTGCCTCCAAAAACGCTGCCGGCCGGCATGCAGGTCGCAGGCGCCGCCAATGGCACGTTCGCCACGGCGGACACGTTTCGCGAGGGCGCGGATGCGTCGACGAAAGCACTGGAGGCGCTCGGGCTCAACCCGGCCGGGTTTGATGCTCCTGCATGCGAGGACGGTCCGGTCTCCGGTTCCGCCTTCTGGCACACCGGCGAGGGCAAGGGGCGGGCCTGGATCGATTTTCAGAACGACGTGACGGTCAAGGACATCCGCTTGTCGCATCAGGAGGGCTTCCGTTCTGTGGAGCACCTGAAGCGTTACACCACGCTCGGAATGGCGACGGATCAGGGCAAGACGGCCAATGTCGCCGGCCTTGCGCTGATGGCCGAACTCACCGGAAAGACCATCGAGGAAACCGGCACGACGATCTTCCGCCCGCCCTATACCCCCGTTGCCATCGGCGCTTTGGCGGGCCGGTCCAGGGGAAAGCAGTTCCGGCCCGTGCGCACCACGCCAAGTCACGACTGGGCCACCGAACAGGGCGCCGTCTTCACCGAGGCGGGCCTGTGGCTGCGGGCGCAATGGTTTCCGCGCACCGGAGAAACCCATTGGCGCGAAAGCGTTGACCGGGAAGTGCTGGCGGTGCGCAAATCCGTCGGCGTTTGCGACGTGACAACCCTCGGCAAGGTGGATGTCCAGGGCCGTGACGCGGCCGCATTCCTGAACAGGGTCTATTGCAACGGCTTCGCCAAGCTGCCTGTGGGAAAGGTGCGCTACGGGCTGATGCTGCGCGAAGACGGCGTGGCCATGGACGACGGCACGGCGGCCCGCCTCGCCGAAGATCATTTCATCGTCACCACGACGACGGCGAACGCGGTCGGCGTCTACCGTCACATGGAGTTTGTGCGGCAATGCCTGTGTCCGCAACTTGATGTGCAGCTGATCTCGACCACCGAGGCCTGGGCGCAATATGCCGTCGCCGGTCCGAATGCACGGAAGCTGCTGGCCAGGATCGTCGATCCTGAATTCGACATCTCCAACGAGGCCTTTCCGTTCATGGCCTGCGCGAATCTCACGATCTGCGGCGGCGTCAGGGCACGCCTGTTCCGGATCTCCTTTTCCGGTGAACTGGCCTACGAAATTGCCGTGCCCGCCCGCTATGGCGACAGCCTCATGCGGGTGCTGATGGAAGCAGGCGAAGAATTCGGCGTCACGCCCTATGGCACCGAGGCTCTCGGCGTGCTGCGGATCGAAAAGGGCCATGCCACGGCGAATGAGCTGAACGGCCAGACCTCGGCGGCACATCTGGGGCTTGGCCGGATGGTGTCGCAAAAGAAGGACAGCATCGGCGCTGTTCTCGCCAGGCGCGAGGGCCTCTCCAGTGAAACCGGGCTGCGCCTTGTCGGCCTGATTTCGTCCGACAAAGACACGCACATCCCGGCGGGCGCACATCTGTTCAGCGAGGGTGCCGATCACCATCCGGGTTCCGACGAGGGCTGGGTGACCTCGGCCTGCTATTCGCCCCATGTGGAGAAACCGATCGCCCTGGCGTTCCTTCAACAGGGTGACACGCGCCACGGGGAAGACATCGTTGTTGCAAACCCCATGGAAGGGATGACAGCCAGGGCGCAGGTCGTGAGCCCTCATTTTGTCGATCCGCAAGGAGAGCGTCTGCGTGCCTGACTATCGACTGACCCAATCCGTGCCCGGCTCTGAAACCGGAGAGACCCGTTTCGCACTCAAGGGTTTCACGCTGGACGTGGTGCCCGGTCTCGCGCTCGCGTCCGTTGCCGCAAGGAACGGAAAAGAAGACGCTGCCGCCGCACAACTGTCGAACATCATGGGAACCGGCCTGCCGCTTGCCGGTGCCTTTTGCCAGGGGCCCGAGCAGACCGCCTTCTGGATCGGCAGGGACCAGTGGATGATCGTCGCCGATCATGAAACCCACGAGCAGCTCGCCGCGGAACTGAAATCGTCTCTTGGAGACGCCGCGTCGGTCACCGAACAGAATGACGGCTGGATCTGCCTCGACGTGACCGGTCCGGATCTTCCCCGTCTCTTCGAACGCCTGATGCATGCGGACGCGAACGCGCTCAGGGAGGGCGCTGCCATCAGAACCGTCATCGAACATGTCGGCTGCTTCATTCTCTGCCTGGAAACGGACAGGCATTACCGCCTTTTTGCCGGACGCTCCTATGGCAGGTCGCTGTTTCATGCCCTCAGCGAAGGGCTCCGCTCCACCGTTGCGATACAGGCCTGCTGAAATCTGAAACGATCGATACGCATCGAAAGAACGCGGTGGCCAATGCCGGGGCCGATCGCGCTTTTTGGTGTTTGTCCGCGACCTGAGTGCGAACGCGCACGGAAAGTTGGAATTGACGGCGGCAACTTGATAAAAGCGGACAGCTTTTTCAAAAAAGCGGCTTTCCCGAAAAGGCAAATGAAGTGCCTTGCAGTCCAAACACTGCGACGCACCACTGGAGGAGCACTGAGGAAGATGCGTGTACTTGTGACCGGCGCAGCCGGCATGGTCGGCCGGAAGCTTGTGTCAAAACTTGCGGAAAGTCCGGGTCTGTTCGGAACCGAGGTCGAAAGCCTGACGCTGGCCGATGTCGTTGAACCACCGGTTCCCGCGTCGCTCCAGCCTGTCGCGACCACCCGGACGGTGGACCTTGCCCGGCAGGAAGACGCGGTTTCACTGATCAAGGGCAGGCCGGATCTTGTTTTCCACCTGGCCGCGATCGTTTCTGGCGAAGCGGAAGTTGAATTCGACAAGGGCTATGCGATCAACCTTGACGGCACACGGTATCTGTTCGACGCCATCCGCAGCGAGGCGGCCCGCGAACCCTATTGCCCGCGTTTTGTCTTTGCCTCTTCGATTGCCGTCTTCGGAGAACCGTTTCCCGACAGGATCGGTGATGACTTCTTCACAACGCCATTGACGAGCTACGGCACGCAAAAGGCGGTCTGCGAACTGCTCTTGGCCGACTATTCCCGCAAGGGTTTCCTCGACGGGATCGGCATCCGCCTCCCGACGATCTGCATCCGGCCCGGGAAACCGAACAAGGCGGCCTCGGGATTTTTCTCCAACATCCTGCGCGAGCCGCTGGTTGGCGAGGAAGCCGTCTTGCCCGTGGAAGAGGATGTCCGCCACTGGTTTGCCAGCCCGCGCGCCGCCGTCGGCTTCTGCGCGCACGCGGCGACCCTGGACACGTCTCAGCTGGGTGCCAGGCGCAACCTCACCATGCCGGGCCTGTCGGCGCTTGTCGGCGAACAGATCGAGGCCCTGCGCCGGGTCGCCGGTGCGAAAGCCGCCGGCCTCATCCGAAGGGAGCCTGACCCGGACATCCGGAAGATCGTAGCTGGTTGGCCACGGAATTTCGACGCCAGCCGTGCAGCCGGACTTGGTTTCCAGGCGGAAACACGTTTCGACGACATCATCAGAATTCACATTGAAGACGAACTGGAAGGCGTAATCCCATGACCGATACTTCAACAAGCACCGCCGGCAGGATCGCCCTTGTGACCGGCGGCGGTACCGGCGTCGGCAAGGCCGTCTCAAAGGGTCTCAGCGCTGCGGGTTGGCATGTTGTCATCACCGGCCGGCGCGATCAGGTTCTGGCTTCGACAGCAGATGAACTGCAGCGCGAGACCGGCAACAAGGTGTCCTGGATCACAAGCGATGTCGGCGATCCGGAATCGGTCAGCGCGCTGTTTGACAAGCTCCGCGCCGAATTCGGACGGCTGGACCTTCTCGTCAACAATGCCGGTATTGGAAATTCCCCTGTTCCGCTCGAGGACATCAGTTTCGAGGAATGGAGCAACGTCGTCGCGGCAAACCTCACCGGCGCGTTCCTGTGCACGCAGCAGGCGTTCAAGCTGATGAAGGCCCAGCAACCCGGCGGTGGACGCATCATCAACAACGGCTCGATTTCGGCGACGACGCCCCGGCCGAACTCAGCCCCCTACACCTCCACCAAGCACGCCATTACCGGGTTGACCAAGTCGACATCGCTCGACGGGCGGGCGTTCAACATTGCCTGCGGTCAGATCGATATCGGCAACGCCGCCAGCGACATGACCGCAAGGATGAGCGGTGGCGTTCCTCAGGCAAACGGTGAACTGGCACCGGAACCGACGATGGACCCGGCACACGTGGCCGATGCCGTGGTCTATATGGCCGGCCTGCCGCTGGACGCCAATGTGCTCACCCTGACCGTGATGGCGACGAACATGCCCTTCGTGGGCCGGGGTTAGGATACGGACTCCTAAATGAGACCGACTGCCGCCGGACTGAGGCCGGCGGCACGCGACATCAGCCCTTGGCTGCGTCAGGCAACAGGTCCGCCGGCAGGTTCTGGTAGCAGACCGGCCGCAGCCAGCGGCGGATCGCCATGGTACCGACGGAGGTGGCGCCAAAGTTGGTTGAAGCCGGATAGGGCCCGCCGTGAACCATGGCCTCGGCCACTTCGACACCGGTCGGGAAGCCGTTCGCAAGAATGCGGCCGGCGCGGCGCTCCAGGATCGGCATGAGCGATTTTGCCAGCACCGCATCACCCT
>JBCBUA010000063.1:0-21052 GCA_039818365.1 Pseudomonadota bacterium
GCTCCTTCTCTGCGTTGCGAAAGGCTTGAAAATGCGCCACATTTCCTGCGCTTCCGCGCCTTGACGAGAAGCAAGCCACCTCAAACCCTTTCGGCCTCATTTATGGGTCCGTACCCTAAGCACCGCAATTGTCACGAAGGTGTGAACCAACCGCGCTCCGGGCTGCGTAAAGGCTGCAGTGAGTTGGAGACATGATGATGCCCCGGATCGGAAACATCCTCAGCCTTGTCGCAGGCGCAACCGTTGCCATGACGGCGACTGCGACAGAAGCCCCCGCCGGCGAGAGCAAGGACACCGCGTCGCGGTTTTCCTTCGAGATGCCTGATGGCAGTGCATTGCCGCTCAGCCAGTTCTCCGGAAAGCCGGTCCTCGTCGTCAACACGGCAACCAAATGCGGCTTCAGCAAGCAGATTGCAGGCCTGCAGGAACTTCACGAAAGATATGCTGCGCGCGGTCTTGTCGTGATCGCGGTGCCGTCAAATGATTTCGGCAACCAGGAGCCTCTTCAGAGTAGTGAAATCGCCGGGTTTTGTGAGGCCAAATACGGCGCAAAATACCTGATGACTGCAAAAACACAGGTCAAGGGAACGCAGGCCCACCCGTTCTACAGGTGGGCCGCAGAGACACTCGGGTCAGCGGCCCGCCCCTACTGGAATTTTCACAAGTATCTGATCGGACCGGACGGATCGATCGTCGCCTGGTTCTCGACGCCGACCAAACCGACATCCGCGAAAATCGTCAGGGCAATCGAGGCACAGCTGGGAAGCTGAGAGGTTGTTTTAAGTCCCGGTCCTGACGTGCGATGCCGGAGGCTGAAGGCTCGCCTGACAATGGGCATGGCGTTTGAAGCGCCGGTCGGCAAATTTCCGATACGCGAATGCCACGCCGCGATAAATGCCCGGCAGGGCAGCCAGCGACGCCAGAAGCCGCCATCCCCTGAATTGCCGCCAGATCACCAGAAAGGCGTCCAGTCCGGTCATGATGTCGCCCTCCCCGTTGCGCACACGAAGATAAAGCAGAGCGTCCGACTGGCTCATGCCGGTGCCCTCGAGCAGCTCCGGATGGGTCGCGATATCGTTCCAGACGATGCTGGTTCGCGGCGTCAGCCGCTTGTAGTAGCCGATCTCACGCGAACAGAGCCCGCACTTGCCGTCGTAGAAAACCTCGATCAACGATCTCACCATCTGTTTTTGTGACTGAGGGTTCCTACGATGGCAAAACGGCGATGGATTTCAGGAGCCGTGCGACAAAATCCACCCAATTTGCCGCAGCAGCTTGTCGCGCAAGGAAAGGCCGGTCCGGCATCTGCTGCCGACCGGCCCAACGTTTCGTGAGTCGTTTTTCACTTTACCCGGCTGCCGCGCTCCGGCCGACATGCCCCTGCCCGCCGAGCATCGTTTTGACTTTCTCGCGAATATACTGGAGGCAGACATAGAGCACGGGGATCATCAGGACCCCGATCACGGTCGCGAACAGCATCCCTCCGAAGACGGCGAAGCCGATGGCCTTCTGGCTGGCCGCACCGGCACTGGACGCTGTCATCAGCGGCACAACGCCGAGCAGGAACGACAGCGCCGTCATCATCACCGCGCGGAAACGCAGATGAGCCGCCTCTGTCGCAGCCTCCATGATGGATTTGCCGCTGTCGCGCTGTTCCATCGCGAATTCCACGATCAGAATGGCGTTTTTCGCCCCCATGCCGACCAGCATGATCATGCCGATCTGCGTATAGAGATTGACGTCCCCGCCGGTCACGAACACCGCCACGAGCGCCCCCATGATGGCAAAGGATACCGACATCAGGATCGCGACAGGCATCGACCAGCTTTCATACTGGGCTACCAGGAAGAGATAGGTGAACAGGATCGACAGCATCAGGATGAACATTACGATGTTGCTTGCGCCCTGCTGCTGCTGCGCCGTTCCGGTCCATTCATAGGTGTATCCCGGCGGCATGGCTTCGTCCGCCGCCGATTCCATCTCGTTGATGACAACACCGGTCGAGGCACCCGGTGCCGGATCGGCCATGACGGCCGCGGCCCGGAACATGTTGTAACGGGTCAGGATCTGCGGCCCGAGCACGTTCTCGGTTGTCAGGATACTGCGCAGCGGCACCATGGTGCCGTCCTGGGAGCGGACATAGAGCCGGCCGATATCCTCGATCTTGTCGCGATACTGCCCCTCGGCCTGGATCATGACCTTGTAGACGCGTCCGAAAATGTTGAAGTCGTTGATATAGAACGAGCCGAGATAGGCCTGCAGTGTCGTGAAGACATCGGACACGCCGATCCCCAGCGTCTTGGCCTTTTCCCTGTCGAGATCCACGAACACCTGCGGAACATTCGCCCGGAAAGTCGAATAGGCCCGCGCGATGTCCGAGCTCTGGTTGGCCGAATAGACCATCGATCCGACGGCGGACGCCAGATCCTGCGGTGTGCCGCCGCCTGTTTGCTGCATCATCATCTGAACGCCGCCGGTGGTCCCCAGACCCGGGATCGGCGGCGGGTTGAAGGCGATGATATTGGCCCCCGGTATCGTCGAGAAATCGGCCCAGAACTTCGCCAGAATGGCATTGATGCGCAGGCTCGGCTCCTGCCGCTCCTCCCAATTGCTCATCGTCGCGATCACCAGCGCGGCATTCGAGGACGTCGCGCCGTTCAGGATCGAGTACCCGTTCACGATAACGACGTTCTCAACACCAGGAACCGCCTGCGTCAGTTCAACAACGCGTTCGGTCACGGTTTCCGTCCTTTGAAGGGCCGCGCCGTCGGGAAGCTGCACGTCGACCATGAGATAGCCCTGGTCCTCGGACGGGAGGAAACCCTGGGGCAAGGTGCTGCCGAGCGACATGATCACGGCAATCGCTCCGCCGACGATGATCAGACCGATGAAGGCCACGCGCACCAGACGCCGGATGATGGCGGTGTAGCCGTCACGCACACCGGTAATGCCCCGGTCGAACAGACCCATGAGCCCCTTTGGCGGACCCGAGCGCGCTTTCAGGATGAGACCGCAGAGCGCCGGAGACAGGGTCAGTGCGTTGATCGACGAAATCACCACCGAAACGGAAATCGTCACGGCGAACTGGGAATAGAGCCGGCCGGTAATGCCGGGCATGAAGATCGTCGGCACAAACACGGCGAGCAGCACCAGCGTCGTTGCGATAACCGGACTGGTGATCTGCTCCATCGCCTTGGCGGTGGCTTCCTTGGGCGCAAGCCCCTCTTCCGCGATGATGCGTTCCACGTTCTCCACGACGACGATCGCGTCATCGACCACGATACCGATTGCCAGAACCAGCGCGAACAGGGAAATCGTGTTGAGCGACATGCCGAGCGCAAGCAGGACCCCGAATGTACCGATCAGCGATACCGGGATGGCAACGGTCGGAATGATCGTCGCGCGCCAGTTGCCTAGGAAAATGAACACCACGGAGACAACGAGAAGGAACGTCAGGAACAGCGTCGCGATCACGTCATCGAGAGATGCCTGCACGAAGTCGGTCGTATTGAACGGAACGGCATATTCAACATCGTCCGGAAACGCCTGTGCGAGGCTTTCCAGCCGGGCGAGCACGTTTTCGGAAACCTGTAGCGCGTTTGCGCCCGGGGCCTGATAGATTGCAAGAACGGTGGATGGCTGGCCATTATATTCACCGGATGCGTTGTAGAATTGGGCACCGAGTTCGACGCGGGCCACATCCCCGATCTTGACGATCGCCCCGTCTTCGCCGGTTCTCAGAACGATCTCCTCGAACTCTTCCGGTGTCGCGAGCCGTCCCTTCGCCTTGATCGTATACTGGAACTGCTGCCCGTCCGGAACTGGCGGCGCACCGATCTGGCCCGCGGCGACCTGGATATTCTGGTCCTGCACCGCTGCGATGAAGTCGGTCGGTGTCATGCCAAGGCTGGTCAGGCGGTCCGGATCCAGCCAGATACGCATGCCATAGGCGAAGTCCGTCATCACGTCCGCGCGGCCGACGCCCTGAACACGCGCCAGCGAATCTTTCAGATTGATCGAGGCGTAGTTTGACAGGAACACCGGATCGTAGGTGCCATTCGGCGAATAGAGCGTGATCACCAGCAGCATGTTGGTGCTGGCCTTTTGAACGGTCACTCCGTTCGCAGTGACCTCGCTCGGCAGCTGGCTGGTCGCCTGCGACACGCGGTTCTGCGTGTTGACCGTGGCAATGTCCGGGTCCGTTCCGACCGCAAAAGTGACGTTGAGCGAATAGTTGCCGCTGTCGTTGCTGGTCGACTGCATGTAGATCATGTCGTCGACGCCGTTGACCTGGCCCTCGATGGGAGCCGCGACCGTCTCTTCCAGAACCTCGGCATTCGCACCCGTATAGGTCGCGGACACGTTCACCACGGGTGGTGTGATGTTCGGAAACTGCTCAACCGGCAGCGACACATAGCCGAGAATACCGGCAATCGTGATGACAATGGAAATCACCAGCGCGAATTTTGGCCGGTAGATAAAAAAGCGAGAAAACATTTAGCTCTGCTCCGCCGGCTGGGACGCGAGGACGGGGTCGACCTCGACACCCGGTCGGACTTTTTGCAGACCTTCCGTTATGACTTCTTCACCCTCGGACAACCCCTTTGTGACGACAAAATTCGTCCCGATCTGCTGGCCGAGTTCGACATATTTCTGTTCGACCTTCTTGTCCGACGTGATCGCAAGGGCAAAAGATCCCTGCTGGTCGCGCTGGATGGCGGCCTGCGGAACGACAAGCGCCGTCTCGGTGTTCGGCGCTTCCAGAAGCACGGTCACATAGGTTCCGGCAAGCAGGCGAACATCCTTGTTGTCAAACTGCCCGCGGAACGAAATCGTTCCCGTTGTGGCATCGATCTCGTTGTCGATATAGACGATTTTCCCGGTTTCACCGTACTTGTCGCCGTTTGGCAGCACGAGACTGATGGAGGGCGCTTCGTCGGGAGACAGATCGGCTGGACTGATATTGTGTGTATGCACCGCATTCAGGTACTGCGCTTCGCTGACGGAGAAATTCACGTAGACCGGCGCAAGCCTGATCAGCTTGGCGAGCGAACTGGTATTGGGTCCGACGAGTTCCCCGACACTGAATGTGCTCTTGCCGATCTGCCCTGGAAACGGTGCTGAAATGTCGGTGTAACTCAGGTTGAGCTCCGCCTGCTGCAGCGAGGATTGCGCTGCTTCGACCGAGGCCTCGGCCTGTTGTTTCTGCGCAAGTGTCGCTTCGTAGGCGGCTTCTGATACGTGCCCCTTGTCCAAGAGGTCCTTGTCCCGCTTTTCATCTGCCGCCTTGAGGGCCGCATCGGCCTTTGCGCTGGCGAGATCCGCCTTGGCCTTTGTCAGCTGCGCTTCGTACTCCGCCTTCTCGATCGTGAAAAGAAGGTCATCCTGCTTCACGAAAGATCCATCCGGGACGGCCTTGTCCTCCAGAAACCCGCTCACGCGGGCCACCAGGTCAACCTGATCGACCGCCGCAATCTGCCCGACGAAAGATTCGCTCTGACGCACATCCTGCGACGTGACCTTGGCAACCGTGACGGAGGGGGGTGGCGCCGGCGGGGCCTCCGCCTGCTTCGAATCGTCCGAACAGGCTGCGAGCACGCTCAATGCAGCAGCAGCAAGGAGAAGAGGACGGGAACGAGAAGCAATACGCTGAAATGGCATTCGAGAACTCCGCTGTCAGACCTTTGGGTCGCGCGCTTGATCGGAGTTCACTATAAAAGGACTGATTGATTCAACAAGCGAATTTTCATGTCGCGCAGCTCAGGCCGCGTGATCGTTTAACGCTGCGTTTTCAATCTGGAAACGTCCTTGGTGGTTTTCCCAATGGTCATCGTGAACGCAGGGCGCGTCAGGTATCGCCCGACGACAGGATCAGCGTGAGACCATGTAGCTCGGTTGCGGGAAAAACGCCCGTTCTGCCCGCCGTCTCAGTACGGATCTCGATCGCGGCGAGTTGCGGCAAGTCACCATTGAGCGCATCTGCGGCACGATCTCCGACCAGAGACCGGTACCCAGCCGGATTGAGCACCAAGATCTTGCCCCGCGCCGTTTCAAGCTCTAGGCCCAGGCTGGTCGCCCGCATTTCCCGCTGACCGGTAAAGCCTCCCAGAAACTCGTGATGGTCCGACGGGTCTTCGGCGACCAGGTAGATCGTTTCAATCTCTTTTGCACCGTTGCTGTGCGATTGAAACGGCGGCTTCCAGAAGTTTTCCGGATATTTGTTGTGGCATGTGAAGTAGCCGATTTCCGGGCTCAGGGGATCGCGCAAAATCGTCAGGTCGAACGCAACCTTCGCGGTCGTTCCGTCGGGAAGATGCGCAACGCGTTCGAAGGAAAACGGCTCGAACAGCGACAATCCCACTTTTTCGAAGTCCTGCCTGTCGACGCTTGCATCCCGGCTTTCCATGACCAGCATGCTCGCACCTTCGCGTTTCGCGAGAAACGTGCGATTGAAGGCTCCGAAGGAAAACTCCGTTCCGACAGTTTCCGTGATGAGACCGGGCTCGGCGACACTGAGCAACTCGATGAAGAACCCGTTGAGCTGTATCAGCCGGTTGGCCGTTCCCCATGGATGCCTGTTCTCGGGCGTCACTGTGAAGCCGAGTGCTTCATATGCCTTGCCGGCAGCGTCGAGGTCGTGCACGGCGACGACGATATGATCGAGACCTCTCAGCAAGACATGCCCTCCCCATAAGTCGGCTTAAACCAGACGGCTCTGCTGCAGTGCTGCTCCGATGAACGATGCAAACAGCGGATGCGGTTCGAACGGACGTGACTTCAGCTCGGGATGATACTGCACGCCAATGAACCAGGGATGATCCTCGATCTCCACAGTTTCGGGAAGGATCCCGTCCGGAGACGTCCCGGCAAAGATCAGGCCGCAATCTTCCAGCTGGCTGCGATAGCCGATATTGACTTCGTATCTGTGCCGGTGGCGTTCGGACACGTTGGTCTCACCATAGATTTCGGCAATCTTTGAGCCCGGTTTCAAGCTGGCCGGGTATGCACCAAGCCGCATGGTGCCACCAAGATCACCGTCTTCGTTGCGCACTTCCTTTGCGTTGCCCTTTGTCCATTCCGTCATCAGACCGACGACCGGTTCGCTCGTCGGGCCGAACTCCGTGGAATTTGCGTCCGTGATCCCGGCCATGTTGCGGGCAGCTTCAAGCACGGCCATCTGCATGCCGAAACAGATCCCGAAATAGGGTATCTTCCGGTTACGGGCAAAGCTCGCAGCGGCAATCTTGCCCTCCGCCCCGCGTTCGCCGAAACCGCCGGGCACAAGAATGCCGTGAACGCCTTCCAGGTAGGGGCTCGGATCCTCCTTCTCGAAGGTTTCCGATTCGATCCACTCCAGGTTGACCTTGACCCGGTTCGCGATGCCGCCATGCACCAGCGCTTCGATCAGCGATTTGTAGGCATCCTTGAGCACGGTGTATTTGCCGACAATGGCAATCTTGACCTCGCCTTCCGGATTGGCCACGGCCTGGGAGATTTCCTGCCAGCGCTGAAGCACCGGCGCAGGTGCACCCTTGAGGCCGAATGCGGCCAGCACCTCGTCGTCGAGCCCTTCCTGGTGATAGGCGATCGGCACATCGTAGATCGACTTCACGTCATAGGCCGGAATGACGGCGCTTTCGCGCACGTTACAAAAGAGCGACAGCTTGCGCTTTTCCGTCTCGGGGATCGGGCGATCACAGCGGATCATGAGAATGTCGGGCTGAATGCCGATCGACCGCAGTTCCTTGACCGAATGCTGAGTCGGCTTGGTTTTCATTTCCCCGGCGCTTGGAATGTAGGGCATCAGCGTCAGGTGGACATAAACGACATCCCCGCGCGGCAGATCATTGCCGAGTTGGCGGATCGCTTCGAAGAATGGCAAGCCTTCGATATCGCCGACGGTTCCGCCGATCTCGACCAGAACAAAGTCATACCCCTCGTTTCCGTCCAGGACGAAGTTCTTGATCGCATCGGTCACGTGGGGAATGACCTGCACCGTCCCGCCCAGATAGTCGCCGCGCCGTTCCTTGGCGATGATGTTCTGGTAGATCCGGCCCGTCGTGATGTTGTCCTGCTGATTGGCAGGACGGCCGGTGAAGCGTTCATAGTGACCGAGATCGAGATCGGTCTCTGCTCCGTCATCCGTGACGAAGCATTCGCCGTGCTGATAAGGGCTCATGGTGCCCGGGTCCACGTTAAGATACGGATCGAGCTTGCGCAGCCGAACCTTGTATCCGCGCGCCTGGAGCAATGCCCCGAGAGCCGCAGAAGCCAGACCTTTTCCAAGCGAGGAAACCACGCCGCCGGTAATGAAAATAAATCGCGCCATGGACCAATACCATATCCTTGCCGAGCGCTGTTTGGCCACTCGGGAGTTGCGTTCTCAACACATAAAAATGCCCTGCGGGCGAAGCCGCAGGGCAGATGTCTTTGGAAGTGGCCGAAGCGCTTACTGCGCGGCCGGAACCTGCGGCCCCGAAGGCTCGGCCTGAGGTCTCAGCTGATCCAGAATACCACCGGACCCGCTCGGTGCGCCGTCCGTGGTTGCCGGGGCGCCGTCAGTTGCGGTCGGCGCGGCATCGAGAATCGAACTCGGAGCTTCTTCGTTCTGCGCGATGAGGCTCAATGTCAGCGATGTCGCAAAGAATGCAACGGCAAGCACGGCGGTTGCCCGCGTCAGAACATTCGCGGTGCCGCGGCTCGACATGAGGCCGCCGCCGCCGCCACCGCCGCCGCCAATACCAAGCGCACCGCCTTCAGAGCGCTGCAGGAGGACAACAAGCACCAGGGCCAACACGACCATAAGGTGGATAACGATGACTACGGTTTCCATCGAATGCCATTCTATCTGTATTTCGGGTTTGGCGGCCTTCTACACCAGTCAGCGCGCGCTTTCTACCCTTCAATTGCGACTTCGCGACGAAAGCTTCAAGTGCCGGGCACTCAGGAATATGCCGCAAGGATACCAAGAAAATCGTCGGATTTCAGGCTGGCACCGCCAACAAGCGCCCCGTTCACGTTGCTGACGGACATGAGCTCCCGTGCATTGCCCGGTTTGACCGACCCGCCATAGAGCAGTTTCATGGTGCTTCCCTCCCCGCCGAACCGGGCCGCCAGGGTCTCCCGCATTGCCGTGTGCATTTCTTCAACGTCTGCGGCCGTTGGCGTCAGTCCGGTTCCGATTGCCCAAACGGGCTCATAGGCAATGACACTGTTTTCCGCGCTCGCCCCGTCGGGGACGGAACCTGCCAATTGTGACTTCACGACATCCAGCGCCTGACCTGCCTTGCGCTCAGCCTCGGTTTCGCCAACACAGATGATCGCAACAAGGCCCGCACGCCAGGCTGCCTGCGCCTTTGCGTTCACGTCCGCATCGGTTTCACCGTGATCCGTCCGGCGCTCCGAATGCCCAACGATCACCGCGCGGGCGCCAGCATCCTTGAGCATCTCGGCGGAGATATCTCCCGTATGGGCACCGGAGGCTGCCGGATGGCAATCCTGCCCGCCCACGCCCGGCGCGCCCTTGCCGGAAATCTCCGCGAGCGCGGCAACAAGCGTCGCGGGCGCGCAAATCATTGTATCCACGGCGTCGGATATCTCGTCGCTCAAGCCGGCCTTCATCTTGTGGAATTCGGCAAGGCTTGCACGGAGCCCGTTCATTTTCCAGTTGCCGGCCACAAGCGGCTTGATCTTGGCGCTCATCTGTTTACGTCTCCCAGATACCCGATGATGGAACTGGCGCTTTTAGAGCAGATGCGTAACCGCGTTGCAATCACCTTGGTTTGCGGAACTTTCTTTCTTCTCCGAACTTTGTTCCCGACCGTCTTGCGGGGAAGCCGCCACCTCATTATGATCCGCCCGCCCCGGTCAAAGCGGCCTGGTAAAGCATCGCCGAAAACGGCCTTGGACAAGAAAATAAAACGGAAGTCTTCATGCTTGACTCACTGCGCAAAGGCGCCGGCACCTGGGTTGCCAAACTGTTTATCGCATTGCTGATTTTTAGTTTCGCCATCTGGGGCGTCACCGACTTCCTGCAGGGCTTCGGCCAGAACACGGCAGCGAAGGTTGGCGAGACCGAGGTAAGTATCTTTGAGTTCGACCGCACCTACCGTCAGGATCTGAACCGGCTTGCACAACAATTCGGGCGGCCGCTCACGGCTGAGGAAGGCGCAGCTCTCGGCATTCCGCAGCAGGCTCTCGGACGATTGATTGCCGAAGCAGCCCTGAGCAATACGGCACAGGATCTGAAGCTGGGCGTCTCCGACCAGCGCCTCGCGACGCTGATTCAGTCGGATCCCGCTTTTCGCGGCCCGAGCGGCCGCTACGACCGCGCCAGGCTTGACCAGGTTCTGCGCGCCTACGGCTACCAGGAAGACGAATATGTCGTGCAGCGGCGCCGGGCCGCGGAACGAAATCAGCTTTCGCTCGGCATCGCCGGAAGCATGAAGGCACCGGTCAGCTACCTGGAGGCCCTCTCCGCCTATCAGTTCGAAACCAGGTCCGCCGACTATGTCCTCTTGACGGATGAGACGATCGGGGAAATCGAAGAGCCGACGGATCCGGCTCTCACAACATTTTTCGATGAGAACAAATCCGATTTCCGCGCACCTGAATATCGGGAAATCAAGATTCTGTCCCTGACCCCGGAAACGGTTGCCAGGCCCGATGACATAGCGGAAGAGGACGCGCGTTACGAATACGAGCAAAGGGCGGAACGTTATTTCCAGCCCGAGCGGCGCAAGGTGCGCCAGATGTCGTTCCCTTCCAGCGAGGCCGCGCAGGAAGCCGCCGCGGAGATTGCGGGCGGCAAAACCTTTGATGACCTGATGAGCGAGCGCGGTCTTGCCGACAATGACGTCACGCTCGGCACCATGGCCAAGGACGATTTTCTCGATGAAACGCTCGGCGACACGGCGTTCTCGCTTGGACAGGGCGAAACAAGCGGCGCCGTGGAAGGCCGGTTCTCGACGGTTATCCTGAACGTGGAGGAAGTCCTGCCGGAAAGCACCCGCCCCTACGAGGAGGTCAAGGACGAAATCATCCAGGACCTTGCAGCCGAACAGGCGGAACGGGAAATCCTCGACCTGCTCGATGAGGTCGAAGATGCACGCGCCGGCGGCGCGCTGCTCGAAGAGGTCGGCGAACGGTTTTCGCTTCCGGTCGAGACACTTGCCGCCTTCGACCAGTCTGGCAAATCCGAATCCGGCAGCGACGTTGACCTTCCCGCTGCCGAAGGCTTGCTGGCTGCGGTATTCGAAAGCGACGTCGGACTGGAAAATGATGTTCTTCCCTTCGGCGACCAGGGCTTTCTCTGGTACGAGGTGGACAATGTCATCCCGGAACGTGATCAGACCCTTGACGAGGTCCGTGAGACTGTCATCGCGGCCTGGAAAGCGGACCAGTCACGGACCCGGTTGAGCGAAAAGGCCGCGGAGATCCAGACACGGCTCGAAGGTGGCACGCCTCTGGAAACGCTCGCAGGCGAAGCGGAGCTGGAAGTCAAGCGCGCCGAGAACCTGGCCCGGAACGCCCCCTCCGGCGACTTCGGCCCTGAGGCGATGACAGCCGTGTTCGGCGGCCCGGTCGGCACAAGTGCCGTCGCCGCGTCCGCCGACGGACAGCAGATCGTTTTCAAGGTGGCCGACGTGGCCGTTCCCGATTTCGACGCCGCATCACCGGCTAACGCTGCCCTTAACGAACAGCTGTCGCAGCAGATCGGCGAATCTCTTCTCGGACAATTCATCACGGACCAGCAGAACGCGGCGGGTGTCGAGGTCAACGAAGTCGGAATTTCACAGGCAATCGGTTTGAATCAGCAGTGACCTGACGCGGAACGGACGACGATCATGACCACATTCAAGGAATTCATTGCCAAGGTCGCAGATGGTCAAACCCTGACGCCGGAAGAAGCCAGACAGGCTTTCGATGTCATCCTGTCTGGGTCCGCCACGCCCTCTCAGCTCGGCGGATTTCTGATGGCTCTGCGCGTGCGCGGCGAAAGCACTGCCGAGGTAACCGGCGCGGTCGCAACCATGCGCTCCAAGATGCTGACGGTTGACGCACCGGACAACGCAATGGACATCGTCGGCACGGGCGGTGACAGTTCCGGCAGCTACAACATTTCGACCTGCACGGCGATCGTTGTGGCCGGATGCGGTGTGCCGGTCGCCAAGCACGGCAACCGCTCTCTGTCGTCCAAGTCCGGCGCGGCCGAAGCGCTCTCCGAACTCGGCGTCAATATCGATATTGCCCCGGAACGGATTTCGGACTGCATCCGCAAGGCCGGGATCGGCTTCATGTTCGCACCGCTTCATCATGCCGCCATGAAACATGTCGGCCCCACCCGCATGGAACTTGGCACGCGGACAATCTTCAACCTTCTCGGCCCGCTTTCGAACCCGGCAGGCGTGAAGCGCCAGATGGTTGGCGTTTTTGCGCAAAAGTGGCTTGATCCAGTCGCGCAGTCGTTGAAGGAACTCGGATCCGAAAAGGCCTGGATCGTTCACGGATCGGACGGCATGGACGAGATCACCACCACCGGCCCGACCTATGTCAGCGAGCTCAAGGACGGCGCCGTTACTGCGTTCGAAATCTCACCTGAGGATGCAGGGCTTCCCCTCGCCAGGGCCGAGGATCTCAAAGGCGGGCTGCCCGCCGAAAACGCAGCGGCTTTGCGGCAGGTTCTTGCAGGCGCCAGGAACGCCTATCGCGACATCGTGCTTTTCAACGCCGCAGCGTCCCTCATGGTGGCCGACAAGGCCAGGGATCTGAAGGAAGGCGTCGACATGGCGGCGGCAAGCATAGACGACGGCACATCGGCCGCCACACTGGACAAACTGGTCGCGGCATCAAACGGGTAAGACAATGTCTGACATCCTTCAGAAAATCGAGGCCTACAAGCGCGATGAAATCGCGGCTGCCAAGGCGGCAACATCTCTTGAAGACCTCAAGAGCCGGATTGCCGACCAGTCGCCTCCGCGCGGGTTCCAGGCCGCGATCGAGGCACGGCACGCGGCTGGCGGCTATGCGCTGATTGCCGAAATCAAGAAGGCCAGCCCATCCAAGGGGCTGATTCGGGAAGACTTTGACCCGCCGCTTCTGGCAAAAGCCTATGAAGACGGCGGAGCCGCATGCCTTTCCGTGCTGACGGATGCGCCGTCCTTTCAGGGAAAGCCGGAGTTTCTGACCGCGGCGCGGGACGCTGTTTCACTCCCGGCGCTGCGCAAGGATTTTCTCTATGAGCCCTACCAGGTCTATGAGGCCCGTGCGTGGGGCGGCGACTGTATCCTGATCATTCTGGCCGCCATTGATGACGGGACCGCCAGGGAGCTCGAGGAAGCCGCCTTCAGCCTGGGCATGGATGTCCTGCTTGAAGTGCACAATCAGGAAGAGCTTGAGCGCGCGCTCAAACTGTCTTCAAAACTGGTCGGCATCAACAACCGCAACCTCAAGACCTTTGAAACCCGGCTCGAAACCAGCGAAGACCTCGCACCGCAGGTGCCGGCTGACCGGATCGTCGTGGGTGAATCCGGCCTGTTCACGCCGGACGATCTCGCCCGCATGAACAAGGTTGGAATATCCACGTTCCTGATTGGTGAGAGCCTTATGCGCCAAAGTGATGTTGCAGGTGCCACCCGGGACCTGCTTGCCCGTTCGCCTCTTTCTGCAGCGGTCTGAACGATCATGTCCGGGCAAGATCAAACACTGACGCATCTGGATGAAGCGGGCGCCGCCAACATGGTCGACGTTTCGCAAAAGGAACACACGCACAGGATCGCGGTCGCGCGCGGGTCGGTGACGATGCGCACCGAGACCCTGGATCTCATCCGCTCCGGCAATGCCAAAAAGGGTGACGTGATCGGGACCGCGCGGATCGCCGGCATCTTGGGCGCCAAGAAGACCCACGAACTGATCCCCCTCTGTCATCCGCTGATGCTGTCAAAGGTCACGGTGGATATCGAGCCGGACGACACGCTGCCAGGCCTGGTCGTGACAGCCACCACCAAGGTCAGCGGGCAGACCGGGGTGGAAATGGAGGCGCTGACGGCCTGCTCCCTCACCTGTCTGACGATCTATGACATGGCCAAGGCAGTCGATCGGGGCATGGTGATCGGCGATATTCGCCTGGTTGAAAAAGCCGGCGGCAAATCCGGACACTGGACACTCGAAAAAGACGGCAGCGAAGGCGGAACCTGATGAGCCTGATGCCGGTTTCAGAAGCGCTGCAAAAGCTCCTGTCGGATGTTGCAACACTGGAAACCGAACGCGTGCCGCTGGATCAGGCAAACGGGCGGACATTGTCAGAAAACCTGGTTTCGAAACGGACACAGCCGCCTTTTGCCGCCTCGGCAATGGACGGCTACGCGGTGCGTCATCAGGACGTTGCCGCTGGCGGGGCAAAGCTCGATGTGATCGGCGAAGCACCTGCAGGCCATGGGTTCGCAGGTCAGGTCGCAAGCGGTCAAACCGTCCGGATTTTCACCGGGGCACCGCTGCCCGACGGGGCCGACACGATCCTCATCCAGGAAAACGCACAGCGGCAGGACGACCGCATATCGGTGCTCGAAGTCCCGGCCCGCGGAGCCTTTGTGCGTCCCGCCGGTCTCGATTTTCAAAAAGACCAGGTTCTGCTGGAACCGCCCCTGAAGTTGACCTACCGCCACCTGGCGCTCGCAGCTGCCATGAACTACCCGGACCTGCCCGTTGTCCGGCGGCCCAAGGTGGCCATACTGGCAACCGGCGACGAACTGGTACGGCCCGGAGCCGAACCCGGCCCCGACCAGATCATCGCCTCCAATCACGCAGGTATTGCCGGCCTTGTTGAAGATTGCGGCGGTCAGCCGGTTGATCTCGGCATTTCGCCGGACGATCCGGTCGAACTCGCGCAACATGTGAAGACGGCGATCACGGAAAAGGCCGACATACTGGTCACGCTCGGGGGCGCATCCGTCGGCGATCACGATCTGGTTCAGGAGGTTCTTGGCCAGGAAGGCATGGACCTGTCCTTCTGGCGCATAGCAATGCGTCCGGGAAAACCGCTCATGGCCGGCAGGCTCGGAACCACCAGGGTTTTGGGCCTGCCTGGGAATCCCGTATCGAGCCTCGTCTGCGGCCTGCTGTTTTTGAAACCCCTGATCCACGCGATGCTGGGTTCTTCTGCCGGTGCGACGGCCCCGAAACAGGCAATCCTGGGCGGAGATCTGCCGGAAAACGACCGGCGGCAGGACTATGTGCGCGCCATGTTGCGCGAAGATGCAGGCGGGCGGCTCGTTGCCACGCCTTTTTCAAAGCAGGACAGTTCCATGCTGGCGCTTCTGGCGCAGTCAGGGGCTCTCATCATCAGGCCGCCACATGCCCCGGCCCTGACGGCCGGATCAGCCGTGGACGTGCTTGTGCTCTGACGAAAAGGGAGGCTTTCCGGCCTCCCCGCATATCTGAATTTCAAGGAACGTTCTACCGCTCGCGCATCGCATGCGCGATCTGATCCGTTACCGGTTTCACCAGATAGCTCAGGACTGTTCTTTCCCCGGTCTGAAGGAACGTTTCGACCGGCATACCGGGAACCAGGGTCTGTGAGCCGAGTTTTTCCATTTCGGCGTCGTCAATGACCAGTTTTGCCGTGTAGTAGCTCAGGCCCGTCCGCTCGTCCTGAGTGAGGTCGGCGGCAACCGTCAGCAGCTTTGCGTTGAGTTCGGGCGTTGTTCTTTGATCGAAACTCGGAAAGCGGATCCGGGCTTCCTGCCCGGGTGCGAGCTGATCGATGTCGACAGGCTGGACCTGTGCCTCGATGATCAGCTGATCCTCGCGCGGCACGATCTGCATGACCGTTTCACCGGGTGCGACCACGCCGCCGATGGTATGAACAGAAAGCTGGTGAACAAACCCGTTGCGCGGCGCCACGATATCAACACGTGTCAGCTCGTCTTCCGCCGCGATTTTCTGTTCCTCCAGCTGCGCGATGCGCGAGCGTGCTTCCTGAAGCTGCTCCAGCACCTCGGCGCGGTAGGATTCCTCAATTTGCAGGATCTGGATCTGGCGCTCGCTGATTGCCTCCTTGGTCCGTGCGATCTGAGCGATGAGGTCGCCATATTCGCCCGAAAGCCGCGCCTGTTCCCGGCGCAGAGCCGACACGCGGCTCTTGGACACAAGCTGCTTGTTCAACAGACCATCAAGATCGGCAAGCTCTTCCTTGATCAGCTCGATTTCGGATTCCTTCGCCGTCACCTGGGCCTCCAGCCCCTCGGACTGCTTGTTGAACTGCCGGATCTGTTCTTCAAGCTGGTTCTTGCGCCCTTCCTTGGAGTTCTGGCGCGCCTCCAGAAGCAGCTGCTGACCACGCTCGATATCACCGAGGCTTTCGATCCGTTCCTGTGGCCAGGAAATCGCCTGCATTTCGTCCCGCTCCGCCTCAAGGCGCAATTCCTGAGCGGTCAATTCGCGAAGCTGTTTCGTGATGACTGCAAGATTTGCCCGCGTGACGGTGTCGTCGAGACTGAGCAAAAGATCGCCGGATTCCACGAGATCGCCGTCCTTGACGTTGATCTGCCGAACAATCCCGCCTTCGCGATGCTGAACCTGCTTGATGTTGCTCTCCACAACGACCGTTCCGGAGGAAACGACAGCGCCCGAAATTTCCGTAAAGGTTGCCCAGCCACCGATACCGACAACTACGAAGATCGTGACGAACAGCGAAAACAACAGATGTTTGCGAACGGTCACGCTGAGCTCTTCATCGGCCGGATTGGCCGCCGCAGCGTGCTTCATGGAATCTGAGTTCTTCATCGGGCGGCTCCTGCTCCCTGACGCATGGGCTGAACGGGTTGGACAACTTGCTTCAGAACTTCTTCCTTCGGACCGAAGCCGGCCATTTTGCCTTCCTTGAGGCACAGAATCTTGTCGACCGTTGCAATCGCACTCGGCCGGTGCGCAATCACGACAACAATTGACCCCTTCTCGCGCATGGCCTTGATGGCATTGGTCAACGCACTTTCGCCGATGGCATCGAGATTGGAATTGGGCTCATCCAAGACCACAAGAAACGGATTGTCGTACAGAGCCCGGGCAAGTGCCAGCCGCTGCCGCTGACCGGCTGACAGCGAACGCCCGCTCCGGCCAATAACCGTGTTGTAACCTTCGGGCAGCGCCACGATCATGTCGTGAACGTCGGCCAGCTTGGCCGCTTCGATGATTTTTTCCGGTGCGGCGTCCTCGCGGAAACGGGACACATTTTCCGCAATGGTTCCGTCGAACAGCTGCAGGTCCTGCGGCAGATACCCGATAAATTCGCCCCGCTTCTTGCTTTCCCACTGGGAAAGCTCGGCGCCGTCGAAGCGGATCACCCCGCGAAGCGGTGATGTGACGCCGACGAGCGCCCGCGCGAAGGTTGACTTGCCGGACCCGGACGGTCCGATCACGCCCAGTCCGTCTCCCGCCTGAAGATCCAGGGTGACGTTCTGGACATAAGGTGTCGGTTCTCCGAACGGACCGCAAAAGACCTGTTCTACCGTGATGCCTTTCGAAGGCTGCGGAAGATCCATCTTGGGCTCCTCCGCATCGGCAACCTGGAGAATTTCACGCAGGCGGCGCAGGGCCTGGCGGCTGGCAACGAAGCCGCGCCATTGGGCCACCGCCTGCTCGATCGGCGCCAGGGCACGAGAGGTCATGATCGAGGCGGCGATCATGACACCCGGCGTGATTTCCTGCTGAATGGCCAGCCACGCACCGACGGCGAGAATGGCCGATTGCAGGATGAAGCGTATCGTCTTGATCGCTGTTCCGAAAATACCCGTGGTGTCGGAGGCGCGGCGCTGTGTCGACAGATATTCGGTGTTCTGCGCATCCCAGCGGGCCGTGAGGGTCGATTGCATGCCCATGGCGGCCACGACTTCGGCATTGCGCTGACCGCTTTCAACTGCGGCTGTTCTGCGCCCCGACTGACCGGCCGCATCTTCGGTCGGGCCGCGGGACATGTATTCGTTCACCACGATCAGGATCGAGATAATGATCGCCCCGGCCAGGCCAACGGCGCCCAGAAGCGGATGGAACAGGAATACGATGCCGAGATAGAGCGGCAGCCACGGAATATCGAAAATAGCAGCCGGACCAGGTCCGGACAGGAATTGGCGGATCGTATCAAGATCCTGAACCGGCCGAAGGCGCGCCGACTTGCGGCCCAACCGGACCGGCAGACTGTTGGACACCTTGTAGACGATACCGGACAGCCGTGCATCGACGCGCTGACCAAGACGCGACAGGATGCGTCCGCGCACGCCCTCCAGGATGCCGTAAAACATGTAGAGCACGATCGCCAGGGAGCCGATCACGACCAGCGTGGGAACCGAGCCGCTCGCAAGAACCCGGTCATAGATCTGAAGCATGAACACCGGGCCGGTGAGCATGAGGATGTTAATGACGAAACTGACGATCGCCACGCCCCAGAATGCCGACCGGATGGGCCGGAAGGCAATCGCGACGGGATTTTCCCGGGGACCGCCGGCTTTGGGAGCCCGCTGATTTGATACCGCCATCTATACCTCTGTCCCGCCTTTCGGCCTCATGCCGCCCGATCTGAAGGTTACCAAAACGCCTTTATGCATCCATTAGACGAATTTGTGTTCCTTTATGGGCCAAAAAAAAGGTTTTCCCAAACTCACTCATCGTTCTAGCACAATCTGGATTATGATTTTGCGCTCTATATCACACTTAATTTGTGACTCTTTCCTATATACGCCCAAAAAACCGGAAGCCCGGCTCATTTACGAACCGGGCTTCCAAATGGATGACGTTCCAATGAGGTCCTGTCAGCCTGCTTTTTGGACGGCGCGTTTGGCCATGACGGTGACGAGGTTTGCGCGGTAGGCTGCGGAGCCGTGGATGTCGTGCAGCATGGAGCCTGCGTCCACCTTGATGCCTGCGACCGCGTCCGGCGACCAGTTGCCTTGAAGCGCCGCTTCCATGCCGTCGACCCGGAAGACGCCGTAATGGCCCGCTCCGGTCACCGCCACCCGCACGGATCCGTCCTGGTGCTTGGCCACATAGACCCCTGCCATCGCATAGCGCGAGGCCGGGTTCGGGTATTTCGCGTAGGCCCCCTTCTCGATCAGCGGGAATGTCACCGACACGACGATCTCGTCCTCGTCCAGCGCCGTGTCGAACATGCCGACGAAGAAGTCTTCCGCAGACAGCGACCGCTTGCTCGTCACCACCGTCGCCCCCAGCGCCACCAGCGCCGCCGGATAGTCCGCGGCCGGATCGTTGTTGGCGATCGAGCCCCCGATCGTGCCCATGTGGCGCACAGCCGGATCGCCGATGCCCCCCGCAAGCCCGGCAAGGCTCGGAAGCTTCGAGCGCACAAGATCAGACGCGGCAACCTCCGCATGCGTCGTCGCCGCCCCGATCGACAGGCTGCCATCGCCCTCGCAGATGCCGTTCATCTCTCCGATCTTCGTCACATCGACAAGATCGCTCGGCGACGCAAGGCGCTGCTTCATCGTCGGAAGAAGCGTCTGGCCGCCTCCAAGAACCTTGCCGTCCTCGGCCTTCGACATCAGATCCGATGCCTCGGCAACCGAACCGGCGCGGTGATAGGTTGTTTCATACATGACGGGTCTCCCCAAAGTCTCAATCTCAGATGACCGGGCAGGCAAAACCTGCCCGAAGAATTTTCCTCTCGACCCTTATTCGGCCGCCTGCTTCAGCTGCGACTGGCACAGATGCCACACCTTCTCCGGCGTTGCCGGCATCGTCAGGTCGTTCGACCCGATCGCATCCGTGATCGCGTTGATCACCGCAGGCGGAGACCCGATCGCGCCGGCCTCCCCGCACCCCTTCATGCCAAGCGGATTGCCAGGGCACAGCGTCTCGTGCGTCGACAGGCTGAACGAGGGAACGTCATCCGCACGCGGCATCGTGTAGTCCATATAGGACGCCGTCAGAAGCTGGCCGTTCTCGTCATAGGCCGCGTTCTCAAGAAGCGCCTGGCCAATCCCCTGAACAAGGCCGCCGTGAACCTGGCCTTCCACGATCATCGGGTTGATCACCTTGCCGAAGTCGTCGGCTGCAACAAAGCTCACGATCTCCGTCTTGCCCGTCTCAGGGTCAATCTCGACCTCGCACACATAGGTGCCGGCAGGGAACGTGAAGTTGGACGGGTCGTAGAACGCACCCTCCTTCAGTCCCGGCTCCATGCCTTCGGGAAGATTGTGCGCCGTATACGCCGCAAGCGCCACTTCCGTGAAGGACAGCTTCTTGTCCGTGCCCGCGACCTTCAGCTCGCCCCCCTCGATCTGGATGTCCCCTTCAGACGCCTCCATCAGATGCGCAGCGATCTTCTTCGCCTTGTCCTCGACCTTGTCCAGCGCCTTCACGATCGCGGACATCCCCACAGCACCGGACCGCGACCCGTAGGTCCCCATCCCGAACTGTACCTTGTCCGTATCCCCGTGCACGATCGACACCGCATCGCTGTCAAGACCGAACCGCTCGCAGATCAGCTGCGCGAACGTCGTCTCGTGACCCTGGCCATGGCTGTGCGAGCCCGTCAGCACCTCGACCGTGCCGACCGGGTTCACCCGGACCTCCGCCGATTCCCAAAGGCCGACACCCGCCCCAAGGGACCCGACCGCCGCAGACGGCGCGATCCCGCAGGCCTCGATGTAGCAGGAAAGACCGATCCCCCGCAGCTTGCCGCGCGAGGCCGCCTCCGCCTTGCGCGCCGCAAAGCCCGCATAGTCCGCCGCCGACAGCGCCGCATCCAGCGTCGCGTCATAATCGCCCGCGTCGTAGCACATGATCACCGGCGTCTGGTGCGGGAACTCCCGCACGAAGTTCTTGCGCCGGAAGTCCGCAGGCGAAAGACCAACCTCCCGCGCCGCCGTCTCCATGATCCGCTCCAGAAGATACGTCGCCTCGGGACGACCCGCCCCCCGATACGCATCCACCGCCGTCGTGTTGGTATAGACCGTCTTCACATTCGCGTGGATCGCCGGAATGTTGTACTGCCCCGACAGAAGCGTGGCATAAAGATAGGTCGGAACAGCCGCAGAGAACAACG
>JBCBUA010000064.1:0-20962 GCA_039818365.1 Pseudomonadota bacterium
AGCAGACCGGCACGAGCCTGGAGGATATCAGGGCGCAGCAGGCCGCCGAGATTCCGAGCCGGCGGTTCGGCAATGCGGAGGAATTCGGTCAGGCCTGCGCCTTCCTGTGCTCGCAGCATGCCGGCTACATCACCGGACAGAACCTTCTGATGGATGGCGGCCTCTACCCGGCCGCCTTCTGAGCGGAAGAAAACACAAAAAAGGCCGGGACAAGTGCCCGGCCTTTTCATGTGCTGGTCCGTTGGGATCAGAATTTGTAGCGCAGCGATGCAGAAACAATGTTCACTTGGCTGTCCACCTTTGCGGTATACGTCCCTATGTTGGCATTGTAATCCTGATGACCCGGGCCGATGTTGATTTCTGTGTCGGCGGGGATCAAGTGAGAGTACCCGATATCGAAAGCGAGATGTTCACTCGGTTTCCAGGTCGCTCCCGCAGAAAGCCAAAGACGGTCATTATCGGGAAGGCGCGTTGACCGGATATCTTCATCAATCGGCGAGAGTTCATAGCCGACACCGGCACGAAGCGTCACCTGATCGTTGAAATCATATTCTCCGCCGACAGAGAAGAACCAGCCGTCGTCGTAGTTGAACTCAAGGTCTGGTAGGCCCGACGGGTTCGTGGTCGTGCCGTCCGTTGCAGTCAGATGAACAGTGCCCAGCCTGCTCCAGTTTGTCCATTCGACGGTTCCCAAGACCCTGAACTTGTCAAAAACGCGTTGTTTCGCCGAGATGGTCACCATTTCCGGCATGATGACATTCGCTTCGATACCCGTCCGGCTTGAGCTGACGCCAAGCGCAGACACAGACGCCGGATTGATGAAATGGCCCTCAAGGTCGTGGAAGACGGCAGATCGGAAACCGACACCGATTTCAGTTCCTTCCATTGGTTTGATGGTAATACCCGCCGTTGCGCCGAAGCCGATGCTCGACCCCTTGACTTCAGTTGAGGGAACAGAAGATGTCAGCGAAGCCGCGAGCGGATACGCGGATTTCAACCGAATTTGGAGGTACTCGACCTGCACACCGGCCGCGATCGAAATCATGTCATTTACTTTATAGGCCACCGTCGGTGTCACGTTGACCGACATGACTTCGGAAGACCGGGAGTAGTACTGGCCAGCCCAAGCCTGCTCCGGTTTGGTCGACAGTCCAAAAGGCGTGTTGATCGCGAGGCCCAGGTACCATTTGTCCGTCAGCCCGTAGCTCGTGTAAGTTGAGGGTATCCAGGCGTCCGACCCAACGTCGCCACTCGGTACCGAACTGGCTCCAAATCCACCTGTGAGCGTGTTGACAGCGCCCTGTGGGGTAAAAGTCCCGTCAATGTCTGACTGGGGTGCAATGAAGGAGCTGTGCGATTCAAAAGTTAGTCCCTCGCCTGCCGCTGTGATCGTCGCCGGGTTCCAGAACATGGACGAAATTGTATCGCCGCTGGTTCCATTTCCTGCAAAAGAGGTCCCCTGGTAGTAGGCACTCTGCTCGCGGAGCGCGAAGCCACCAGCATGTGCGGCGGTGGCCGCGATTGAGAAGGCTATTGCCGTGGAGGCGAATAGAACAGTGTTTTTATTTGCCCATTTCATGGTGTTTTCTCCCATCCCCCTCCCGCCGGAGGAAATCTGATTTCGGAGAACAGGTTTTTCCAAGATCGGGCGCTGTTGCAAGACAAGAATTCACCGCCGATGCGGCACGTTTCCTCATGCTGCAACGCAAAATAATTCATGAAACGCACACCGATGGCGGGCAAAAGACGCAAAAATGCGCGCAAAGGACTTTGTAAGCGTGCCTTTGTCACGCATCCGACACACATATGTAAGAATGCCTAAAAAATAAGCAGAAAGACATTAACCTTCCTTTAACGTCAATTAATCGGGGATCGTTGCGGCATTGCCACACTTACCCATACGGAAGGTCGATGCGCTGTGGATGACTTCATGTGATCTAGCCGCCGGATTCTGCGCTTTGGGAGGCAGGAACCGGTCCCGCAAGTTGCAGAACCGGGTGTGTTTGCCGCCGCCCGGCGCTCTCAGAATCACGGAGTTGGGGCCTATTCGCGACGTTACGTTTAAGTCACGTGCGCAAAGGATCGTTGCAACTTCACCGGACCGCCTCAGGCACCGGTGTCGCGCGCGGACAGAAACCGCCGCATTGCGACATCGCTCCACGGCGCCAGCCGCGCGCGCGCGTCACGATGGCTCTCGTAGATGCGTTTGCTGAGCGGGTCCTTTTCCGCAAACTCCACAAGGACGGCGGACGCCGTTTTACGCAGTGCCTGCAGGACTTCGTCCGGGTAAGGCTTCACCGAAACGCCGTCCTCCTCCTGAAGCAGTTTCAGGCTGCCCGCGTTCTCCCAGTCGCTTTCCGCCAGGGCCCGTCCGTTCTCCGCGCGGCAAGCTTCCAGCACGACGGCGCGCAGTTCCTCCGGCAGCCCGTCAAGCGCAACCTGGTTGAAGAGCGCTTCTCCAGTCCCGTTGGGTTCGTGAAATCCCGGCGAATAGTAGTTTTTCGCAACCTTCTGGAAGCCCATGGCGCGGTCGGACCAGGGCCCGAGAAACTCGGTCGCGTCGAGAACACCGGACTGCAGCGCCTGAAACAGTTCGGCCGGGGGCAATCCGACGGGTGTTGCCCCATGGCGGCGCATGACTTCACCGCCAAGACCCGGCATGCGGATCTTGAGCCCGTTCAGATCCTCAAGACCGTTGATGTCTTTCTTGTACCACCCGCCCATCTGCACGCCGGTGTTCCCCGCCATGACCGGTTTCACGCCGAACGGCGCATAAAGCTCGTCCCAGAGCGCCTGTCCGCCGCCGCGCTCGATCCAGCTGATATGTTCATGCGGCAGCAGGCCGAACGGAATGGCCGTGAAGAAAACGGACGCCGGTATCTTGCCTTGCCAGAAGAACGAAGCCGTGTGTGCCATCTGCGCGGTTCCAGACGCGACTGCATCGAAGACCCCGAGCGCGGGAACAAGCTCGCCGGCAGAATAGAGCCGGATGCGCATGCGGCCTCCGGTCATGGTCGCAACCTCGTCGGCGATCCTTTGTGCCGTGACGCCAGGCCCGGGCAGGTTCTTCGGCCATGACGTCACCATCTTCCATTCGATCGTCGCAGTGCCCTGCGCCAGAGCCGGCGCGGCCAGAACCGCCCCGCTCCCGGCAACAGCGGTACCGAGCAGCGCCCTGCGGCTCACCTGCCAATCGTTGTCTGTCTTCTTCCCGGACATCTCACGCGCTCCACAGTTGATAGAAATGATGCACGGGACCGTGGCCCGACCCTATCTCAAGCCGGTCGGCAGCGGCAATCGCGCCGTGCACATAGTGCTTTGCGGAGGCGATCGCCTCCTCCAGTGTGAATTGTTTCGCCAGGCCTGCCGCGATTGCAGACGAAAGGGTGCATCCGGTTCCGTGCGTGTTTTCGGTCGCGATACGCCTTTCGCGCAGCCAGATGGCATCCGCGCCGCCTTTCAGGAACAGGTCGTTGCTGTCCTCGCCGGTGCCGTGCCCTCCTTTCAGCAGCACGGACCGCGCACCGAGGCCCAGGAGCCTTTCGGCCTGAGACAGCATGTCCGCCTCGCTCCGTGCGATCGGAATGTCAAGCATCCGCGCCGCCTCGTGCAGATTGGGCGTGATCACGTCCGCGAGCGGAACGAGCTCGGAAATGAGACTCGCAACAGCGCTTTCGGCCAGCAGCGGATCGCCACTGGCGGCCACCATGACAGGGTCGAGAACAATCGGACCCGTTGAATGCGCCTTGAGGCCTTCCGCGACTGTTTCGATAATGGCCGAGCTGGCGAGCATGCCGATCTTCGTTGCCCTGACACCGAGATCCGAATAGACCGCATCCATCTGCGCGCGCACGAAATCCGTCGGCACGTCGTGGATGGCGCCGACGCCCAGCGTGTTCTGTGCCGTGAGCGCCGTCAGCACACTGGCACCATAGACACCATTGGCCGAAAACGCCTTCAGATCCGCCTGGATCCCTGCCCCGCCACCTGAATCCGAACCCGCAATGGTCACTGCGATCGCGGTCATGTGCATCACCTCTTTCTGGAAAGTCACGCCTAAAACTCAAGCGCTGTTCAGTCTGACTTCGATATCGCGCGACGTCATCGTGTAGAGCGCGTCAAGCAATTCCGGGACGAGCGATCCGGGTCCCCTGGCCTCGGCCGCCGCCATTTCACCGGCAATGTTGAACACCGAAAGTCCTGCCGCGGCAGCAAGAGCCGTGTCGGGCTCGACACTCGCAAATGCCGCCAGCACGGCACCGCCCGCGCAACCGGTCGCGGTCACGCGCGCCAGGAGAGGATGCCCGTTCCGCAGCCGGAAGTCCTCCTGCCCGCTTTCGATCCTGTCCTCCTCACCCGTCACGGCCAGAACCGTGCCGCCCGCGATCAGGTTCTCAATGCCTTGCCGGGTCTCGAACAGGGCTGCCTGCTCTGCTTCGTTCAGCCGGACGAGATCGGGTTTCAGCCTCAGGAGATCGCGTGCATAGGCGCAGCGGATCGGAGATCTTTCAACAAAAACCGGGTCGATGCTGATCGGACGCCCGGCCGATTTGGCAGCCTCGATCGCGACAGGTATGGCCTGGCGGCGGGTTTCGTCGAGGGTTCCCAGATTGATGAGCAAGGCATCGGCGCCGGATGCGAACCCTGCCACTTCTTCAGGGGCGAGTGTCATGGAAGGGATTGCGCCGATCGCCAACAGAACGTTGGCGGTGAAGTGCTGCGCCACGGAATTCGTAATGGCGTGAACGCGCGGGGCTTTCCCGCGGACCTTCTGCAAAAGGTCGAAGACGGTTTCAGCGGCGAGAGGCTGTGTCGAGGCAGCAACCGAAAGGCTCATGCATCTCCTCCGAATTTGGACGTTCCAATCGAAGAGATGAAAGAAAGGCGCGGCCACGTAGCCGTCGGTCTATCTCAAATCCCTCCGCCGGTATCAACCGGATCAGGTTCAAGGAGTTGGCGCATGCCTCTCAGCCCGGTCCTGTTTCGCCGGGCACCCCCATGAGACTTCTGCACTGCTAGCAAGCCCGCTTGCCGATTGCAAGCCCTGGCCCAGGTGCAGGACGCCCACCGGACGCCATCAGCAATTGACTGACGCGGCCAGATAGGCGATGTCCTTGGGCATTCCATTGGAAAGCAAACTGCCGGAGTGTCGCATGGTTCCGTTTTTCGTGATGATCAAATGCCAGCTGGGCAAGACCTACCAGGTTGCCAATGCCATCGCAGATGCGGAAATCGCTTCAGAGGTCTATTCCACCAGCGGTGACTATGACCTTCTGGTCAAGTTCTATGTCGACGACGGTGCCGACATTGGCCATTTCGTCAACGAGAAGGTGCACCCGATCGGCGGCATCCAGGACACCAAGACGATTATCACGTTCAAGGCATTCTAGCCTTTCCTGAAAACCTGTTTCCAGAGATGGAGGCGTTCTATGCGAATTCTGATATCAGCGGCGTTTGCTGCAAGCTTGTTTATGGCACCGGGGCCAAGTGCCGACACGGCGATGGCCCAGGGCATGCCGCCGGAGCAGATCAAGCAGATCCTCGACATGACCAAGACCAGCTGGGTCTCGTTCCGCGACTGGCAGGGCCAGCAGCTGATCTACTTCACGCATCTGGAAGCCTGGAAGTGCGGCATCGACTACGTCTTCTACGGCCTGAACGGCGGTCCGCTCGATCAGATGTGGGAACTGGACACGTGCAACCCGGACAATCCGAACGCGGTTCTGAAGGACAAGCCGTATATCGAATTGCCCGCCGGTTCGACCCAGTCAATCAGCGTACAGCTGATTTATCCGGACGGGTCGAAAAGCCCGGTTGAGACGTTTCTTTACAAGCCGCAATAGCCCGGCGCAGACTTCAGGACCGCGACGGCGTCGATGCCCTGCGGTCCTTCGTGCGGTCGAGGCCAAGCCTGTGCTCGCGGTATATGACGAACACGCCGGCGGCAATCACGATCAGCGCACCGGCGACAACCTCCACCGAAGGCACATCGGCAAACACCAGCCATCCAATGATGATCGCCCAGAGCATGTTGACGTAGTCGAATGGCGCGATAGTTGACGCCTCGGCGTAGCGGTAACTCTGTGTAAGCAGGATCTGACCGACACCGCCGGCAATCCCGATCACCAGCATCAGCCCCGCTGTCGTCGCATCCGGAACGACCCAGGCCTGACCGGGCAACAGGAAACCAAGCGGCAGCGTCAAGAGAGACAGGAGGGTCGAGGACGCGGCAAACCAGGTCACGATGGTTGACGTCCGTTCCGTTTCACACAGTTTGCGCACCGTGATCATCGCAAGCGCGGCAAAACCTGCGGCCATGATGCCGAGGAGCGCGCCAAGCGTCGATGTACTGTCCAGTTTCCCCTCGCCCAGATGCGGTGACAGAACGATCAGAATTCCCAGAAAGCCGACCCCGACCGCGCTCCACCGGTAAACCCGCACCGTTTCGCCGAGTAGAAAAAAGGCCAGAACGACGACGAAAAAGGGCGTTGCGAACCCGATGGCGGTCGCATCCGGCAGCGGCAGCAGGTAGAGCGCCGTAAAGGAACAGACCATCGCCGAGAGCCCGACGGTTGCACGCGTGAGGTGACCGCGCGGATTGCTCGTCTTGAACGCCAGGCCGAGCTCCCCGCGCAAGCCGACCATGAGAAGGACCGGGAACAGGCCGAAGAAATTTCGCGCGAAGACGAGCTGACCGATCGGAACCTCCTCGGCCGCGATTTTGAGCGCCGTCGCCATGACAAAAAAGGTGAAGGTCGAACCGAGCTTCAGGGAGATGCCCAGCAGTGGCGCGTGCCGCGTCATACCGGTGGGAGCCGGGGCTCCGGTGAATCGTGATCGCAGGCTTTTGAATGCCATATTGAACATCCGGGACCGGCGCACAAGGCGTTGCTCTCCCCAGACGCACCGGGCCTTAGGATCGGAAAGAGCGGCAAGCAGCTCCCGGCAGCCGGCGTCAATCGCCGCTGCGCTCAGATTCTGATCCAGAAACGGGTGGGAGCCGTGTTATAGGGTGGCTCGGGTCAGGACCCAAGATACGGCAATATCCCGCGAAGCTGGCGACAATGCAATCGACGAAGTCGCAAAAGGAGGATTTCGGGATGCATGGCAGGCCTGCAAATTGAGCGGATCCGTCAAAATCTCTTCACAAGTGGCTCATGACCCCTTACCGGTCTCCCCTTGCCACATCAGCTACCTATAATCTCAGGCAACACAGATTCGAGAGGCACGACCCCATGTTCCGTTCGTTTTTCAAGAACCGCAAGTGGTTCCTATGGGCCTGGATTGGCTCTGTCCTAATCCTCTGGGTAACCTGGTACAAGGTCCAGTTGGACGTGCAAATCAACGAGTGGTTCGGTTCTTTCTACGATACGATCCAGAAAGCCCTGTCGGAACCCGGCAGCGTGACCATGAACGAATATATGGCGGAACTCTCGACCTTTTTCTGGATCGCAGCGCTCTACGTGGCGATCGCGGTCGTCCTGGACTTTTTCATCAAGCACTTCATTTTCCGATGGCGAACCGCAATGAACGACTACTACATGTCGCATTGGCACGTCGTCCGCGGTATCGAAGGCGCCGCCCAGCGCGTCCAGGAAGACACCATGCGTTTTGCGCGCATCATGGAAGGCCTGGGTGTCTCCTTCATGCGTTCGGTCATGACGCTGATCGCCTTCCTGCCGCTCTTGTGGGAACTCTCCAAAAACGTCACGGCGCTCCCCTGGATCGGGCAGATTGATCATTCTCTCGTCTATGTCGCAATCCTGTCGGCCGCATCAGGAACGGTGCTGCTCGCAGCAGTGGGTATCAAGCTGCCCGGCCTTGAGTTCAACAACCAGAAAGTGGAAGCCGCCTATCGCAAGGAACTGGTCTACGGGGAAGACAACGAAGACCGGGCGTCACCGCCATCGGTTGTCGAGCTCTACGGAGCGGTCCGCAAAAACTATTTCAGGCTGTTCTTTCACTACCTCTATTTCGACGTTGCCAAGTGGTCCTACCTGCAGGCAACGGTTCTTGTTCCCTATGTCGCACTGGCACCGACAATCGTCTCAGGCGCGATCACACTTGGCGTGATGCAGCAGATCGTCCGGGCGTTCAACCGCGTGGAAAGCTCCTTCCAATATCTCGTCAACGCCTGGACAACGATCGTGGAACTGATCTCCGTCTACAAGCGGCTGCGGGCCTTCGAACATCACATCTGGGAATATGAAGCGGATGGTGGTGCTCCGACACCAATGCCGGCCGAGTAAATCCAACTTTCCTGGAGAAATGAAAAAGGCGCCGGAACCGGCGCCTTTTTTGATGATCCTGGCAGGCGTTATTTCGCAGCCTGGATCGCTTCCCAGACCCGGAGCGGGGTCGCAGGCATGTCGATTAGCTCGCTGACGCCCGCGCCGTCCTTGAGCGCCATCTGAACCGCGTTCATGACAGCCGCACAGCCGCCGATGGTGCCGGCCTCACCGGCCCCCTTTATGCCCATGGCGTTGGTCGTCGAGGGAACGTTCCGGGTCTCGAAATGAATATCGGAAAGATCTGCCGCCCTCAGGAGCCTGTAGTCCAGCAGCGACGCCGTCAGAAGCTGGCCGTCCTCGTCATAGACCGTGTGCTCGCACAAGGCCTGGCTGACCGCATTCGCGGCACCGCCGATCACCTGGCCTTCCAGAAGCAACGGGTTCACCGTCACGCCGAAATCATCGATGATGACATAGTTCAGGAGCGACACGTCCCCGGTCTCCGGATCGACCTCCACTTCGCACACATGCGTTCCGTTCGGATAGGTCGCCTCGTTCTGACGGACTTCTTCGCGCGCGGACAGCGTTTCTCCGGCCGATGCGACGATCTCCGCGAGGCTGACCTGCTGGTCGGTGCCCACGACGCGGACGATGCCGCTTTCCAGTTCCAGATCCTCGGCCCCGGCTTCCAGCCGGTCGGCCGCAAGCTCCTTGACCTTCTTCACCAGCGCGTCGCTGGCATCACGGACCGAGGGCAGCCCGAGCGGGATCGAGCGGGACCCGCCGGTGCCTCCGCCATTCTCCACGCGGTCGGTATCCCCCTGGATCACCTCGACATCGTCGATCGTCACACCGAATTTCTCGGCGACGACCTGGCTGTAGGACGTGGCGTGGCCCTGCCCGTTGGTCTGGGTTCCGATCAGGAGGGTCAGGTTGCCGTTCTCACCGAGTTCGACCGTTGCCTCTTCCCCGCCGGGAAACGCACAGGCCTCGATATAGGAACACAGGCCGATGCCGCGGTACTTGCCCGCCTTCGCACTTTCTGCCTGCCGCGATGAAAACCCTGCCCAGTCGGAGACTTCGAGTGCTTTTTCCAGGTGTCCCGCGTAGTCGCCGGTGTCATACATGCGGCCTGTTTGCGTCGTGTAGGGCAACTGCGCCGGTCTGATGAAATTCCGCGTGCGGATCTCGATCGGTCCAAGGCCCGTTTCCTCGCCGGCCTTGTCCATGAGACGTTCGATCAGGTAGGCAGCCTCGGGCCGTCCGGCACCGCGAAAGGCATCCGTCGGCACGTTGTGCATGTAAATGCCTTCGGTTTTCGCAAACACCGCCGGGATGTCATAGAGCCCGGACGACATGGCCGTCCCGACCCACGGGATGAAGGGCGCGAACTGGCTGAGATAAGCGCCCATGGCCGCTTTCACGAGCACCCTCAGGCCAAGGATCTTCGCATTCTCATCGAGCGCCAGCTCGGCCGTGCTGAGATTGTCGCGTCCATGCGCATCGGTCACGAAATGCTCCATGCGCTCGCCCGTCCAGCGAACAGGCTTGCGCAGCCGTTCAGCGGCGATCATCAACAGCGGGTATTCGCGGTAACAGAAGGCCTTCGTTCCGAAGCCCCCGCCGACTTCCGGCGTGATCACCTGGATCTTGTCTTTTTCCAGCCCGAGCACCTTGCAGATAACATCGCGCATGCCGTGGCCGCCCTGCGTGCCCAGCGTGAGCTTGTAGCGTTCGCTCTCGGCATTGAATTCAGCCACGCAGCCGCGCAGCTCCATGTAGTTGGCAACGATGCGGTTGTTGACGATTTCAATGGAAACCGTTCTGTGCGCAGCCGCGAAAGCTTCATCCGTTTTGGCTTCGCTGCCGTGCCCGAACGTGAAGGCGATGTTGGAGCCATGTTCCGGCCAGACCTTGACCGCGTCCGGTGCAAGCGCGTCCTCGATCGTGATCACGACATCGAGCGGCTCGTAATCCACCTCCAGCATCTCGGCGGCGTTCCGGGCCGTGTTGACATCGTCGGCAACGATGAAGGCGATCGCGTCACCGACATATCTGACTTCATCGGCGCACAGGAGCGGTTGCGGCGGCAGCCAGTGGTCCGATCCGTCGATCTGTTTCAGGCGCGCCATTGTCGGCAGTGTGTGCCCTTCCACATCGGCACCCGTGAGGACCAGGTGAACACCGTCCATGGCCTGGATTTCGGCGGCATTTTCGACGCGGATCTTCGCATGCGCCATTGCTGAGCGGACAACAACACCGTGCAGACAGCCCTCGGGCTGATAGTCGCCGGTGTAAACGCCCTCTCCGAGAATGAGGGGCTCATCTTCCTTCCGGCGCAAAGGCGCGCCGACACCGAATTTCGGAGTGACCATCTGGTTCATAAATCAGGACCTGTGTTTTGGGAGGACTTCCCTGGAAATCAGAAGACCGAAGACAACGGATATGCACCCATGTATGTTCCGAAGGCCACTGTAGCCAGTGGTTCTGTTGCCTTTCGCGCTCCGGAACAGGTGTGCTGATCGAAATATAGCCGGTTCAGCGCAGAAGGCAAACCTTGCCGTAACCGCTTTCCTTCCGGCGCAAAAACGCATAGCCTGATGCGATCGCCACAACCAGACCGATCGAATGGAACCACACGCGCATCCAGCACAGCGCGGCTGTCCCGGCTTTCGTTCGCTCCTGAAACAATGAAAAACGCATCGAGAGGACAGGCCCGGAACCGGATGCCTGACGTCAAAGGACTTCAATTTGCTGAAACAAGTCGAACACAAGCTGGCCGCGATGACAGGTGGATTGCCCTCCAATACGGTGGGCGCGCTCTGGGTGTTGCTGGCAGCCTTCGGCTTCACGATCATGGTGACGCTGATCAAGTTTGTCGGCCAGGACATCGGCGTCTTTCAGATCCTCGTGGTGCGCCAGGCGGTGATGCTGGTCATTGTCGCACCGACTATCCTGCGCGGACTGCCGACGTCCCTGTCCACCCAGCGGCCTGGCCTGCAGCTTGCCCGTGTCCTGCTGGCAACCACGGCGATGCTCTGCGGTTTCACGGCTTTCATTGAGCTGCCGCTCGCCGATGTCACCGCGATCAGTTTTTCGCGCACATTCTTCATCACGATCTTCGCCATCTGGTTCCTGGGCGAGACCGTGGGCGTGCACCGGTGGGGCGCAACCATTGTCGGCTTTCTGGGCGTTCTCCTGATGCTGCGGCCAGGGGCGGAAGGGTTCGTCGACCCTTATGCCCTTCTTGCCATCGCCGGCGCCGGCTGCGCAGGCATGGTCATGATTGTCGTGCGCATTCTGACCCGCACCGACAGTCCCGTGACCATCCTCACCTACCAGGCGCTCGGGGTCGGTCTTATCATGCTCATCCCGGCCATCATCAACTGGCAGCCGCCGACGCTGCACCAGTGGGGCCTGATGATCCTTATCGGCATCGTGTCCTGGGCGGCGCAGCTCGCCAACATCAAGGGCTTCAAGGCTGGTGAGGCAACGGCGATTGCATCGCTCGACTACACCAGGCTGCTTTACGCAACCATCTTCGGAGCGCTGGTTTTCAGCCAGTGGCCGAGCGTCGAAACGCTGATTGGGGCGACCATCATAATCGCGGCCTCGATCTACACCGTGCGGCGGGAAGCGAAGCGCGGCCGTGAACTGGCCCGTGCCGCCGAAGGTCGGGGCGAATCCCACTAGGCGACGCCGATATGGACGTTGCCGCGTCCCCGGCGCGGGGAAAAGCCTTTGGCGACTACGCGCTTTTCGCTTCTGCCTGAGCGCGTTTCTGGGCTTCTTCCTCCACCAGTTCCTTTTTGGAGAGCTTTCCGACCATGGTTTTGGGGAGCTCGTTCCTGAACTCGAATTCTCTCGGTAATTCAATAGCCGAGAGATGTTCCTTGAGAAAAAACTTCAACTCTTCGCCGGTCAGGGATTCGCCTTCCTTCAGCTTGACGAATGCCTTCGGCGACTGGCCCCGGTATTCATCTGGGATGGCAATGACGATCGTTTCGTCAACGGCCGCGTGCTGGTAGATCGCCTCTTCGATCACACGCGGATAAACGTTGTAACCGGAACACAGGATGAGGTCCTTGATCCGGTCGACGAGATAGATGAAACCGTCTGCGTCGCGGTAGCCGACATCGCCGGTATGGAGATAGCCTTCCGGCGTGATCGTGTCGGCCGTGGCGTCGTCCCGCTTCCAGTACCCCTTCATGACCTGCGGGCCATGCAGCAGAAGTTCACCCTTTTCGCCTTCCGCAACTTCCGTTTCACGATCCTCGATACTGACAAAACGCGCACTCGTTCCCGGCACGAGACGGCCGATGGAACCGGCACGGCGGTTTTCGTCAAGCGGATTGACCGCGGCGACCGGGGACGATTCCGTTAGCCCATACCCCTCCACGAGGATACACCCGGTCAGTGTCTCGAAACTCTCCTTGACCTCCACCGGCAAGGGCGCACCCCCGGAAATGCAGAGTGAGATGCTGGACAGATCATAATGCGACGTCAGCGGCGAATTGTTGATTGCGGTGTAAAGCGTCGGCACGCCCGGAAACAGCGTCACCTGTTTGCGCTTGATGACGTCCAGCAGGGCCTTCAGTTCAAAGCGCGGCTGCAGGACCATTTCCGCCGCAAGAATGATGGAGAGGTTCTGGGCAACCGTCATGGCGAAGACGTGAAAGAACGGCAGAACGCAGAGCATCTTTTCCTTGCCCAGCTGCGCCTTTTCGAAAACGCATCGCATTTGCTCGATATTGGCCGACAGGTTCTTGTGCGTGAGCATCGCGCCTTTGGGAACGCCCGTCGTGCCGCCGGTATATTGCAATACGGCAATCGCATTCTCCGGGTCGATATCGACCGGCGTTGGCAATGTCCCTTCCGTTTGCAACTCGTCGAACCAGACATGTGCTTCGTCACGCGGAATGACGGCCAGTTCCTTGCGCTTGAAGATGTTGAACAGCACCTTCTTCACCGTCGGCAGGCAGAACGACATCGGACAGACGATGATCTTGTCGAGCGCCCGTTCCTTGCGCACCGCTTCAACCTTGTCGTAGATCACCTTCAGGTCCATTGTGACCATGATGCGCACATCGGCATCGCGCGCCTGGAAGCTGATTTCGCGCTCGACATAGAGCGGATTGAAATTGGCGACGGTTGCACCGATCTTCAAAACCGCGAAGTAGAAGATCGTGTAAAAAGGGGTGTTCGGAAGGCAAAGCCCCACGTGAACGCCGGGGCCGATACCCATGGCCTGAAGGCCTGCCGCGGTCGAATTCACAAGGTCGCCGAGTTCGTCATAGCTCCAGACCTTGCCCATGAAATCAGCAGCGGGTGAGCCGCCGAAATTCGAGACAGTCGTTTCAAGGTATTCGTGTACCGGACGGGGCTTGAATGCCGCGTTCCACTCCTCCGCAGTCGTCATAACGTTCTCCAACGCGTTATTTTCCGCTTCAACGCTGTTGATCCTGGCCAGCCATCCAGTCCGTTCGCCGCGGTATCAGTCGCGGCCGGACACCTCCATCCCGGCACCAGGCGCATTGAATGCGTCCCTTCTTGCTTCTTTCTGACATGACGCAACCTTCCGTTCACGTCAACTCACGACGTTACGACACCCCGTCACTTTTTTTGTGCGCAGAGCTCAAGCGCTTGCGCCCATCGTCAGATGCCTCCAAGAAAGTGCAAGTGAAATCAGTATTTTGAGCAAAGCGATCTTTGGACGCTGACGGCTATCGCTTCGGCCAGTTCCAGCGTGGCAGTTCCTCAACGTCAGCTACCGTTTCGCCGAGTTCCTTGCGCAATTCGTAGCGAAGACAGCCCGGAAGAGCGGCAAGCGTGTCAACGAGGGCGCGCGCGTGTGAAACGACGATCACCTGGGTTTTTTCAGCCGCTCTGGTGACAAGCCGCCCGAGAGGTTCGAGCAGGTCCGGGTGCAGGCTTGTCTCCGGTTCGTTCAGAACAATCAGCGGGGCCGGACGCGGGGAAAGGAGCGCTGCCGTCAGCAACAGGTATCGCAATGTGCCGTCGGAAAGCTCGCTCGCTCTGAGTGGGCGAAGCAGACCCTTCTGCTGCATGAACAGCTCAAAATAGCCCTCGTTGACGGTTACGCTGATCGAGGCCCCGGGAAACGCGTCATCAATGGCCTCTGAAAGCGCCACCTCGTCGCCGATCTCCATGATTGTCTGCAGGGCTGCCGCCAGGTCGCCGCCGTCGGCGCTCAGGACTGGCGTGCGCGTTCCGATACGTGGAAAGCGCGCCGGGGCGTCTCGGTCCGTGCGCAGATGATCGTAGAACCGCCAGGCACGCATGCGCTCGCGCATGACCAGCAGCTCCAGTCCGTCCTTCGGGTCGGCCGCATGGGTCATCATGCTGTCGAAGCGCGCCATGTTCTGGTAGACGGGGATCCTCTGTCCTTGCGCATTCAGGACACGGACGGTCGGGCCGTTCCTGCCGGCGATCTCGTTGGAGCGCGACAGGGCTTCCCCTGCCCACAGGGCCTCGCTCTTGATTTCCGGATCCATGGAAAACAGCGAGCGTCCGGCATCGGCCGGCAATCCGAGATCGATAGCATAGCCGTAGTCTTCGTCGGCAAAGCCGAGTTTCAGGCTGATCACGTTCTTGCGCACCGTTCCCTGGACCGGAACGTCGCCCTTTTTCATGCGTCTCGAGATGGCTTCCGGACCGGCCCAGAGCGTCGATTGCAGCCCGCCTTCCGCCGCGATCGAGGCGATCGCCTGGCCTTGTGCCACCTCTGCCAGCAGGCGGATCGATCTGTAGAGGCTCGATTTGCCGCTGCCGTTCGCGCCCGTCACAAGCGTGATCCTGTCGAGTGGCAGAACGATCTCCCGAAGCGAGCGATAGCCGGAAACGGCCAGCGTGAGGATCATCTGAACCTTAGCCTCCCTGAGTGGACACGTGCCGACGATACGCGCATAGTCTGCACAATTCTCTTCATGGTGGTGCAGACATGATCAACCCGAAAGAAGCGACCGAGGACAGCCATGCGTTGAACCTGGCGATTTTCTGTTTCATCGGGTTTGCCTGCCTTTTGTCCATCTACATCCATTATGACAGCGGGTTGAAATACTGGTTGCTGGAACATTTCGGCGAAGAAGCCCACGCGGTTATCCTGAACGTTCGGGATGCGGACGGGGACAGGCTGACACTCAAGGAAGCGCTGCACGAATCTCCGCGCGACACGTTCAAGAACAGCAGACACTTCGAGACGCACGGAACCATGATCGTGGAGATCAATCCGACGGGCAACGATCCGCTGGCCCTGACCTTCAGGGTTCCGGACACCTGGTCCGCCGGCCTTCAGTCGAAGTGGATTCCGGTAACCTATCTCGGCGCCAATCCGAAAATTGCACATCCTTCGGAGCTCCTGGCTGAGTTTTCCTTCGACGCAAGGGTCCTGCTCTGGTCATTGGTCATCGCTGCGGTCGTGTTCTTTTTCGGCTACAGGTCCGCGCAGAAATGGGCCAGTTTCAGAAACAGCATGCGCCGCTATTGACGAGCCTCCTGGGCGCTCAGCTGCCCTGATCGACCAGTTCGAACCGGTCGACATCGAAGACCCCGTGATCCGTGATTTTAAGATGCGGTATGACCGGCAGCGGCAGAAAGGCCACCTGCAGGAACGGCTCTTCCAGCGTGCAGCCCAGGGATTTGGCGGCCGCTCTCAGCGTCTCAAGGTCTCCCCTGACGGTTTCGAACGACTCAAGGCTCATGAGACCTGCAACCGGCAGGGCAAGTTCAGCCAGCACGCTGTCGCTGTCGGCGACCGCAAATCCGCCTTTCATCGCGATCACACGGTTGACGGCGTTCGCGACGGACCGGTCGTCCGCGCCCACGACGCAGATGTTGTGGCTGTCATGGCCGACTGAACTCGCAATAGCGCCGCGCTTCATGCCGAAACCGTGCACGAAACCGAGACCGATATTACCGCTCCTGCCGTGCCGTTCGACAACGGCAACCTTCAGAACATCCTGCTCCAGGTCGGGAAGTGTCTTGCCGTCAGCCACGGGAAGCCGCTTCACCAGGTGTTCGGTAATGATCTTGCCAGGCAAAACACCGATCACGGAGGTTTCGTCGTTTCTGGCCGGAATGTCGAAATCGCTCGCGGCAACGGGCTCGGCCTTGACGCTTGCAAGGCCGACCGGAGCAACCGAACCGCGGGACTGGAAGGCAGCATCGGTGACCAGCCGCCCACCGCAGACCACCCGGCTCACCCGGCAATCCTCAAAATCGTCCAGCAGAACGATGTCGGCCCGCTTGCCGGGTGCAAGCAGGCCCCTGTCCCTGAGACCGAAGGCATTGGCCCCGGACCAGCTGGCCGCGCGATAGGCGTCGAGCGGACGGATTCCCTTGGCAATCAGACGGCGGACCATGCTGTCCAGGTGGCCTTCCTCCGCGATGTCGAGCGGGTTCCTGTCATCGGTGCACAGCGCGACAAAGGCGGAAACATCCGGTGTCAGAATGGGTGCCAGCGCTTCGAGATCCTTGGAAACGGACCCTTCCCGCATCAGGATGGTCATGCCCTTTGAAAGCTTTTCGAGCGCTTCTTCCGCGCTCGTCGCCTCGTGATCCGTCCGGATACCGGCCGCCAGGTAACCGTTGAGGTCAAGCCCGGAGAGAAGCGGTGCATGCCCGTCGATATGACCGTCCTGAAACGCGGCAAGCTTGGCAAGCACGTTCGGATCGCATGCCAGAACACCCGGAAAATTCATGAATTCGGCGAGACCGATCACGCTCGGGTGGTCACTGAAAGGCAGGAGATCCCCGATCTCCAGACTGGCTCCCGCGGTTTCGAACGACGTCGCGGGTACACAGGAAGACAGGTTGACCTTCAGATCCATCAGCGTTTCAAGCGACGCATCGAGGAAATAGCGGATACCTTCCGCGCCCAGCACATTGGATATCTCGTGCGGATCGCAAATCGCGGTGGTGACACCATGCGGCAGAACGCACCGGTCGAACTCGAATGGGGTGACCAGCGACGACTCAACGTGCAGATGCGTGTCGATGAACCCGGGAACGGCGACGCGCCCCTCCCCGTCAAGCATGTCGACACCTTCGTAGCGGCCATAGGTGCCAACGATCCTGTCGCCGACAATCGCGATATCCGTTTCCCGGCAAGATCCATCGATAACATTGAAAAGCTTGACATTTTTCAGGACGAGATCGGAAGGCTCCTTGCCTGCCCCCGCTGCAATCGCGCGTTTGAGAAAACCCTCGTCATGTGTGACCGGCATTCAGACTCACTCCACTTCCAGTATGTCACCCGACAATACGAATCCTGCCGCATCCGGCAATGGTCATGCGCACTATCCCGCCCATTATTGTCAAAGAGCGGGCAGCGGGGTTTGACCGGCTTGCTTCTCCTCCGCATTGTGAAGGGCTAGATAATGAACCCCGTTTCCTGCGCATCCGCGCCTTGATGAGAAGCAAGCCGCCTCAAACCCCATCAGCCTTGTTTATGAGGCCGTACCCCTGCGTCATTTTCTCTGCTAAGCTGAATATTGAAATCGCCTTGTCAGTCAGAATTTTGCTGCAGCACAACATCGAAACCGTGCAGTGCAAAACAAATAACCGATTGACAGACAGCCCGGGCCGTCAAATAATTTCATCAAAATTAATTATTATGAAGCTGCCTGATCAGCAGGGCAGCCCGCTCGGGAGGAACAGGGAAGGTGGAGGAGCCCCGTACGTCTGGTCGAGGATCGAATTCCGCACAGTTGCGCCGATACAACGAGCGCATTGTTCTGCAGATCCTGCGACGCGCCGGCGAAGCCTCGAAGGCTGAACTTGCCCGCGCCGTTCAACTCACGAATGCGGCGATCGGTGCGATCATACAGGATCTGATCGAGGAAGGCCTGATATTCGAGGCCGGCAAGCGTCACGACGGCAGCCGCGGACAACCAGCCACGATCCTGAAACTTGCCCCGGACGGTGCCTATTCGTTCGGTGTGCGCCTGGACCGGACGAACATCGAAACGGTTCTGATGGATTTCTCGGGAAAGATCATCGACCGGCGCATCCATGACATGATCCTTCCGGCGCCGGAGACGACGGTCGAAATCCTCACCGAGGATCTGAACAGCCTGCGTGCCAATCTGAGCCCGGACATGCAGGCCCGCATCACCGGCATAGGCCTGGCGCAACCCTTCAACCTCGGCGCCTGGCTGCACGAACTCGGCCTGCCCGAGGCAGATTTCAAGAAATGGGACGGGTTCGACCTTGCAGCGGCGCTCGAGGAGGCATTGGCCCTGCCCGTGTTTGGAGAGAATGACGGAACCGCCGCAGCGGTTGCGGAATTGTTCTATGGCCAGGGCCGCCTGCATGACAATTTCCTCTACCTGTTCCTGGGACCGGCGATCGGTGGCGGTCTGGTGCTCAAGGGAGACGTGATCAAGGGAATGTCGGGAAACGCGGCGGACGTTGCATTCATGCCTGTTCCACCGAGTTTCTTGCCGACGGCGCCAAAACCCAAGCAGACATGGGACCTTTTGCTGACACGTGCATCACTGGTTTCCTTTGCCCGGCATCTGTCGCCGGACGGGTTTGAGAAGCTGGACCGCTCCGATCTTCAGGCAGCCGTTGAAGCAAATGACCCGAAATATCTCGAGTGGCTCGACGACTGCGCCGCTGCGCTGGGTCTGGCGCTGCGGTCCGCCTATGCCCTCCTCGACGTTCCGCTCGTGGTGATTGACGGCGACTTGAGGGGGGCCTTCCCGGAGACCTTCAGGCAGAAGGTCAAATCCGCCGTGGAGGCGGCCGCGCCCGAGGAGCGGCACTCGCCCGAAATCGAAATTGGCAGCTTTGCCCATGACGCCGGTGCAATCGGCGCGGCGAGCCTGCCGCAGTTTTTCAACTTCTCACCCAGAGCAGCCATTTTGACCGGTGGGAAAGACAAGGGACCCGCTGGAGCAGGCAGTGCGGAAGACAAAGCCAGCTTTCCGGCAAGGGCAGCGAGATTGGGGTCACATCTGGCCGAACCCAACCGCTCAAACTGAAACAGGCCAGGGAGGAAAAAACAAATGATCCGCAAATTACTTGCGACTGGTTCAGTCCTTGCTGCCATGGCGGCGGCACCGGCAGCAGCGGCAGATATTTCAGCCTGCCTGATCACCAAAACAGATACCAACCCGTTCTTCGTCAAGATGAAGGAAGGCGCGACCGCGAAAGCCGAAGAGCTTGGCATCGAGCTGAAATCCTTCGCCGGCAAGGTGGACGGTGACCATGAAACCCAGGTTGCCGCCATCGAAACCTGCATTGCAGATGGTGCAAAAGGCATCCTGCTGACCGCGTCCGACACGTCCTCGATCGTGCCGGCCGTCCAGCAGGCCCGTGACAATGGCCTGCTCGTCATCGCCCTCGACACCCCGCTCAGCCCGATCGATGCCGCGGACGCGACCTTCGCAACCGACAACTTCCTGGCCGGTGAACTGATCGGCAAGTGGGCTGCGGGCGCGCTCGGCGACAAGGCGGCCGATGCCAAGATCGGCATGCTTGATCTTGCCATCAGCCAGCCGACGGTCGGGGTTCTGCGCGACCAGGGCTTCCTTCAGGGCTTCGGCATCGACCTCGGCGACCCGAACAAGTGGGGCGATGAGACCGATTCACGTATCGTCGGCAACGACGTGACACAGGGCAACGAGGAAGGCGGCCGCCGCGCCATGGAAAACCTTCTTGCCAAGGACCCGATGATCAATGTCGTCTACACGATCAACGAGCCTGCTGCTGCGGGCGCATATGAGGCGTTGAAGTCCATCGGCCGCGAAAATGATGTTCTCATCGTATCGGTCGACGGCGGTTGCCCGGGCGTGCAGAACGTCAAGGACGGCGTGATCGGTGCAACGTCGCAGCAATACCCGCTGCTGATGGCGTCTCTGGGCATTGAAGCCATCAAGACCTGGGCCGACAGCGGCAAGAAGCCGGAGCCGACACCGGGCAAGGACTTCTTTGACACGGGCGTCGCCCTCGTCACGGACAAGCCGGTGGACGGCGTCGACTCCATCGACACGGCCAAGGGCACGGATCTCTGCTGGGGCTGATCACCTGCTAAAAGACAGAAAGGGGCGAGGCCATCCTTGCCCCTTTTTCAAGGCGCTTAGAGGGAAACGGGCATGACCTCAGATAACAAGACCACGGGTGGGCAGGCAAACTACGAAGCTGCAGCAGAAGCCAGTCCGCAGGCCGTGGCCTCCTTTGATGATCACCATCAGTCATTGGGGCAAAAGATCCAACACACACTGCACCAGACACCGTCTCTGGTGCCCCTGATCGTTCTGATGCTTTCGATTGCCATATTCGGCATTCTGCTGGGATCGAAGTTCTTTTCGCCGTTTGCGCTGACCCTCATCCTGCAACAGGTGCAGATCGTGGGGATCGTTGCAGCCGCGCAAAGCCTCGTGATCCTGACCGCCGGTATCGATCTCTCGGTTGGCGCGATCATGGTCCTGTCATCGGTCGTGATGGGACAGTTCACCTTCCGCTACGGCTTGCCCGTCGAGGTGGCCGTCGCCTGCGGTCTCCTCTGCGGAACGATCTGCGGCTATATCAACGGGTTTCTCGTTGCCGTGGTCAAATTGCCGCCTTTCATCGTCACGCTCGGCATGTGGCAGATCGTTCTGGCCACCAACTTCCTTTATTCCGCCAACGAGACGATCCGGTCCCAGGACATTGCCAAGGCAGCGCCGTTTTTGCAGCTGTTCGGAACCAAGGTGAATATCGGCGGC
>JBCBUA010000065.1:0-20923 GCA_039818365.1 Pseudomonadota bacterium
GTCCGGCCGCCGCAGCCTCGCGACGACCGGATGTCCCCGGGCGAGAAACTGCTGGCGAAGGAAGCCGCCAATCTCGGCGAAAGCACGGCGTTCGACGAATTCCGCCGGGAACTCATCGACAAAAGCGTCCCCAACATGAAGAAGTTCCTCGGCACGATCGGACGGGCCGACGATGCGCGGAAAATCATTGCCGCCTGGGCTCAGTTGCGCAAATGGGGGTTTTCGGTCGACGAGGCCCGCGACGTGATGAAGACCATCGCCGGAATGCGCGGGCGGCAATTCGGTGCGCTCGATGTCATCGGCAAGCCCACATCCAGGTTCGGCCGTTTTCTGGGCACGCTCGGCGGGAAAGCCGGCGCGGCCGGACACGTCATCACACTGATCGAGGTTGCCGACAAGTTCGAGCAGGGGGACTACCTTTATGGCACCTCCGAACTTTACAAATACTACATGGGCAAGGCGATCCCCTGGGCCGGAATGGTGGAAGGCTTGCAGAGCCTTGTTGAGGCGATCGCCCCGGGTGCGGCCAAGAACAGCAAGGTCTTCCAGGTTATCCGTGCCTGCGATCCCATCGGGCTTGGCGCATCGGGCGTCGACAGCATGACGACACTGGTTCTGGGCACCGTGCACCTTATTCAGACGGGGAACATCGACATGGCCCGCCTGAGCCGCCTTGTCGACCGCATGAAACAGGGACCGACGAAGCTGTTTGCCGAAATGGGCGAGGATCTCGGGGATTCCGTCTACGAGATGTCCAAATGGCGCAAGGACGACTGGTCTTATGCGGTCAAATGCATCCCCGGGTTCATCGCGAGCCTGTTCTGACCGAAAGCCTGGCAGGGCGCGGCGCGATCCGTGCCCCAAGCGACAAGTCTGCGGACGGAAAGACTGGATAAGCGGGCGCGGTTTGCCATATCAAGGTGATCTCTTTGGCCATTCCTGCTCGAAAAGGGTCCCTTGATGCGCAATCCGAGGATTATTGTCTGTTCAGGTTCGGTCCGCGGCGGATCACACAACACCAAACTGGCGGCGCTGGTCGCAAAGCGGTTGTCCCTCCTCGACGCGGATGTGACCCATCTTTCACTCAAGGACTACCCGCTGCCGATCTACGACGGAGATCACGAAGCGGACAACGGTGTGCCTGAACAGGCCAAACGGCTGCACCGTCTCTTTGTCGGCCACGACGGCGTGTTTCTCGCGTGCCCGGAATACAATGCCGGCGTAACGCCGCTTCTGAAAAACACGCTTGACTGGATCAGCCGCGTGAAGGAGCCGGGCGAGCCCTACAGGAACAAGGTGTTCGCCCTTGGGGCCGCGTCTCCCGGCGGGTTTGGCGGCCTGCGCGGTCTCATCGGCATGCGGACCATCCTGGAAGTGGGCCTTGGAGCGCTCGTGCTGCCGCAGATGGTGTCCGTCCCGAAAGCATCGGCTGCCTTTGACGACAAGGACGATCTGGCCGAGGACCGGATTAGCGGTCAGCTCGACAAGCTTGTCGAAGCGCTTCTGAGAATGACCAGGGTGGAGATATCGCACGCGCTCTGATGCCGCCAGGCAGGACGGCCGTCGTCGTTGAAACGAATTGATTTCTTGGAAAAGACGAAAAGGCCGCCTACATAGGGCGGCAGCATTGAAACAACCAAGAAGCTTAACAAACCCAAGAGGAATGAATGAGCGAAACGCGCGAACCGGCCCAGTGGCACGGGACGACGATCATGATGGTGCGCAAGGGCGGCAAGGTGGTTATTGCCGGCGATGGCCAGGTCTCACTCGGCCAGACGGTGATCAAGCATTCCGCACGCAAGGTGCGGCTGCTCGCAAAGGGCGAAGTGATCGCCGGCTTTGCCGGCGCGACGGCTGACGCCTTCACCTTGTTCGAGCGGCTGGAAGCCAAGCTGGAACAATATCCGGGCCAGCTGATGCGGGCCTGTGTCGAGCTTGCCAAGGATTGGCGCACGGACCGGTATCTGCGGCGTCTTGAAGCGATGATGCTGGTCGCCGACAAGAATGTCTCTCTTGTCCTGACCGGGACGGGCGATGTGCTGGAACCCGAAGGCGGTGTCATGGGCATCGGCTCCGGTGGCAACTACGCCCTCGCCGCGGGCAGGGCATTGGCCGATACGGATTATGACGCCGAGACGATCGCACGAAAGGCGATGGCGGTGGCTGCCGAGATCTGCGTTTACACCAATGAAAGCATCACGGTGGAAACGCTCGATACGGCCGGATAAACAGCCGTGATTTCGTTCCGCCCCGTCCTGGAAGAAGACCTGGCCCTGCTGGCACGCTGGCTCGACAAGCCGCATTGGCGAAAATGGTGGGGCGACCCGGAAACGGAACTGCGCTACATCGAGGACATGGTGCAGGGACGCGACACGACACGCCCCTTCATTTTTCAAAAGGACGGCAGCGACAAGGGGTTTATCCAGGTCTGGTTCATCAAGGACCAGCAGAATACGGATTATGTTGCCGAGTATCCCTGGTTGACGCTGTTGCCGGAAGAAGCGGTCGGCGTGGACCTGTCGATCGGATTGCAGGAGGATCTGTCGGCCGGCTTGGGAACCGAGGTATTGCGGGCCTTTGTCCGGCAACTCCTTGAAGAGGGTCACAGCCGGATCCTGATCGATCCGGACCCGGACAACGAACGTGCAGTCAGGTGCTACCGCAGGGCCGGGTTCGAGGTAATCCCCGAACTGGTCGGAAAGACCGGCGACAGCTTGTTAATGGAATTCAAGAACACGGAAGGCATGTCATAAAAAATGACGGATTTTTCCCCGCGTGAGATCGTTTCTGAACTCGATCGCTATATTGTCGGCCAGAAGGACGCAAAGCGCGCCGTGGCAATTGCCCTGCGCAACCGCTGGCGCCGTCAGCAGCTGCAAGGACAGATGCGCGAAGAGGTTCTGCCGAAGAACATCCTCATGATCGGTCCGACCGGCGTCGGCAAGACGGAAATATCGCGCCGTCTCGCCAAACTGGCGAACGCGCCGTTCACCAAGGTCGAGGCAACCAAGTTCACGGAGGTCGGCTATGTCGGCCGCGATGTCGAACAGATTGTCCGCGATCTTGTGGAAGCCGGCATTACCCTGATCCGCGACAAGAAGCGCGAGGAAGTGAAGGCCAAGGCGCATGTTCTTGCCGAGGAACGCGTCCTTGATGCGCTGGTCGGTGCGAACGCAAGCCCGGCAACCCGCGAGAGTTTCCGCACGAAACTGCGTGACGGCGAGATGGACGACAAGGAAATCGAGGTGGAAGTCCGCGCCCAGGCGCAGATGCCCAGTTTCGATCTGCCCGGCATGCCGGGCGCAAGCGTCGGCGTCATGAACATGTCCGATCTTCTCGGCAAGGCCTTCGGGGGTCAGACAAAGACCAAACGGACGACCGTGAGCGACAGCTACCAGCTGCTGATCAACGAGGAATCGGACAAGCTGCTCGATGAGGACAAGGTGGTCGAAGAGGCGATCGCACTTGTTGAGAACTCGGGTATTGTCTTTCTGGACGAGATCGACAAGATCTGCGCGCGCGAAGGCAGGGCGGGTGCGGATGTGTCACGCGAGGGCGTGCAGCGGGATCTGCTTCCCTTGATCGAGGGCACGGTGGTGTCCACGAAACATGGCCCGGTCAAGACGGATCATATCCTCTTTATCGCTTCCGGCGCGTTCCATGTCGCAAAGCCCTCCGACCTTCTGCCCGAATTGCAGGGCCGTCTGCCGATCCGCGTCGAACTCAGGGCGCTGAACAAGGATGACTTCAAGGCGATCCTGACGGAGCCGGAAGCCAGCCTGATCAAGCAGTATGTCGCGCTCATGGAAACCGAAGAGGTCACGCTTGCCTTCACCGACGACGCCATTGACGAAATTGCATCCGTTGCAGTCGATCTCAACGCATCTGTTGAAAACATCGGTGCGCGCCGGCTTCAGACCGTGATGGAACGCATTCTCGACGAGATTTCCTTCACCGCACCGGATCGTTCGGGTGAGGTTGTTGAAATAACTGCGGATTTCGTGAAGGAAAATATCGGCGACCTTGCCAAGAACGTCGATCTCTCGAAGTTTATTCTGTAAGCAGGCACCCACCGCAAGCGGTGATTTCACCGCTTGCGGTGCGCGCGCGCCAATGGCAGCATGCAGCCATGGTAGCTATTCGGAAAAGCAACGAGGAAGGCCATCGCCGGAAATTTCTGGTCGTGGTTGACGAAACGCCGGAATGCGACAGGGCAATTGTCTATGCGGCGAAACGGGCGGCGCGGACCGGTGGCGTCGTGACGCTTTGTTTCGTGATCGCACCGGGCGACTTCCAGCACTGGCTCGGCGTCGAAGACATCATGCGCGCCGAAGCGCTGGAAGAGGCCGAAGCGATTCTCGCGAAGACGGCGGAGCGGGTGCGCTCGGTGGCAAGAACGGAACCGGAGACGGTCGTTCGGGAAGGCACCAAATCGGAAGAAATTCTCGAGCTGATCGAAGCCGATGCGGATATCGCAATTCTTGTGCTTGCCGCAAGCACCGGCTCGGAAGGACCGGGACCGCTGGTCTCTTCCATTGCGGGCAAGTCGGCTGGCACATTTCCCATACCGGTCACGATCGTTCCCGGAAATCTCGATGATGATTCGATCGCGGCGCTGGCCTGATGCCAGCCGGTTTCGCGGTGAAAAAACGGCGCCGGAACTTGATCACGCGTGTTGAAGACCTATCTAGTTTTTAACTATTCCAAACTGTGTCCAATTGGGTTAAAACAATCCATCGGTGTTTTGCGATGAGGTAGAGGCGCGAGACATCTGTCGAAACGGACGCGTTGTTGAAACGCAAGGACAAGAAACATGTTCATTCAGACCGAAGCGACGCCGAATCCGGCCACGCTCAAATTCCTCCCGGGCCGCGTTGTCCTGCAGGAAGGAACCTATGATTTCAGGTCCAAGGCGGATGCGGGCGCATCGCCTTTGGCGGAGAGACTGTTTGATGTGCCGGGCGTGGCCGCGGTCTTCTTCGGTCACGACTTCGTCACCGTGACCAAGGACGACACGGACTGGCAGCACATGAAACCCGCCATTCTCGGCGTGATCATGGAGCAGTTCATGTCGGGTCAGCCGGTTATGTCGGCAGGCCAGGTCGAAGATATCGAAGAAGGCGAGTTCTTTGATGAAGGCACCGAAGACACGGTGAAAACGATCAAGGAGCTGCTCGAAACGCGCGTGCGCCCGGCGGTGGCACAAGATGGCGGTGACATCACCTTCAAGGGCTTCAAGGAAGGCATTGTTTATCTGTCGATGCGCGGCGCCTGCGCCGGCTGCCCGTCTTCCACTGCGACGCTTCAGCACGGTATTCAGAACCTGCTGCGCCACTTCGTGCCGGAAGTTGAGGAAGTTCGTCCGATCTGAACCGATTTTCCCCATGTTTTCAAAGGCCCGGCTTCTCAGCCGGGTTTTTTGTTTCTGTTTCAGCATTCAGCGGGCAACGCAAGCCCGCAATTGGGATTAGGCCCAAAGCTCGGCTCGACTCCGGAGAGGGAGCGGGTTAGGTGCATTGGGTATGCGTGTACTGGCGATCGATACAGCTCTGGCCAATTGCGCTGCCGCGGTTCTCGACGACGGCAGTGAAAGCGCCTGCTTTGAATCCTTTGCCGAGGAAATCGGCCGGGGGCACGCGGAGCGGCTGATGGACATGATCGGCGAGGTCATGGCCGAGACATCCACCGCTTTTTCCGATCTTGACCGCGTCGTCGTGACGATCGGTCCCGGAAGCTTCACCGGCCTTCGTGTCGGACTGGCTGTGGCGCGTGGCTTCGGTCTGGTCCTGGGCACGCCGGTTGTCGGAATCACGACGCTTGCGGCAATCGCCCGCGCCTCGGCGCCGATGGACGGAGGGGCACCGGTGCTGGTGGCGCTCACGGGAAAGGGCGATGAAGTCTATTGCCAGGAGTTTGATGCGTCCGGTGAGAAAACCGGTGAGGCGTCTGTTCGCACGATCTCCGATCTTGCGGCGACCATGCCGAAATGCATAAGGTTGGCGGGCTCCGCGGCCGAAAGGATTGCGTCGGAGCTTGACCTGCCGAGCGCGCAGATCATCTCCCGGGCGGGGTTTCCCGGAATTCGGGATGTTGCGGAACTCGGGCTTCTGGCCGATCCGGTCACGGCTTCACCATCGCCGCTTTACCTGCGGCCACCTGATGCGACACCGCAGACCAGGGGAAGGATTGAACGGCAATGAGTTTCTGGTGGTTCTGGACCCAGCCGCCGGTCGTGGAAGTGGCGCTGGACGAAGATCTGCCGAAGATTGCCGAAATCCACGCCGCTTCATTTCCCGCCAAATGGAATGCCGAGGAACTTGCCCGCATGAAGGCGCAGGACGGCGTGACGATTCTGGTTGCCCGCCGCGCCAGTCCCTATGGCACGCGCGCACCGCTTGGTTTTCTGATCCTGCGCACGGCAGCTGACGAAGCCGAGGTGATCACGGTTGCGGTGCATCCGCGGCAGCGGGGCCGCGGTATCGGAAAGAAGCTCATGGAAGCCGGCCTGTTCCGGCTCTACGCGGACAGGTGCAGCCATCTGTTTCTGGAGGTCGACGCATCCAACGAAGCCGCTCTCTTGCTCTACAGGGGGCTGGGGTTCCGGGAGGTTGGACAGCGAAAGGGATACTACGGCGGCAGCGAAGGCGACGGGACAGCGCTTGTCATGCGGATCGATCTTCGTTAAGCGCTGTGCTACGAAAATTCCGATCAATCATCAGGCGGCGACCAAATGACGGACGAGCGGCAAACAACGCTGGCGGAAATGTGTGTTGCAAAAGGCATGCGCATGACCGAGCAGCGCCGCGTGATCGCAACGGTGATCGAGGCAGCATCCGACGAGCATCCCGACGTTGAAGAGCTTTACCGCCGCTCGGTCGCGATCGATCCGGGCATTTCCATTTCAACCGTTTATCGCACGGTCAAGCTGTTCGAAGATGCGGGCATGATCGAGCGGCACGACTTCAGGGATGGTCGCTCACGCTATGAAACCGTGCCTGATGAACATCATGATCATTTGATTGACTTGCGCAGTGGCCAGGTCATCGAGTTCCGCAACGAGGAAATCGAGGCCTTGCAGGAATTCATAGCCAGGAAGCTGGGATACAAGCTTGTTGACCACCGGCTTGAGCTGTACGGCGTTCCGCTGGAGCCATCCCGGGATGAAAAAGGCGATGGCTGAGGTCAAGGCTGTCTGCATCATTGCCCTGCTGACGCTTGTCTCGCTCGTTCTGATACCGCTTCAGTGGCTGTCGATCAGATTTGGTCTGCGCAGTCAGGAAATCCTGCCCCGGATCTGGCACCGGATCGCCAGCCGTCTCGTCGGCATAAAGGTTCGCCAGGTTGGGCAACCGGCCGCGGACAGACCGCTGCTCATTGCGGCAAACCATGCATCCTGGGTCGACATCACCGTTTTGGGCTCCCTCATCCCGCTTTCCTTTATCGCAAAGTCCGAGGTCTCTGGCTGGCCGGTCTTCGGCCTTCTGGCCAAGCTGCAGCGCACGGTGTTCGTGAACCGGACCCGGCGGACGGAAACGGGGCAGGCGGCGGACGAGATTGCCGAGCGCATGGCCGCCGGTGACGCGATGGTGCTGTTTGCTGAAGGCACTTCGAACGATGGCAATTGCGTCCTGCCGTTCCGCTCGGCCCTGCTCGGTGCCGCAACCCGTGCCCTTGGCGAGGAGGATGGGGCGACCGTCTGGGTTCAGCCGCTCTCGATCGCCTATCAGGGCTTCTATGGCCTCCCCATGGGGCGGGCGCACCGCCCTCATGTCGCCTGGTATGGCGACATGGAGCTGCCGGGCCATTTGTGGGGCATTTTTACCCGCGGCGCCCTGGACGTCATTGTGACATGGGGTGAGCCCGTGCTTGTCGACAAGACGACGGACCGGAAGGCCCTGACCCGGAAACTGGAGCATGAGGTGCGCGCCCTGACGATCGCGTCGCTGCTTCAAAAGCCGGTCGAGAGAGGGGAAGCCGACGCGGCAGACGACACTGCGTTCTTCTCAAACGACGAAAAACCCGTTAATGCTGGCGCCGGAAATTGAATGCCGTTATACGGCGGTCCTGTTAAGGCCGCATCAGCTCCGTTAAGCTGGCTTGCGGCCGGGTGACAGACCCGGACAAAAGACCACCTGGACATATCTGCCGCGTGAACGAGGCGACGAGAAGCGAATGACAAGCCGCCCTGAACAAGATCAGGAAACGAACGCAAATGCCGTTTCCCAAAACGATGCCGGACCGGCCGCCGGCGGCAACACACGCAAGGTGTTTGTCCGCACCTATGGCTGTCAGATGAATGTCTATGACAGCGAGCGCATGACCGATGTGCTCGGATCGGAAGGGTATGAGGCGACGAGCACGCTTGACGATGCCGATCTCGTCATCCTCAACACGTGCCACATTCGCGAAAAGGCGGCCGAAAAGGTCTATTCCGAGCTCGGCCGCATCCGAAAGGTCAAGGAAGAACGCGCAAAGTCCGGCAAGGACCTGATGGTCGGTGTCGCCGGCTGCGTTGCGCAGGCGGAAGGCGAAGAGATTTCCAGGCGCGCCCCGATCGTCGATCTTGTGGTCGGGCCCCAGAGCTATCACCAGCTGCCCGGACTTCTGGACAAGGCGCGGACGGGCAAGACGGTTGTCGAAACCGAATTCGACATCGATGCGAAATTCGGCCATCTGTCCGAACGCGCGCAAGCCCAGGTCCTGAAACGGGCACCCTCCGCCTTCCTGACGGTTCAGGAAGGCTGTGACAAGTTCTGTACCTTCTGTGTCGTGCCGTATACCCGGGGCGCGGAGGTTTCGCGCCCGGTCGAGCAGATCGTGTCGGAAGCCGAGCGCATGGCGGCTGCAGGCGTGCGCGAAGTCACGCTGCTGGGGCAGAATGTGAACGCCTATCATGGCGAGGCGCCTGACGGATCGGTCTGGGGCCTGGGCCGGCTGTTGCGCCGGCTTTCGGAGATAGAGGGGCTGGACCGGCTTCGCTACACCACGAGCCATCCGCGCGACATGGATGACGATCTGATAGAAGCGCACCGCGACCTGAAGAGCCTGATGCCGTACCTGCACCTTCCGGTGCAATCCGGATCCGACAAGATTTTGAAGGCGATGAACCGCCGGCACACCAGGGACGAATATTTCCGGTTGATCGACCGGATCAGGGACGCTTCGCCGGAGATTGCCCTTTCTGGCGATTTCATCGTCGGCTTCCCGGACGAGACGGATCGGGATTTCGAAGACACGATGGACCTGATCCGGCGTGTCGGCTACGGGTCTGCCTTCTCCTTCAAATACAGTCAGCGCCCGGGAACGCCCGGGGCGACAATGGAGAACCAGGTGCCGGAAGAGATCAAGTCCGCACGGCTTGCGGAACTCCAGGCGCTGGTCAGCTCCCAGCAGAAAGCCTTCAACGAATCCAGGCTCGGAATGGTCTGCGATGTTCTTCTGGAAAAGAAGGGCCGCAACGCGGGCCAGCTTGTCGGCAAGTCGCCCTGGCTGCAGCCGGTGCAACTGGATGCGCCCGAAGCTCTCATCGGCAGCATACAAGCGGTGGAAATCGTCAAGATCGGGTCTAATTCGCTGTTCGGGCAATTGATTGAGGGGCAGAATGGTCGAGAAAATGCAGAGACGGTCACGGCCGCGATGGCTTAAAGGAGACGTCATTTGACGCGCGAGAGTTCTTCTTCCTCACGCAAACAGTCTGATCAGGCAGCTGCCTCGGCATCCGATGCAACCCACGTCGTCCTTGCGTTTGAAGACAACCGGTTGATCGGTGATCTCTTCGGCCAGTTCGACCAGAACCTGGCTTTGATCGAGCAAAGGCTCGGCATCGATGCGATCGCCCGTGGAAATCAGGTGACCCTGAAAGGCTCGCAGGCCGGCTGCTCGCAGGCCAGAAATGCGCTTGAGGCCCTGTATCAGAGACTTCTGCAGGGGCAGGAAGTGCACCCGGGGGATGTGGACGGCGCATTGCGCATGGCCGCCGCCGCCGAAGCCCAGTTGCCGCTTCCGACCCTTGAACCGAAGTCCCGGCTGGCCTTTGCGCAGATTGCCACACGCCGCAAGACGATCGTTGCACGCACGCCGACGCAGGACGCCTATATCCGCTCGATGGACAGGGCGGACCTCATTTTCGGCACCGGCCCGGCCGGTACCGGCAAGACATTTCTGGCCGTCGCCTACGCTGCCGCGCTGCTGGAACGCGGCGATGTCGCCCGCCTGATCCTGTCGCGTCCGGCGGTTGAAGCCGGTGAACGGCTCGGGTTCCTTCCCGGTGAAATGAAGGACAAGGTCGATCCCTATCTGCGCCCGATCTACGACGCGCTCTACGAGATGATGCCGGCCGAAAAGGTCGACAGGGGTCTCCAGTCCGGGATGATCGAAGTTGCGCCACTGGCATTCATGCGCGGGCGGACGCTTTCCAATGCCGTGGTTCTTCTCGATGAAGCGCAAAACACGACGTCCATGCAGATGAAGATGTTCCTGACGCGGCTTGGCGAGGGGTCGAAGATGATCGTGACCGGTGATCCGAGCCAGATCGATCTTCCCGCGGGCCAGAAGTCCGGCTTGCGCGAGGCGCTGGGCCTGCTGACCGACATACAGGCGGTTGCCCATGTCCGCTTCAACGAAACCGATGTTGTCCGCCACGAACTGGTCGGACGGATCGTGACGGCCTATGACAATGCCGCCCGCGAGGAATCCGAGGCGCGGGAGCGGCGCTATGCTGATCGGCAGCGGGGGGAACCTGCTCCCGGCCCGCGCAAGGCGGCGACCTCCTGAGGCGGCCGATCATGACCTCTGCCCTGCCCGATGGATTTGTGATCGATCTGACCCTGGAAGCGGGCGGCTGGCCGGACCGGGCGGATTTGATGCGTCTGGCCGAAACGGCCATTCGCGCGACCCTGTCGGAAGGCGGGTGCCAGGTCATGGACAACAGCGAGCTTTCGCTGCTGTTTACCGATGACGCCTCGATCCGCAAGCTGAACGGGGAGTGGAGAGACAAGGACAGGGCGACCAATGTCCTTTCCTTCCCCGGAAGCGACCCGGTCAACGACACATATGGACCGTTGCTCGGCGACATTGTCTTCGGCTTCGAAACGATAACCGCCGAAGCGCGCGACATGGGAGTTGATTTCTCAGATCATCTTTCCCATCTCACTGTTCATGGTTTGCTGCACCTTTTCGACTATGATCATCAGACAGATGAAGAGGCCGAGTTGATGGAAGGTCTTGAGAAAACCATACTTGCATCGTTAGGCATTGATGATCCTTATGCTGGCAGTCCACTTGTGGTCGAAGGCAATTAGGTGGCATCATGGGGCACAAAGTTCTTGTATTGATAGATGATGAGCGCAGTTGAACCGCAAAGTCCGGCGGGCGAGTCCAAGACCGCAAATCCCGGGCAATCTTCCGACGGAGAAGATCCGCAACAGACGAAGCCGCAGCGCACTGCGGCCTTTCTCGAAAATCTCAAACGCATGTTGCGCTTGGGGCGCCAGTCCTCGAGCTTGCGTGAAAACCTTGAAGATGAACTGGCGCGGGATGGCAGCGGCGACACGGCCTTCTCTCCCGAAGAACGTCTTTTGCTTGGAAACATCCTGCGCCTGCGAGAGCTGCGTGTGGACGACGTCATGATCCCGCGCGCGGATATCGACGCGGTTGATCTGGATACCAGCCTCAGCCGTTTGATGGAGCTGTTTCAAAAGAGCGGTCATTCCCGCATGCCCGTCTACGACGATTCGCTCGATGACCCGCGCGGGATGGTTCACATCAAGGACCTCATGGCATTCATTGCAGAGCAGGGTGTAAGACGCGAAAATACAACCCCTGTGGAAAATCCCGAGGCAGTAAACGCAGAAATTGAATCTCTGCACCCGGGGGCAGCGCGAAAGGGTCACAACACGCCGAGCCTGGATCTGTCCTGTGTCGATCTTTCGATCACGTTGAAGGAAACGGACCTGTTGCGGAACCTCCTGTTCGTGCCGCCGTCCATGCCGGCAACCGATCTCATGGCGAAAATGCAGGCGGGCCGGATCCAGATGGCCCTCGTAATTGATGAATATGGTGGCACCGACGGCCTCGTTTCGCTGGAAGATCTGGTGGAAGAAGTGGTGGGTGACATCGAGGACGAGCATGACGAGGACGAAGAAGAAATGCTCGCCTCTGCGGGCGAAGGTGTCTGGATAGCGGACCCGCGGTTGCCTCTGGAAGATCTGGACGAAGTCCTCGGAACCAAACTGTCGGGCGGCGAAATCTCGGAAGATGTCGATACGCTCGGCGGGCTCCTTTACGTCACGGTTGGCCGCGTTCCGGTTCGAGGCGAGCTCTTGTATGTGCCGGATGAAGTACCGGGCTTCGAATTTGAAGTCATGGATGCCGATCCGAGGCGCATCAAGCGGCTCAAGATCCGCCGCAAGCGGGCGGAAGCCAGGCCGCAGGAGCTGCGCCGCCGCACGAAGAAGCCCGGTTCCGCGCCTGCGGAAAGCACCCAGGCTGCGTCCGCTGATACGCCGGCAGAAGAGCAGGCAACGTTGGAAGATGAGGCGGCGTCCTCATAATTGGACTTGACCGGCCCACGCTGAGCCGACGAATCTCCTGTCCTCACCCCGGGGGGATTCGGATTCGATGCACTGGCTCACACAACGATTGTCTTTTCTGCCGAACACGTTCCTGTTGGCCTGGGGGTGGCAGCGCCGGTTCCTGGCAATCCTTCTGGGGGCATTGAGCGCCCTGTCGCTCCCGCCCGTCGGGATATCCCCGGTTCTTCTGATAACTTTTCCGTGTTTTGTCTGGCTTCTGGATGGTGCACTGGACGCAGACGCCAGGCGCAACGGCTCCCGCTTTCGCGCGGGGTTTGTTCTCGGCTGGCTGTTCGGGTTCGGGTATTTTCTGGCAGGCCTGTGGTGGATCGGTGCGGCCTTCCTGGTCGAAGCGGATCGGTTTGCCTGGCTGCTTCCGTTTGCCGTGCTCGCCATGCCGGCGGGTCTGTCGCTGTTTACCGCGCTCGGCGTTGCTCTTGCCGCCATGTTCTGGAGTGATCAGTTCCGCAGGATCCTGCTGCTTGCCGCCTGTTTGACGCTGGCGGACTGGCTCCGTGGACACATCCTGACGGGCTTTCCGTGGAACGCCTTCGGATATGGCATTTCCGAAAGTCTGATCCTGGCGCAATCCGCAAGTCTGGTTGGTATCTACGGCTTGTCCTTTCTGGTTGTCGCCATCAGCTCTGCGCCCGCCTTGCTCGCCGACGTGAAACCGGTTGGCCAGAAGGTGCGGGCGGTGTCGCTCGCTGTCCTTGCCTTTGGAGCGGTTTTCACCTTCGGGATCTTCCGGGTCGCGACGGCAGACGTTGAATATACGGCCCTGGATATCCGGATTGTGCAGCCCGCGATCGATCAGAAGGACAAGTGGCGGCCTGAACTCAGGGACAGGATCTTTCAGACGTATCTCGACATGACGGAAGCCCCTCTGGGCGGCAATGCGCGTGTCGGGCAGCCAAGGCTGGTTGTCTGGCCCGAATCGGCCCTGCCGTTCCTCCTGACGCAGGAGCCGGGCGCTCTGTTTCGCATCGGACAGACGCTTGGCTCCAATTCCGAGCTTGTCACCGGGGCGGTGAGACTTGAAGCAGGTGCATCCGGTCCTGTGTACTTCAACAGCGTTTACGTCGTAGGAAGCGATGGCACCGTCAAGGGTGTTTATGACAAGGTACGCCTCGTGCCGTTTGGCGAGTACGTGCCCTTCAAGGCCTTGCTTGAGAATATCGGTTTCACGAATTTGGCCGGACCGATTGAGGGTTTCGAGGCCGGCTATCATCAGCGTGTGCTGTCAACCACCGAAGATTTCAGTTTTCTACCATTGATTTGCTACGAGGCGATTTTTCCGGGCGTCGTCTCTGCAACGCCCGATGACCCCTCTTTCCTGTTGAACGTGACCAATGACGCATGGTTCGGGCGCACGCCGGGTCCGTATCAGCATTTTGCCCAGGCGCGGATGCGTGCGATTGAGACCGGGCTGCCGCTCGTAAGGGCAGCAAACACGGGCATATCTGCTGTCGTAGATGGATACGGGGCCGTTGTCGAAGAATTGACTGTTTTTGAACGAGGTGTCGTAGATGCAGGTCTACCAGATCAGTTAGGCACAACTATCTATGAAACTTTTGGCGATGTGCCGATGCTGATTATTTCAATAACACTTGTTGGATTTGCAGTTTTTGCGAAATACAACCGCTACTCGCGTTCTGATTGATAAAATTTGTTTGAGTTGAGTGATCGAAGTGTGATACAACCGTGAAACAGTCGATTGAAGGCTGATTCATGTACAAGCTAGGGGTTGCGGGCTTGCTTCAGTCTCTAGGGTCTTGTGGGAGGACCATGGAGAGCTTGTACCATCTGATATGAGCGGACATTCGCCGCAAAAAGAAGAAAGAGCGACGTACATGCCCAGTAAAAAGTCTCCGAATCCGATTGATATACACGTAGGTAGCCGCGTTCGCCTGAGGCGGATGATGCTCGGAATGAGTCAGGAAAAACTGGGTGAAAGCCTCGGCATCACCTTTCAGCAAATTCAGAAATACGAGAAGGGCACGAACCGGATCGGTGCCAGCCGGTTGCAGCACATTGCGACAATATTGAAGGTTCCGGTGTCGTTCTTCTTCGAAGACGCGCCGGGCACGCCGGAAGAGGCGGAGGGCTTTGGTGAAACACAGCCGACATCTTATGTCGTCGACTTCCTGTCGTCGTCCGAAGGATTGTCACTGAACAAGGCATTCGTGCGGATCGAGGATCCGAAGGTGAGGCGCCGGATCGTAGATCTGGTTCGTTCACTGTCCGGCGACGAGTAATAATATTTTCAAAACGCGCTTGACGTGACGAAAAACTTCAAAGATTGATGCACCCGAAGCGGCGAAATTATTCGCCGCTTCATTCATATTCATTCCCAGAAGGACGATCGCCAATGGCACGTCAGAATTATCTTTTCACGTCCGAATCCGTTTCTGAAGGACATCCGGACAAAGTTTGCGACCGAATCTCCGATGCGGTCGTCGATGCATATCTTCGAGAAATGCCTGAAGCGCGTGTTGCGTGCGAGACGCTTGCCACCACCAATCGTGTTGTGATCGCCGGCGAGACTCGGGGGCCGGCAGGCATAACCAATGAGTACATCGCGCATCTGGCGCGCATGGCCATCAAGGATATCGGTTACGAGCAGGACGGGTTCCACTGGGAAAACTGCGACATCGCCGTTCATCTTCATGGCCAGTCAGCCCATATCGCGCAGGGCGTTGATGCGGGCGGCAACAAGGATGAAGGTGCGGGCGATCAGGGGATCATGTTCGGTTACGCATGCCGTGAAACCGACGAATTGATGCCGGCGCCCATTCTCTATTCGCACAAGATCCTGAGCCTGCTCGCAGACGCGCGCAAATCCGGCAAGGAGCCGGTTCTCGGCCCGGATGCAAAGAGCCAGGTCACCGTCCGCTACGAGAACGGTGCGCCCGTGGGGGCGACGTCGATTGTCCTGTCGACCCAGCATCTGGATCCGGCTCTGACGTCGGAAGACGTTCGCCGCATTGTCGAACCGTACATCCGGACCGCGCTGCCCGACGGCTGGATCACGGGCGAGACCGAGTGGCACGTCAATCCTACCGGAGCATTCGTGATCGGCGGCCCGGACGGAGATGCCGGCCTCACTGGACGCAAGATCATCGTCGATACATATGGTGGTGCGGCGCCCCATGGCGGCGGCGCTTTTTCCGGCAAGGATCCGACCAAGGTTGACCGGTCCGCGGCCTATGCTGCGCGCTATCTGGCGAAAAACGTTGTCGCTGCCGATCTTGCCGACCGCTGCACGATCCAGCTGTCCTACGCGATTGGTGTCTCCGAGCCGCTTTCGGTCTATGTCGACCTGCATGGCACCGGACGCTGCGACGAAGCCAGGCTCGAGAAAACGCTTCGCGATGTCATGGGGCTGAGCCCGCGCGGCATTCGTGAACACCTGAAGCTGAACAACGCGATTTACGAGCGCACCGCTGCCTATGGTCATTTCGGCCGTCAGCCGGACGCCGATGGCGGCTTCACCTGGGAAAAAACGGATCTCGTTGACGCGCTGCGCCCGCTTGCCGGGTAACGCCGTGCCTTCCGTTTTCATCTGAAAATTCAGGCCGCCGGTCCCGTACCGGCGGTCTTCCGCATCTGAAGACATTGCCGACTCGAACGATGACCGATCGATATGAAGGTTCCTTTTTCGGCCGCCGCAAGGGCAAACCTTTGAGCCCGCGCCGCGAAGCGCTGATGGAAAACGAACTGCCGCGCCTGGCGCTCGATCTCGGCGTACAAGCCCCCGGGGATCCAAGGGACCTGTTTGAAGGAAACGTGGCTGACATTTGCCTCGAAGTCGGATTTGGCGGCGGCGAGCACTTGCTGCACCGGGCCCGCACCAACCCGCAAACAGGCTTCATCGGTGTGGAGCCGTTTGTCGGCAGCATGGCGAAAGCCGTTGCTGCGGTTGTTGACGAAGGGCTGGCAAATGTTCGCCTCTATGACGACGATGCCGTCAATGTTCTCGACTGGCTGCCCGAAGCATCGCTGGACCTTGCCTACCAGCTGTATCCCGATCCCTGGCCCAAGAAGCGGCATTGGAAACGGCGCTTCATCAATCAGGACAACCTCGACCGCTATGCAAGGGTTCTCAAACCCGGCAGCGAATTCCGGTTTGCCAGCGACATCGATACATATATCGACTGGACCCTGCGTCACTGCCGCGACCACGCGCAGTTCGAATGGCTGGCCGAGACGGCAACCGACTGGAAAACGCCATGGCAGGGCTGGCCTGGTACGCGCTACGAGGCCAAGGCAATCCGCGAGGGCCGCACGGGCAGATACCTCACGTTCCGCCGCATTTGAGCGCCTGGCCCGGACGGCACCGGGCCGCCGGGCAGGATCTCTGTCGCCAAGTTCTTTTGCGGATTTGAGATCGGACACTTGCGCTCATACTGCCTTTGGCGTTATACAGCCGGTGTTTCACCTCAAACGGCTTCATCAGAGCATTTGAGAGTGGGCCCGACGGGGACCCGCTCTTTTTTGTTTAGGTGCCGGGCCGGAGGCAAAAGACCCAAGCAGGATAGCCTTATGTAGACCGACAATCGGGCGCGTCCGAGATGAGAGACCGGAAACGGTTTAACAGGAGCCAAGTGTGAGCGCACACGAACCAAGAATAGTTACGGAACAGGGCCTGGATGCCCGCGTTGCCGCAATTGTTGAGCCGGTGATCGAGGATCTCGGCTATCGTCTTGTGCGCACCAAGATCAGCGCTGCAAACGGATGCACGTTGCAGATCATGGCAGAACGCCCGGACGGCACGATGACCGTCGAAGATTGTGAAACAATCAGCCGCACCGTGTCGCCGGCACTGGACGTGGAGGACCCGATCAACCGGGCCTACCATCTGGAAGTCTCTTCTCCCGGCATCGACCGCCCTCTGGTGCGCGCAGGCGACTTCGACCGCTGGGCCGGCCACGAACTCAAGGTGGACATGGCCGTGATGCTCGAAGGGCGCAAACGGTTCAGAGGCACATTGCTCGGGACCGACAACGGAACTGCGAAGATACGTCTTCCCGACGTTCCTGCAGGCGAAAGCGACACTGTGTCGTTGCCGCTGGAAAACATCGGCGAAGCCAAGCTCGTTCTCACAGATGATTTGATAACCGCGGCTCTTCAGGCGGAAAAGGCTGCACTTGCAGCCAGAAGCCAGGAAGAAGACCTGACACAGGACAACGCGCCCAACTGAGCCTGCGGCTCGGCGGCGAAAGGACACGCGCCAAAAACCAGGACCTGAACCTGGCGCAAGAGGAGTGGAATATGGCAATCAGCGCAAACCGGCTGGAACTGCTGCAAATTGCTGATGCGGTCGCCCGGGAAAAATCCATTGACCGGATGATCGTGATCAATGCGATGGAAGACGCAATCCAAAAAGCTGCCCGCTCCCGCTACGGTACCGAAACCGAAGTACGTGCCGAGATCAATCCGAAAACCGGCGAGATCCGCCTGCAGCGTCTGCTTCAGGTCGTGGAGGTCGTGGAAAACGTCTCGACCGAGATTGCGCTCGAGGATGCCCAGGCACGCAATCCGGAAGCAAGCCTCGGCGACTTTATCGCCGAGCCTCTGCCGCCGCTCGATTTCGGCCGCATCGCAGCGCAATCCGCAAAGCAGGTGATCGTGCAGAAGGTGCGCGAAGCTGAGCGCGACCGCCAATACGAGGAATACAAGGATCGCGTCGGCGAAGTCATCAACGGTGTCGTCAAACGCGCTGAATACGGCAACGTGATTGTCGACCTGGGGCGCGGTGAAGGCATCGTGCGGCGGGATGAACTGATCCCGCGTGAGATTTTCCGGACCGGTGACCGTATCCGGGCCTTTATCTACGACGTCCGCCGGGAACAGCGCGGACCGCAGATCTTCCTGTCCCGGACGCATCCCCAGTTCATGGCCAAGCTGTTCGCGCAGGAAGTGCCGGAAATCTACGACGGCGTGATCGAAATCAAGTCGGTTGCCCGGGACCCGGGATCGCGTGCGAAAATTGCCGTGATTTCAAAAGACACCTCCATCGACCCGGTCGGTGCCTGCGTCGGCATGCGCGGCAGCCGTGTCCAGGCCGTGGTGGGTGAACTCCAGGGTGAGAAGATCGACATCATCCCGTGGAATGAGGAAGCCGCGACATTCATCGTCAACGCGTTGCAGCCGGCCGAAGTGGCCAAGGTTGTCCTCGATGAAGATGCGGAACGTATTGAAGTTGTCGTTCCCGATGACCAATTGTCGCTTGCGATCGGCCGCCGCGGTCAGAATGTGCGTCTTGCGTCGCAGCTCACCGGCTGGGCCATCGACATCATGACCGAGCAGGAAGAATCGGATCGCCGCCAGAAAGAGTTCCTGGAGCGGTCGCAGCTGTTCATGGAAGCGCTCAACGTGGACGAAATGGTCGGCCAGTTGCTGGCGACCGAAGGCTTTACCTCCGTTGAGGAAGTCGCCTACGTGGAGCTCGAGGAAATCTCCATGATCGAGGGCTTTGACGACGAAACCGCAGTTGAAATCCAGGCGCGTGCCCGTGACTACCTGGGCGAACTGGAAGCCAAACTTGACGAGGAACGGCTCGAGCTTGGCGTGTCCGATGACCTGCGGACCATTGATGGCCTGACCACGGCGATGCTTGTCGCGCTGGGCAAGGACGAGATCAAGTCGATGGAAGATCTTGCCGGATGCGCGGCTGACGATCTTGTCGGCTGGACCGAGCGCAAGGACGGCGAGACCAAACGTTTTGACGGCGCGCTGACCGGGTTTGATGTATCCCGTGCAGAAGCTGAAAACATGGTCATGGCGGCGCGGCTCGCAGCGGGCTGGATAACGGAAGAAGAGCTTGCTGCCATGGCTGCCGAGGCCGAAGAGGTCGAGGAAGACATTGAAGCAGTTGAGGAAGTGGCTGAACAGGAAGCACCTGCCGGTGCTATTCTGAACGGCTGAGGACGGCGGTAGCCTTCCGAAAACAGGGACCGGGCGGAAGATCATCGGCCGCGATCTGATGAGTTTCGGTCGATCCGAAGGAGTGGCGGCGTGCCAAGGAAGAATGAACCAACCGAGCGGCAATGTGCCGTGACCAGGGAGGTTCTGCCCGTGAGCTCGCTGATACGGTTCGTGCTTGATCCGGAGGGTCAGGTGGTTCCGGACCTGAAGCGGGCGCTGCCGGGACGCGGCGTTTGGGTGACGGCGACGGAAGAAAGTGTCGCCGCTGCCGAAAAGAACAGGAAGAAGGTGTTCGGCCGGGGGTTCAAAGGTGAGGCCCTGGTGGAACCGGGCCTTTCGGAGCGTGTCGATGCGCTCCTTGAAAGGTCGGCGCTTCAGGCGCTTTCCCTGACACGCAAGGCCGGTGAACTCGTCACCGGCTACGCGAAAGTTGAAGCGGCCTTGCGGCGGGAGACCGTTGTCGGGCTGATCCACGCCTCGGATGCTGCCGGGGACGGTGTACGAAAACTGGCGGCGCTGGCTGCCGGGAACAAAGAACTCGCAAACGGGTGCCAAATCGTCCGTTTGTTCGATTCGACCCAATTGGATTTGGCATTGGGCCGGTCAAATGTGATACATGCTGCACTGCTTGCGGGGCATGCGAGCGAAAACTTTCTTGCGCGAGTGCGTGACATGGAGCGTTTTCGCGGTTATTCCGCTGCAAGTGACGAAAAGAGCAACGCATAGCAGGGCGGTTGCGCAGGACTGAAGGCAATATGAGCGATACGAAAAATCCAGGCGACAAGACAATCAGCGTTGAGCGTGGCAAGACGCTCGGCCTAAAGCGGGGCGGCGGCGATCAGGGAACTGTTCGGCAATCCTTCTCGCATGGCCGGTCGAAGGCCGTTGTCGTGGAGAAGAAGAAGCGCCGTGTTGTTATTCCGGGGCAGGAGCCGAAAGCCGAAGCGCCTGCTCCGACCACACAGCGCCTTGACCGTCCCGCAGAAGCGCCGCGCAAGCCGCAGCAGCCTGACCCGCAAGCGGCCAAACAGGCACGCCGGGCGGCCTCCGGACAACGTCAGAAAGGCAACGGCAACGTCCTGCGCACCCTGACCAAGGAAGAGGCCGCGGCAAGGGCCGCTGCGCTTCAAATGGCCAAGGAGCGCGAAGTCGAGGAGCGCAAGCAGCGCGTCGAGGACGAAAAGCGCATGGCTGCCGAAGCCGCTCAGCGCAAGGCCGACGAAGAAGCCCGCGCCAAGGTTGAAGCCGAAGAGCGCGCCAAGCGTGAAGCCGAAGAGGCACGCCTGGCGGAAGAAAAGGCAAAGACCGAGCAGGGCGAGGCCGCAGCCGGCCCGGAGGCGGATGCGGATGTTGCACCGTCTGGGGACGGGCAGCCGGCCGCTGCCGATGCCGGCAGGCAGCCGGCACGCAGGGCCGCGGCC
>JBCBUA010000066.1:0-10380 GCA_039818365.1 Pseudomonadota bacterium
CGGAAAGTTCCCGGGGGCTACGTCCACGTGCCTGATCTTTCATGCCTGAAACCAGCTTATCAATCACGGCGTCGTCCAGGCGCGGGTCACCAAGGCCGTCCCACCAGCCGTTGAACGTGTCCCTGAAATGATCGCAAAAGGCCTGAAGGCCGCCATCGCCCGCCCCAAGGTGAAACAGCATTGTCGGTCCCATCGCCGCCCACCGGAGACCCGGACCGGCCCACATCGCCTTGTCGATATCCTCGACGCTCGCAACACCTTCAACCGCCATGAAAACGGCCTCACGCCAGACCGCGGCCTGCAGGCGGTTCGCGACATGACCGGGCATGCCTTTCCTTATACGGATCGTGACCTTGCCGATGGAGACGTAGAAGGCCTCGGTCGCATCCAGCGCTGCAGGGTCCGTCCGCTCATTCGCCGTCAGTTCGACAAGGGGAATGAGATGCGGCGGGTTGAACGGGTGCCCGAGAACGAAGTTCGCCGGTTCGTTCCATCCGTCCTGCAGCGCGTCCAGTGTCAGGCCCGATGTGGAGCTGGACACGATCGTGGTCTTCGACAGGACCGGCTCGATCTCGGCGTAGATCGCATGCTTGAGCGGCAGGCGTTCGGGAACATTCTCCTGAATGAAATCCGCTTTCGAGGCGGCATCTGCAGCGGTCTTTGCAAACGAGACCCGTCCGCCCGGTTCACCGGACGCAAGTCCGAGCGCTTCGAGTGCCGGCCAGGCCGTGCCGATGTAGTCATTCACCTTTGTTTCCGTGTCCGGGTCCGGGTCGTAAACGGTGACATCGTGCCCGGCGGCAAGGAACAAGGCGGTCCAGCTCGCGCCGATGACGCCGGCACCCAGAACAGCAACATTTGAAATCTGGCTCATCAGAACAGTCCCGGATTGAGCGGCGAGGCTGCGGTCATGCCGCCATCGACCGTGAAGAGTTGACCCGTCGCGAAGCCGGCCTCGTCCGAGGCGAGCCAGACCGCCATGGCGGCAATGTCGCGGGGCTGGCCGAAGCGCCGCACAGCGTGACGCGCAAGCGCATCCGCCTTCGCCCTTGCCGGGTCGGCCGCAAGATCAAACCCCGCATCCAGCATTCCGGTCTCGATCCAGCCCGGGCAAATTGCGTTGCAGCGGATCCTTGGGCCGTGATCGACCGCGATGGATCGCGTGAGCCCGTGGACGAAAGCCTTCGAGGCGTTGTAGAGCGCCATTGACGGGTCGGCGATATTTCCCGAAATCGAACCGATATTGATGATCGACCCGCCCGCGTTCATCAGGGGGATCAGGGCGCGGCACGTGTTGAACACGCCGCGCGCGTTGGTGTCCATCACTTGGTCCCAGTCTTCATCCGTGCTGTCGACCACGGTCTTTTCGACCTGAACACCGGCATTGTTCACCAGAATATCGAGCCCATCGAGTGACGTCGCAACGGCTCCCACCGCCTTCGGGTCCGCAACGTCCAGTGTCAGCCAGTCCGCCGGATATCCGTCGGGCTTTTCGCCCCGGCCGCAGGTGGTAACATGCGCACCTTCCTTAAGAAAGGCGTCGACAATCGCCCTGCCGATGCCCTGCCGGCCACCTGTCACGAAGGCTTTCTTTCCGGCAAGGCGCATCAGTGGGCCACCATGACGTGGCGGATGGACGTATAGGCGTCGAGCGCATAGACGGACATGTCGCACCCGGTGCCCGAGCCCTTCATTGCGGCCCAGGGCATTTCCGGCGTTGCCATGCCGTGGGTGTTTACCCAGGTGAAGCCGTAGCGCAGTCTGGATGTCATGCGCATGGCAAGGCCGACATCGCGTGTCCAGACGGAAGACGCCAGGCCATACGATCCGGCATTGGCGATCTTCAAGGCTTCATCGGCATCGGAAAAGCGCGACACCGTGACGACCGGGCCGAAGACCTCGTCGCAGGCGATTTCCGACGCGTTGTCGACATTGGCAATGACGGTCGGATCAAAGAAGAAACCGGATCCACTGCCTGCATTGCCGCCCACGACGATCTCCGCGCCTGTCCCGACGCGTTCGACGAAACCCGCAACCCGGTCCCTTTGTGCCGCGGAGACGAGCGGGCCCATCTCGGTTCCCTCATCCTTGGGTGCGCCGGTCCTGATCTGGCCGACCTGATCGGCGATGGCGGCGACCAGGCGGTCATAGACACCGTCGGCGACCAGGACCCGGCAGGGCTGGGCGCAATCCTGTCCGGCATTGAAATAGCTGCCGTAACGGATGGTCTCCGCGACCGCGTCCAGGTCCGCATCGTCGAAAACGATGACCGGGGCCTTGCCGCCAAGTTCCAGGTGAACATGCCGTATCTGGCTGGAGGCCGCCCGCATGGCGGCCATTCCCGTTGCCGGAGATCCGGTGACACTGATCGCCTCCATCTGCGGACTGTTCATCAGTGTGCTGCCGATGGTCGGGCCGCGCCCGTGGATGATGTTCACAACGCCTTTGGGAACCACGTCCTGCAGCAATTCGCCGAGCTTCAGGGTCGAAAGAGGCGTCATTTCGGACGGTTTCAGAACCACGGAACAGCCGGCCGCAATTGGAGCGGCCAGTTTCCAGCTGGCCATCATCAGCGGATAATTCCAGGGAGCAATCGCGGCAACGGGACCGACCGGGTCGCGCCGGATCATGGAAGTGTGCCCTGCAATGTATTCGCCTGCCGCCGATCCGGTCATCGTCCGGGCCGCACCCGCGAAGAACCGGAAGACATCAATCGTCAGAGGCATCTCGTCGTCATGGGCGGAGGGCCACGGCTTGCCGACATCGAGGCTTTCCAGCTCCGCCAATTCCTGGCTGTTCCGTTCAATCACGTCCGCGATCTGCAGCAGCAGCGCAGACCGTTCCGCAGGAGAGGTTGCGGAGAACGTTTCGAAGGCCTCGGCCGCACCATTGACGGCCGCATCGATCTGATCGTCACCTGCCTCCCTCACGGTTCCCAAAGCCGCCTCGCTGGCAGGGTTCAGGACCGTGAGCCCGTCGCCGGTCCCCTCGACCAGTTCGCCGTTTATCAACATGCGCGTGTGCAAATCCGATCCTCCCTAATTTGCAAAGAGACTCTGACCCTAGAAGCCGACCTTGTCGCCACCCTTGAGCGCCAGCCTTTCGCGGGCTTCCGCTGGTGTCGCAACGGTCAGTCCAAGATTTTCCAAGATGTCGCGAATGCGTGAGACCTGCTGCGCATTGGACGTCGCAAGCTCTCCTTTGCCGATGAAGAGGCTGTCCTCCAGGCCGACCCGCAGGTTGCCGCCCAGCATCGCGCTTTGTGTTGCAAACGGCATCTGGTGCCGTCCGGCGGCAAGCACCGACCACTCATAGTTTTCAGGGCCGAACAATTCGTCTGCCTTCTTGTGCAGGTGCAGAAGATTGTCCGCGTCCGCACCCATTCCTCCGAGGATGCCAAACACCAGCTGAATGAAGAACGGCGGCCTGATCAGTCCCTGATCGACAAACCATTTGACGTTGTAGAGGTGGCCGAGGTCATAGCATTCGAATTCGAATTTGGTTCCGTGATCGCCGCCCAGTTTTTCGATGGCGTAGCGGATCGTGCGGAACGTGTTGGGAAAAATGAAGTCCTCGGTCATTTCCAGGAACGGGCGTTCCCAGTCATGCTCGAACTCTGTGTATTTCTGCAGCATCGGAAAGATGCCGAAGTTCATCGAGCCCATGTTGAGGGAGGCCATTTCCGGGCTGGCCGTTGCCGCCGCCAGAAGCCGTTCGTCCATCGTCATGCCGAGACCGCCACCGGTCGAGACATTGATCACCGCGTCCGTCGACTGCTTGATGACGGGAAGAAACTGGTTGAACGTGTCCGGCCTCGGATCGGGCTTGCCGGTGTCGGGATCGCGCGCGTGCAGGTGGATGATGGACGCCCCGGCCTCGGCAGCCTCGATGCTGGCCGTTGCAATTTCCGCCGGTGTAACGGGCAGGTAGGGCGACATGGACGGTGTATGAATACCGCCGGTCGGCGCACAGGTTATGATTACGGATCTTGGCATCAGAGCCTCATTTGCTGAACCTGGGCGGACAAGCCGCCATCCAGAACCCAGAGCTGCCCGGAGGCATAGCGCGCCTCGTCCGATGCCAGCCAGTTGACGAGATTGGCAATGTCTTCAGGGGTTCCATAGGTGCGCATCGGATGGACGTCCCGGACGGCCTGCTGCAGGGTTTCGATATTGCCGCCGTCACCGCCCGAGCCATCGCCGTTGAAGAAACTCTGCAGCATCGGCGTGTCTATGTAACCGGGGCAGATCGCGTTGACGCGGATGCCTTCCGGACCGTGATCGCATGCCATTGCGCGGGTCAGTGCGTGCACGGCGCCCTTGGTGGCGCAATAGGCGGCAAGACCGGGATCGGCGATGAACCCGTCATAGGAGCCGAAATTGATCAGGCTGGCACTTGCACCCGATTGCGCCGCCTGGCGCAGAAGGGGAAGCGCGTGTTTCGACGTCAGGAAGGTTCCGGTCACATTGACTGCGAACGAGTGGTTCCATTCTTCAAGCGACGTCTCTTCAATCGTCTTTTCGATCTCGATGCCGGCGGCGTTGACGAGAATGTCGAGCTTGCCGTCCGCATTCCGGATTCGCTCCATCGCGGCGATCGCATCGGGTTCGCTGGTGACATCCAGTTTGAGGAATGAGCTGCCGTCGTCTTCAGGCGCGCTCAGAGACCCTTCAGGGCTGAGGTCGGCGGCATAGACCTTTGCGCCTTCCTTCAGGAAACGGGCAACGATCGCGCGGCCGATGCCGCCCCTTGCGCCCGTCACGAGGGCGATCTTGCCTTCAAGCATCATTCTTCGTGTTCCTTCAGTGGCGGATAGCGGTAGCGATTGGCGGCAACGGTCCAGTCCATGTGGTTGCGGACATATTGCTGGCTGGCATCGGAAGGAGGATTGTAGTCCCACGCCTCGCCCGCGCCAGCTTCCATGGCCGCATGCAGCGCGCGGCGGGACCTCTGGGTCGCCATGACCTTGCGGCGCAATTCCGGCCCGTCCCAGCGCCGGGCAACCTCATCTGCAAATCGGGCGGCGATGTCCTGGTATTGCGGGTCGGATGCCAGGTTTGTTCTCTCCCCGGGATCACGTTCCAGGTCATAGAGCTGCGGCGGATCGCTGTCGCAATGTATGTATTTCATGGAGCCGCGCCGGATCATGATCACCGGGTGAGCTGTCATTTCAGCGCAGTATTCGCCAATCGCCTCGTCAACAGGATCATGGTCACCGCGCGCAAGCGGAAGCAGGCTGCGGCCGTCGACCGGGTCTCCGAGCATGTCCTGCGTACCGCCTGCAAGTTCCAGGAAGGTCGGCAGCAGATCCACCAGTGAGCACGCGTTGGGCGCGCTGCCGTGGGCAATGCCCGGCCCGGCCATAACAAGCGGCACGCGCGCGGAATGCTCGAAGAAATTCATCTTGTACCAGAGACCGCGTTCGCCAAGCATGTCGCCGTGATCCGCGGTGACAATGACAACCGTGTTGTCCAGTGCGTCGATCTCGTCGAGCGTTTTTACGATCTCGCCAATCTTGCTGTCGAAGTAGCTCACATTGGCGAAATAGGCGCGGCGTGCCCGGCGGACGTCCTCCTCGCTCAAGGGGACATAGGACGCTTCGGTGCCGTCCATCAGCCTGCGCGAAAACGGATCCTGATCGTTAAGGGGCGGGATATCAGCGGGAAGGGGGATTTCCGCACCCTCATAAAGGTTCCACCATTCCGGCCTGGCGACGTAAGGGTCATGGGGATGTATGAAACTTGCAACCAGCGCGAAAGGCGCGTTTTCACCCACCGTCCTGTCTCGTGCCCGGTCGAACAGCCAGCGGCGGGCCGCGAATCCGACCTCGTCGTCATAATCGATCTGGAACGTGGCCTGCGCGACACCGCTTTCCTTCACGGTCTGCATGTTGTGATACCACTTGTCGATCCGCTCGTCCGCCGCTTCCCAGTCCGGCGTCCAGGCAAAATCGGACGGGTAGATGTCGGTGGTCACCCGATCCTGGAACCCGTGCATCTGGTCCGGTCCGACGAAGTGCATCTTGCCGGACAGGCAGGTCCGGTAGCCAAGAGCCCTGAGATAATGCGCGAAGGTCGGGATCGAGGCCCTGAATTCGGATGCATTGTCATAGGCGGCGATGCGGCTGATGAGCTGGCCGGACATGAAGGCAAAGCGTGACGGCGCGCATAGCGGCGAATTGCAATAAGCCGCGTCAAAACGCATGCCGCGCGCGGCGAGCGCATCGAGATGCGGGGTCTTGACCACGGGGTGTCCGTAGGCACCGGTGAAGTGCGGCGCTAACTGGTCCGCCATCACCACGACAATGTTGGGCGGCGTCACGCGGCGCCTCTTGCATAGGCGTCCAGCACGAGGCCGTGAAAGTGGTGGACCGCGTGTTCCGATTTGCCCGAGCCGCCCGGGTCGTGAACGATGCGCCCCTGCGTGAAGGCGGGTGTGTTCATGCCGCGCTGGACACTTTCGACAAGAGCGATGTCCTCCACCTGCAGCACTTCATCGAGATAGCGGATCGCATCGCGCTCCATGTCGTTCGGTTCTGGTGTTTCCAGAAAGAAGTCATAAGTCTCCAGCGTGCGGTCCGGCCCGACCGGGATGATATTGAGCACGATCATGCTGGACCGGCCGGGATAGCGCATCAGGCACGTGGTTGGCCAAAGCCACCAGACGGCGTGGGTCCTGACGCTGGCATTGGAAACATCATAGGCGCTGTTGGCCGCGTTGCCGGCGTCCGCCATATGGCTGGAATAGATGCCGTGTGTCGTCACCTTGTAGGTGTCCATGTCGACCAGATCGCAGAAATCCTTGTGCGCGGTCGGGCAGTGATAGCACTCCAGGAAATTGTCGACGACGTTCTTCCAGTTCGATCTGATGTCATAGGTAAGGCGATGCCCGAAAGTCAGTTGATCGATATCGGGGGCCCAGTGCCGGATCTCGGTTTCAAGGTCGCCGGATTGGTCCGAAAGGGATGCCGCCTGAGGGTCCAGGTTGACGAAAACGAAGCCGCAGAATTCCTCGACCCGAACCTCGTCCAGGCAGATGTCCGCTGTGTTGAAGTCCTGCAGCGCATCCGTGTGCGGCGCCCGGGCGAGCTGTCCGTCCAGGCGGTAGACCCAGGCGTGGTAGGGACACATGATTCGCGTGGTGGTGCCTTCACCGGACAGGAGCTCATGGGCCCGGTGCTTGCAGACATTGTAGAAAGCGCGCAGGACGCCGTCTTTCGCGCGGACCACCGCGATCGGATGGCCCGCTATCTCGACGGTCATGTAAGAACCCGGTTCCCGCGTCTTCTCGACATGACACACCCATTGCCACGTCCTGGCGATGATCGCGTTCAGGTCGGATCTGTACCAGTCCGGTTCGACATAGGCCGCTGCCTGCAGAGAGCTGGAGCGTGACGGATCGGGGTCATAGCCGGATGCGATTGCTGTTGTGTCGGACACGCCATCTCCCTCCCATGTGCTGCCCTCAAGCTTGCCTTCAACGGCTTGTCAACATCAGACATTTCTGGCCGCAGATTTATCTTTTTTCGACATGCGCGCTACAGCTCAGGTCTCCAAGCTCGATCAGAGCTGGCTTCTAAAGATCGTGCTGCTGCCGCGTTTTTTCGGCTTCGGCGCAAATCCACGACAGGAACGCCCTGGCCTGGGGGTCGAGCAGGGCGCCGGCCGAATGAAGCACATGATACTCCTCGACCCCGCGCAGGTCGAAGCCGGGCAGACACGGCACGAGACCGTATCTCGCAACCAGATCGTCACTTGCCGGCGGCCGGGCAAGTGCAAGGCCGCCGCGTGCCCCGGCAAGGGCAAGTGCATTGAGCGTGGTGTCGACATAAGTCACCTGCGCAGCGCCGGGGAGCACGTCGCTGCCGAAAACCTGTGCCCAGTTGCGGCGGTGATCGGCGACCTCGATCAGCCGGTGTGCAAGGGCATCGTCCAGGGTTCGGATGTGCGCGGCAATCCCGGGATGAGCGACCGGCTGAAGCCGCTCGCCAAAAAGCGCTTGCCCTTCGGTTCCAGGCGGCGGCGGTCCGAAGGCAACCCAGAGCGTTGCGCTCCGGGGAGGCGTTTCCGGCCGGCCAAGCAGGGAATAGAGTTCAAGCGTCACGTCGGGGTGGGCCGCTGCAAAGCGGGGCAGGCGCGGGGCCAGCCAGCCGATGGAAAAGGCCATCGATACCCCGACAACCAGCGGCGGTCCGCCTGGGGCTGCCAGAGACGCCGCGGCCATCTCCATCCGCCCGAGCGCATCGCCGACGACACCCAGGAGGCTGCGTCCGGCTTCGGTCAGCGAAACGCCCGCTGCCGCGCGCTCAAAGAGCGGCCGGCCCAGATGCGCCTCGAGCGCGCGGATCTGCTGGCTCACGGCCGGAGGTGACATGGCGAGACTTTCGGCAGCCCGTGCGAAGCTGCCCGAACGCGCGGCAGCTTCGAACACCCGTAGCCAGTTCAGGGAGGGAATGCGCTTGGTCATGATCAAGCATAAGCTGAGCTTATTCTGACGGGCAAGAGATCTGTCTTCTCAACGCCGCTGCAAATTGTAGCTTCAGGCGAAATGGAGGAGACATTGATGCTTGATTTCACACCAAGTCATCTCAGCGATTATCGCCAGAACGGGTTCGTTACCGGCCTTCCGGTTTTTTCCGCCGCAGAAGTTGCGCAGTTACGTCGCCAGATCGAAGCGCTGGAGGCCGAACAGGCCGAAGGTGCCGGAGGGCACGATCTTGCCCAGTTCTTCCGGGTCAACGGACACGTCGTCATTCCGATGCTTGCCGGTGCGGCCCGTACGCCGGCCATTCTCGATGCGGTTGAAAGCGTGCTCGGACCGGATCTGCTTGCCTGGTCGGTGGAACTCTTCATCAAGGAACCGGGAAGCCGGAAAACGGTCTCCTGGCACCAGGACATCACCTATTGGGGGATGGGTGAGACCGATGACGAGGTGACGGCCTGGATTGCGCTTTCAGATGTCTCCATCGAGGCAGGCTGCATGCGCTTCATTCCGGGCAGCCACAAGGGCCGTATTGCCGATCATGAGGATACCTTTGACGAGGACAATCTCCTGTCGCGCGGGCAATCGATCGCCGGTGTCGACGAGGCGATCGCCGTGCACGGACCCTTGCGGCCGGGCGAAATGTCACTGCATCACGGGCGCTGCTTTCACGCATCGGGTGCAAACAACAGCACTGACCGGCGGATCGGGCTTGCCATCCGCTACGTGACCCCCGCCGTGCGCGATCATGCGCCGGGGCGGGACTGGGCGATGCCGGTGCGCGGTGAAACGCCCCGCGGCGGCTGGGACTGCATCGCCGGTCCGCGCGGGCTCTTTCATCCTACCGACCTTGCGCTTTATGATCGTATCCTCGCGGGTCAGTCCGAAACGCTCGCCGCAGGCGCTGAACAGACCGTCGGATTGTATGCAAAAGGAGACGCCTCATGAGCCAGACCGTCAGCTTCACCGCAATGAAAGACGGCACGAAGGAAGACTACGAGCTTCTGGAGAAACTGGAAAAGCCGTTTCTTGCCCTGACCGCAGACCGTGTTCTGGAGGAGTTGCGCCGGGCGGGCGAGGCAACGCTCGAGGGGTACAAGATCACCCGGCTGGAGCATGGACTTCAGTCGGGGACGCGCGCGCTCCGGGACGGTGCGGACATAGACTGGGTCGTCGGTGCCCTGCTGCACGACGTCGGTGACGGGCTTGCCCCGCAGAACCACGACAAGATGTCGGCGGAAGTGATCCGTCCGTTTGTCAGGTGGGAAGTCGCCTGGACGGTCGAGCATCACGGCATTTTCCAGACACTTTATTTCGGCCACCACTACGGCTGGGACAGGAATGCCCGCGACCGCTATCGCGATCATCCGCTCTTCGACACATGCGCGGCCTTTTGCGAACACTGGGACCAGTCCAGCTTTGACCCGGACTACGTAAGCGAACCGCTCGCAACCTTCGAGCCGATGGTGCGCGAGGTCTTTTCGCGCAAGGCCTACGACCCCGCAGTGATCCGCGAAAACGACATCACCGGACTTCCGGCGCAGCTTGCAAAAGCCTGACAGGCCGGAGAAGGACCCGAGACATGAAGCGGATTTACGACTTCAGCCGGAACCCGGCGAAGCGCAACTACACCGTGGCCGATCTTAAGGCGCTGAAGGGCTCCGGCCGTACGCTGTCGATGGCCAATCCGGCGGACAACGATGAATTGAGGGCCTGTGTCGAGGCCGGTATCAACCTGTTCGTGGTCGGTGCCGATCAGATGGAGGATGTCCGCCGCATCGCGCCGCATCACTTCACCGGTGCCGGATCGACCTGGGCGCAGTTCGGGTCCGATGACGAGATCGTTGCCCATGCTTACGAGACCATGCGCAACGGCGCGGACATGTATTACACGCTTCG